>NZ_JALIFQ010000029.1:0-59010 GCF_022867815.1 Blautia sp. NSJ-175
GGAGCCTTTTTTAAACCATCAAGTGGTAGGAGGTGATAACCAATCCACAGTATCTTAAAATAGCATAGTCAAACCTGTAGAAAAGGTAAAGAAAGACTATGACTTTATATAATAGTAGGTAGGTGATCAGCAGCCGGTGTTTAATAGGAAAAGTTGAAAAAATGTAGAATACAGAGTGTTTTATCCTGTTCATAGAAAGCTCCTTTTTTTCTCCATTGGTTTCATATGAATATTTTCACAGCCACTTTGGCAATAGGATTTCTACCTGGCTTCAGAATCTTTTCTTACAGCCAGCACATTAGATGCGTAGAATTGCCGTATGGCTACAAGTTATTATACAATAATCGGATTTATGTCACAAGCAATCTGAGAACTATAGGAAAATATTCCAAGTGTACTTAAAATTTTCCATATATTTTGTCGAAAAAATTTTCTATAATGAATCTACAAACAAAAAACAGAAAAAACCGAATCTCAGGACGTCATGATGATAAGGCAAATTTAAAGGAGGAAAAAAGGATGAAACTGAAGAAGCTGGCAGCTGCAGGTTTAGCTGCAGTCATGTGTGTAACGGCAGTCGGATGCGGAGGCAATGGGGGAACCGGTGATAAAAAGGAAGAAAATACACAGAAGACGCAGGAAAAGGAATCCGGTGATAATACTGACTCAGAAGATCTGGTGATCAATTACGTCAGTGCAAGAGGTGAGACAGATGCAGCTCTTAAGACACTGAAGAAGATTGCGGAGATGTATAAGGAGGATCATCCCGGTTTTGAATTTAATGTAGAATCCATAGCGGACAGGGCAACCTATCTCCAGAAAATAAAAATTCTGGCATCCAGCAACGAACTGCCGGATTGGTTTGATGCGGACCCGGAGGCCTTTTTTGAAGGTATCTGCAAAAAGGGAATTATCTACAGCATAGATGACCTATATGACGAACTGGGATTAAAGGATAAGTTCTTTGACATTGCACTGGATTATCCGAAACTGAGCGACGGAAGTAATTATCTGATGACCTGGCAGGGAAATGTGGAGTATTTCTGGTATCATACCAAAATGTTCGAGGATGCCGGAATCACAGAGACGCCCAAGACCCTGACAGAACTGCTTGAAGCATGTGAAAAGCTGAAAGTAGCCGGGTACACACCAATCTCAGCCGGCAACTATGATATGATCATGCGATATCCGGCATTTAAGGCATTCCGTATGGCAGGGAATGAATTTATTGATAATGCCAGAATGGGTAAAGAAAAGTTTGATTCAGAGGTGGGTATCGCCACAGCAGAATATACACAGCAGATCTCGCAGTATTTCAGCGAAGGCTGGACAAATTCGGATGCCACAGCACAGATGGACCTGTTTTTGAATAAAGGTGCTGCCATGTTATACACAGGGACGTGGGATACTCCGGATCTTGTGGATGAGAATAAAGAATTAAAAGATGATATTTCTACATTCAAGCTTCCAATAGACAGTGATAAAGATGCGACAACAGAGAATGACTATTATGCCAACTGCGGCATCGGAACTGCGGTATTGAAAGATTCCATGACTCCGGCTATGAAGGATTTCATTAAATTTGTATGGGACAATTTCGCGGATATGGCTATGTATGAATTTGATATGCTGCCGTCCATGATGCCTAGTGACCCGGATAAACTTCCGGAACTGACACAGCAGATTCTGAAGGATCTGGAAAACTGCGGCACCTTTGCTCAGTGCTGGGATGTCCGTCTGGACCCATCCACAAACGAAGTTTACAGAAAAGAACTGGCTAATCTGGGTATGGGCGAATCCACTCCGGAAGAATTTTGTCAGAGAATGGATGAAGCGGTAGCGCAGTATGCGCCGGACTATTTTGATGTGGAATAAAAAGGGAGGGTCCGGAACCTGTAGGGGAGACCGGACCCTTATCACTCAGGAAGGAGAGGAGTATAGATGAAACCCAGAAATAAAATACAGCCTGCGCTTTTTGTACTTCCGGCTTTTTTCGTATATTTTCTTACGGTGATCATTCCTATTCTGTGGTCTGTGGGTTATAGTTTTTTTTCCTGGAACGGCATTAAAGATATGGAATTTGTAGGTCTTGCCAATTATGTAAGGATGTTTTCTGATGGGACGTTTAAATCGGCTGTAGTGAATAACCTGAAATTTGTACTATTGGGAAGTTCGTTCCAGCTTCTTGCGGGTCTGTTCCTGGCAATTTTGTTATCCCATATCATCAAGGGGTCCAATGTGCTGCGTGTCATTTATTTTATACCCTGTATCATATCGTCCATGGCAATCTGTCAGATATTTTCCAAGATGCTTTCCGTACAGCCACAGGGCCTGGTCTGTTATCTGATGGAGAAAATGGGAATGGACCCCATTGCCCTTCTGGCAAATTCAAAGACTGCCCTTGTCACTATAACACTGATTGACGGGTACAAATACTGCGGTTTGTATATGATCATATTTTATTCTGCCTTTGTATCCATTTCCAAGGATGTACTGGAAGCATCCATTATGGACGGGTGCAGTCTCATCCAGCAGTACAGATATATCAAACTGCCTTTGATAAAGAATATTTTCAGTATTGTAGTGGTGATGTTGATCAATGGATGTTTGAAGACCTTTGATGTCTTCTATATACTGGATAATAAATCAAAATCGACGGAAATGGTAGCGACCTATATGTACAAAACAGCGTTTAACTCTGCTGACTTTGGATATGGCAGTACCCTGGCGGTATTTCTTGTGGTGGAATGTCTGGCGGCGGTATTCGTTATCCAGAGACTGCTGGGGACTGCGAAGGGGGAGGAATCAGAATGACACATGCAGGGAAAAGCAAGGCTGTAAGAGGTGTTTTTTATTTTATAGTGCTTATCATAGTAATGATACAGATATATCCTATTTTCTGGGTGATCTGTTCCAGCCTGAAAACATCGGAGGAGATGACATACACCGCTCAATACGCCCTCCCATCAAGCTTCTATCTGGGGAACTATATAAGCGCTCTGACAATCTCCGCAATCCCAAGATACTTTTTAAACAGCACCGTCGTTGCTGTACTGACCCTGCTGGGTATTGTAGTCCTGGGCTGTCCTGTGGCCTTTGTGATCAGCAAGGTGAAAATAAAACATGCGGATGCGCTGATGGGATTTTTCCTTTTTGGAATGATGATTCCCATATTCGCCTGTCTGATCCCCATGTTCCAAATCTACAATGCGCTGGGGCTGAGGAATACATACTGGGCATTGGTACTGCCGCAGGTGGGATTTGGGCTTCCTATGTGTATTTATCTCTACACGGGATTTTTTAAGTTCCTGCCGGATTCCCTGCTGGAGGCAGCAGTGATCGACGGCGCAGGGATGGGTACTGTTTTCTGGAAGATCGTAGTTCCCATGGCGAAGAATACCACCATGACGGTGCTCACTTACAATTTTGTTTTTGTGTGGAATGAATTTACATATGCCAATACATTCATATCTTCGTCGGAGATGAAGACACTTCCCATCGGTTTGAACGATTTTGTGGGGCAGTTCGGACGAGTGGACTGGGGCAGCACATTTGCAGCCATTGTCATTTCTATTCTTCCGACACTGATTGTTTATTTTATATTGAATAAAAATATCATAGAGGGTATGGCTGCAGGCGCAGTGAAGAGCTGATACAAAGGAGGATGCAGGATATGGAGACAGTAAAGAATCTGGAGGGTGGCTGGTATATTCTCCAGGATGTACATGATACAGGGGAAGAGCTGGGCCTGTATACAGACAGAGAAGCTTTTACGGAGATGGGCCCCCAGATCTCGGAATGGGAAAAACTAAGCGGGTTAAAACATCTGCAGCTTTTGTTTGCCGGCCAGCCTTATTTCGGAAGGGAACTCAGATATTTTAACCAGGCTCCCTGGTGGTACCGGCATGAATTTGACTTACCAAAAGGAGATCAGCAGAGGATTCGGCTGAGGTTTACCAACGTGGATTACTACTGCAAAGTGTGGGTGAACGGACAGTTTGCAGGGGAACATGAGGGATATTCCGCGCCGTTTTCCTTTGATATCACAGACATTGTAAAACCGGGAGAGAAGAATCTTCTCATCGTTAAGGTGAGTTCTCCCTGGGACGATGAAGTGGAGAAGAAGAGAGAGGATTCCAGGACCATTCTTGTGAAGCGCAGAATGGTGAAGGGAACCTATGAGCATTCAGATACATTCATACAGCGCGATGTGAACCCTGTGGGGATTTACGGCAGGGTGGAACTCATAATGACCGAACAGGAGTTCATGGAGCATCGGCCGGAGATATACTATGAGCTTTCCGAAGACATGGACAGCGCACGGGTAAAGGCAAAGGCGGCACTTGCAGGACTTACACCCGGTGCCAAGTACAGGATGGTACTGAAGATAAGGGATGAGAGATCCGGAATCTGTAAGAGTGAAGCGGTTTTGGATTTTACAGCGGAGGCCGGTGAGGAGGAGAGGACGTGTTCCGTCAATATGGAGGATATTCTTCTCTGGAACACCTGGGATCACGGCCAGCCGTGGATGTATACCGCGGAAGTTTGGATTGAGAGAGACGGCAGCAGGGTATGCGGAAAAGAGTCTGTTTTTGCATTCCGGAAAACAGTGATCGTGCGAACGAAAGAGATCACACGTTTCCGTCTGAACGGCAGGGATTTTTTTGTCCGTGGAACCTCTTATTTTCCTGACTGCTATATTTCTGCCATGACAGAGGAGCGGTATTACCGGGACCTGCTTAACATTAGGGCAGCAGGCTTTAATCTTGTGAGGGTTCATGTCCATGTGGAACAGGATATGTTTTATGACCTGTGCGACAAAATGGGTATTGCGGTCATCCAGGATTCAGAGTATAACTGGACGCACCCATCTACAGATGAGTGGTCAGAGAAGTTCATCGGCATTTACAAGGAAAATGTCAGGATGCTGATGCGCCATCCCTCCATTATCTGCTGGATCGGCATGAATGAACCCGGCTGTGTGGACCCGGATGGGGACACCAGGAGAAGATTCATGGAGGAAAATCCGGGGCCGAGGCTTTACCGGGAACTGCAGGAGATGGACCCTGACCGTCCCATCATCAAGGGTTCTTTCTGCGATGAGGACATTTTCAGCGGGGACAGCCACAATTATCTGGGATCACTCAGCGGGGGCGAGTACAGGGAAATCTATGGGACAACGGAGAAGCTGAATACAGAGTATGGATTTGATGCGCCTGCCTGTGCAGAAAGCCTGAAAAAAGTCCCGGCTGTATACAGACGTCTCGCAGGTATCGAAAAGGAGATCCCTGCCATCCAGGATTATCAGTATAAACTGCTGAAATACTATACAGAACACTACAGAATCCAGAAATATGCGCCGTGTTCCGGGTATGTGCAGTTCATGTTCATTGATTTGTGTCCCCAAAGCTTTTATGGCCTGTACGACTGGTGGGGGATTCCGAAAAAAGGACTTCAGGCCATGCTGGAAAGCAACAGCCCGGTGGGGGTTTTTGCTAAATACAGAGATGTACTGGATGGACTCTATGCTGTAAATGATACAGATAAAAAATACGAGGACTGTGAAGTTTTCTGGGTGATAACAGAGACGGAAAGCGGGAATGTGGTGGAGCACAATAACGGAAAAATCCATATGGAGCCGGATTCCGTTAGAGAAATCATCCATTTTCCGGAAGGATATGGGGAAGGGCAGAGGTGGAATCTGTATGTCAGCATGACGGATCATGAAGGAAACTGTATTGCGCAGAATTCCTACAGAGATATCTTTGCATTATCCTCCAGGGTCAAAGGGCATCCGGAGCGCATGAGCCATGAGACAGGAATGAGAATCTATTGGGCATAAGGAAAAAAGAAACCCCGGTACTGCAGTCTATGAGCAGTACCGGGGTAATTTGTATCAAGGTTTCGGGAACACGATCTCCACAGTAAACAGATCCGCGTCCACCATAATCTGCAGGCTTCCGCCCTGAAGTTCCACAAAGCTCTTGGCGATCGCCAGGCCCAGCCCGCTTCCCTCCGTATTTCTGGAGGCATCACCCCGGACAAACCGTTCGGTGATCTCCGACGGGTTGAAGGTCAGCTCTGAGGCTGAGATATTCTTCATGGAGATGCGTACCCGTTTTTCGTCATTCTCCATATCCACATACACCCGGGTCCGCGGCATGGCGTACTTGGTGATGTTCACCAGCAGGTTCTCGAATACACGGTAGGTCTTCTGGCTGTCAAGAGGAAGGACTACTTTATCCTCGGGCAGACGCCAGCGGAAGTACAGGTTGGATGCCTCAATCTTATCATGAAGCTCCAGTTTTGCCTGCTGCATCAGACTTACAATGTCCACATCCATAATGTTCAGTGTTACATTTCTGCTGGTCGCTTTGCTGATCTCAAAGAGATCCTCGATCAGCAGCTTCAGCCGTGTGGATTTTTGTTCCAGAACGTCAATATAATGACGTCTCTCCTCGGCCGGCAGATTCTCATCCTTCAGAAGGTCCACATAAGTGATGATGGCTGTCAAAGGCGTCTTCAGGTCATGCGATACGTTGGTGATCAGGTCCGTTTTCATTTTCTGGCTTTTTACCTCTTCGTCCACAGCCTTCTTGAAGCCGCTCTGTATCTTGGTGATCTCGCCGCGGAACGGTTCAAATACGCCCAGTTCCTCGGGAATCGTACCGTTCAAGTTGCCCTCGGCAAGCTGGTTGGTTGCGTCCAGCAGCCTGTGATACTGTTTCTGCAGGTCATTGCAGTATTTCCTCAGAAGGAAGAACAGTGCAAGGGAGTAAATGATCAGTGCTCCGATGCCCCAGACCCACATCAGACTGATAAATCCCAGTATGATAAAGTTGATCAGTACCACTTTGATCAGAACTTTTGTGGTATCATCTTTCAGATTGATATGGAGCATACTGTTGTAAATGTTTTTGACCGTGCCTTTTGCCCAGGGCCAGATGCGGTAAATGATCACCCGTTCCTGGATGTATCGTTTCGGTCCTATGACAAAGACGGTTCTGATACATCCTGCCGCCCAGTAACACACTGCAAAGATAAATGCCCATCCGATGAATCCCCAGAAATACTGAAGCACAGAGGCCAGCCCTTTGGGTACACCGATGCTGTGCAGTACATTGTAAATCGGTTCATTGCTCATGGTATTGCCGTTCACGGACATGGAAAGGGAAAATCCCAGAACAAAGCTGGCTGTTATGAAGACCAGTTCAAAAGGTACCTGGAATATTTTCTCGTCTCCCAGCTGCAGCGGTTTGATAAACGGCAGAAGCAGTGCTGCAGCGGCTACCAGACCCAGCAGAGTAATGAAGACAATGGACAGATCGGCGGTTGAGCGGTAAGTGTCAACGCCCAGGTATTCCATATATCCGTTTGAGCTTTCCATAAAGGATGCCAGATTTTCTGCTGTCATCAGATAGATATAGGTGCGGCCCTGTGGTTTCTGGAAAGGCGCATCCATGCCGTATTGGTCGTCAAAGCTGGAACATGGGTTCTGACGGACCTGTTCGTTGAGAAGTTGTGTGGCGTTGCCGGGTTTTCCGTAGAAAAACTCTGCCTGCGATACATTTCCGCTCTCATCATATTTGACAATAGCGCCGAAAGCGTATTTCTTATCCAGCGCCTCGGGTTTTGTCTGGGAGAGAAGCGGATCCAGTTCCTCTGTTGCGTTGGAGTCTATCACTTTTCCGTTCTCATCCCTCACTTCATACTGGAGATAAGAGCGCAGGGTGGAGAAGTTATTCTCCCATCTGGAGAAGTAATTGGAAATCTCATTGGCTGATGCGATGATGGCTTCCTCTGAAGAGTATCCTCCGTATTCATCTCCGTAGCTGTTCTTGTATTTGGAAGAGGGGAAATTCTCTTCGTCCAGGGATTGCCTTGAAATTTCCTGGGAGGAAGTATTGGACTTGGAACCTGAATTTTTGTCCTCTTCGTTTTCTTTTGTCTGTTTGTCATTTATTGCAGATGGGAAAAAGATGTCAAACGGAATCATGGCCGCCTGGTTTTCCCTCTGTTTTTCTTCCGCATAGAGCACATAATTGGATTGCACAAGTGTGCTCATGAAGCTGGAAGTGTTGAAATTCGGCTCAGAATTACCCTGGCCTTTGATATAGTGCGGGCGGATGATCATCATAGCCAGTGAAGGCAGCAATATGACAAGGATCACCAGCACGACTGCAAGTTTACGAGAATTTTTCAATTTTATATCCAACTCCCCACACCACCTTTAAATATTTTGGCTCCTTAGGGTTGATCTCAATCTTTTCACGGATGTTGCGGACATGTACCATGACCGTCTCTGTGTTCACAGCACGCTCATTCCACACACGTTCATAAATTTCATCCGCGGAGAATACCCTTCCAGGATTTTTGATTAACAGAAGGAGAATTTTGAATTCCATGGGGGTCATTTTTACAGGGGCTCCGTCTACCCGCACCTCGAAGGTACTCTCGTTCAGCTCGAGCCCGCCCATGGTGTAAATGGTATCTGTGTTTTCCTGTTCTTTCTGCTGCAGTTTTTCCATGAATCTTTTGTATCGACGCATTTGAGAGTTCACCCTTGCCATAAGCTCCATTGGGGTAAATGGTTTGGTGACATAGTCATCGGCGCCGATGTTCAGCCCCATAACCTTATCCACCTCCTCGGATTTGGCTGAGAGCATGATAACCGGGAAATCGTGTTTTTCCCTGAGTTTCATGGTCATGGTGATACCGTCCATGCGGGGCATCATGATATCCACAATTGCGAGATGGATCTCTTCCCGCTCCAGCATCTCCAGCCCTTCTACGCCGTCGCCTGCCTGAAATACTTCATATCCCTGGCTTTTCAGATAAATGGCAACTGCCTCCCGGATGTCCTTGTCGTCTTCTACGATTAAAATGTGATTCATTTCCATGGTATCTCTTCTCCTGTGTTCAGAAGGCCGCTTACGCTGCGGTCCTCCTGCTGTTACTATACTGAGTATAGGAATCAAAATTAAAAAGTGACGTGGTATAAATCGAAAAAAATTCTAAAGATTTTTAAAGAAACCTTTGACCGCATCCATGCGTGTGGTCATACTGCCCAGCATGGCATCCAGCACCACAAGGGCAGCCATGGATTCCACCACTACAACAGCCCTCGGTACAATAATGGGATCATGGCGGCCCTTGATGGAGATTTCAATATTCTCCCCCTGGCGGTTCACAGTCTCCTGGACCGCAGCCACGGAAGGGGTGGGCTTGAAGGCAGCGCGTATAAGGATTGGCGCGCCGTCACTGATCCCTCCGGTGATACCGCCGGAATGATTAGTCTTTTTCTTTACATTTCCCTCTTCGTCCATGCGGTATGCATCGTTATTATGTAAACCATCTGAGGAGGCGGCAGCGATGCCGGCGCCCACTTCAAAAGATTTTACCGCACCGATGGAAAAGACGGCTTTCGCCAGATTGGCGTCCAGCTTTTCAAAGGCAGGCTCTCCGATACCTGCGGGGACACCTTTAATGACACATTCCACCATACCGCCGGAGGAATTTTTTTCCTTCATACAGCCTTCCAGATATGCCTGGGCTTTCTTCGCGGCTTCTGCGTCCGGCATATAGAGGGCATTGCGTCCCATCTCCTCCTTGTCGAATCTGCTCTTGTCAATGGTGACAGGGCCGATGGAGAGGGTGTAGGCGGTGATCTCCACGCCCAGCTCTGCAAGTATTTTGGCGGCCACGGCACCTGCCGCCACACGTCCGATGGTCTCACGCCCGGAGGAGCGTCCGCCGCCCCGGTAGTCCCGGAATCCGTATTTGATATCATAATTTCTGTCCGCATGTCCGGGGCGGTAATAGTTGGCGATCTCACTGTAATCGTGGGAGCGCTGATCTGTGTTGCGGACCATGAGAGAGATGGGGGTGCCTGTGGTCTTCCCCTCAAAAATGCCGGAGAGGATTTCTACCTCGTCCGCTTCCTTTCTCTGGGTGGTAAAACGTGACTGGCCCGGTTTTCTGCGGTCCAGGTAAGCCTGAATGTCTTCCGCGGAGAGCAGAAGTCCTGCGGGACAGCCGTCAATGACAACGCCGATCCCCGCACCATGGGATTCTCCCCAGGTCGATATTTTCAATATATTTCCGAATGTGGAACCATACATACTATACACCTCGTTTTCTGAATTCTTTCTGATATTTCCTGTTGTGAATATAATAAGTTTATCTTTATTTTCCTATATTAGCATGGTTTTTATATAAAATCCATTGAAAACTGCTTGTTGTTACGTTACACTAAAATATATTGACCGCTATCCACACCACTGCCCCGCGGGGTGTTTTCAGGCCGAAGACATGAAATTCCTGAGGCAGTATTCCCCTTGGCCGCCGAGTTTCCATCCTGCTTTGGGATGTATATATCCCCGTGGCCGGGGGGACAGTAAAAAATAAGAGGAAAAGACGAATGAAAAAGAAAATACTGATAATAACAACAGGCGGAACTCTGGCCTGTGTCAGCAGCGAAAACGGCCTGCTGCCCGGATTGAACAGCAAAGATATCCTGTCCTATATCTCTGATATCACAAGCCTTTATGAGGTGGATTTCTACGAACTGTTCCAGCTTGACAGCGCCAACATCCAGCCGGAGAATTGGCAGGCCATGGCAGAGGCTGTCTATGAAAAATATAAGGAATACGACGGGATCGTCATCTTCCACGGCACGGACACTATGGCTTACACCTCCTCTGTGCTGTCCTTTATGCTGCTGAATATCCCTATTCCGGTAGTTATCACCGGAAGCCAGCTCTCCATTACAAATCCTCTGGCGGATGCGGTGGAGAACTGCAGATGTGCTATCCATATGGCAGGCAGCGGCATGCCCGGCGTATTTTTGGCATTTGACAGAAAGATCATGCTGGGGACCAGGGCCAGCAAGATACGCACGAGAAGTTTCCACGCTTTTGAGAGTATCAATTATCCCTATGTGGGTGAGGTGGATTCCAGGGGATTGGAAATCTATAAAAATATCATTCCGGCCCCGTCAGGCCCCTGCGTTCTGGAGCGGAGGCTGGAGAAGAAGGTCTTTCTCATCAAGCTGGTACCCGGATTTGACGGTAAGATTTTTCAGTTTCTGTATGAACAGGGGTACCGGGGACTGATCATAGAGGCATTTGGAATGGGAGGGATTCCCACTCTGTCCTCCGAGGTGCTGGACGAGCTGCGCCTGGTGATCGACAAGGGAATGATTGTTGTAGTGAAAAGCCAGTGTCCTTATGAGGGCAGCAACCTTTCCGTATATGAGACCGGCAAAGCGGCTCTCAAGGCCGGTGCTTTCCAGGGATATGATATGAGCACAGAGGCCATTGTCACCAAGGTTATGTGGATACTGGGCAAACACTGGGAAAGAAAGAAAATCGAGGAGATGTTCTATAAAAATCTGGCAGGTGAGATCAAAATACCTGAGAAAGAGATGGAATGATAAAATTCATAGCCGCCTGGCTGCTTGTCATAAACGTGGTGTCTTTTGCCATGTTTGGTATGGACAAGTGGAAGGCAAAACATAAAAAGTACCGGATACCCGAGTCCACGCTCCTGCTTTTGGCCGTACTTGGCGGTTCTGCGGGAGCTGTCTGCGGCATGGATTTCTTCCGGCATAAGACCCTGCATAAAAAATTCAGGCTGGGACTGCCCCTTATCCTGGCTGTCCAGGTCCTGCTTGCGGCGGGATGGATGTGGTACAGCAGATGACACGGAGATGAAAGGAAAGTTCTCCGGGCAGCGGCAGGGTACATCATAGGAAAGTAGAGGTGACAGGATGCGTATATTGATCGCTGAGGATGAACGTGATCTGAACCGCCTGCTGGTGAAAAAGCTGACCGCTGAGAGCTACAGCGTGGACGCCTGCAACAACGGGGAGGAGGCACTGGACTGTCTGGCCTGTGCCCGTTATGACGCGGTGATCCTGGATATTATGATGCCGAAGATGGATGGGCTGGAGGTTCTGAAAACCATGCGGAGGAAAAAGGACACCACGCCGGTGCTGCTTCTCACCGCAAGGGACAGCGTGGAGGACCGGGTGAGAGGGCTGGATCTGGGGGCGGATGATTATCTGGTAAAACCCTTTGCCTTTGAGGAGCTTTCCGCCAGGATACGCGTCATGCTGCGGAAGCCTGAGAAGGAAAAGAGCAGCGTGTGCTCTGTGGCGGACCTGCATGTGCATCTGGATACCCGCCGTGTTTTCAGAGGAGAGAAGGAGATTACCCTTTCGTCCAGAGAATTTGCCGTGCTCAGATATCTGATACAGAACGCGGGCATTGTTCTGTCCAGGGAGAAGCTGGAACAGCATATCTGGAATTATGATTACGCGGGGGGATCCAATGTAATTGATGTCTATATCCGGTATCTGCGGAAGAAGATTGACGAGGGATTTGAGCCAAAACTCATCCATACGGTACGGGGTGCCGGGTATGTTCTGAGGGAACCCATATGAAAAATCTGTCTTTGAAACAAAAACTGACGATTCTCTATACAGTTCTGATGACCGTGAATATCTGTGCAGTACTGGCGGTCCTGTTTTCTCTCAGCAACAGGGAGATACTAAGTTCTGTCCAGAACCGGCTGCGGGAAAGTGTGACCGGAGCTTTTGATGACATTGACTGGGAAGATGGAGGGCTGGATTTTGACTCGGATATCCTGGAGCTGGAAAACGGCGTGTATCTCTCTGTGTATGATATGGATGGAGCACTGCTGTACGGCAAGATTCCTTACGGATTTGACCAGTCCATGGATTTTCGGGACGGTCAGGTGCGGAGACAGAAGGCCGGGAGTGTGGAATATTATGTCCTTGATATGTCCTATGCGCCGGAAGAGAATGTGAATCTGATGGTGAGAGGAATCATTTCCATAACAGATGCGGAGGAGAGTTTCCGGATTACCCTGCGCCTGGCGCTTATCTGTCTTCCGCTTCTGGTGGTGCTCACTGCCGTATTGGGGTACTTTATGACAAGAAGAACACTTCGTCCGGTGGCCCATATAACGGAGACAGTCCGTGCCATCCGGGAGGAGGAGGATCTGTCCAGAAGGATCGGACTGGGGGAGGGAAGGGATGAAATATACCGCCTTGCCTCCACTTTTGACAGTCTGCTTGGGCAGATTGAAGACAGTATGAAACGTGAGAAACAGTTCACTTCGGATGTTTCCCATGAGCTGCGCACCCCTCTTTCCGTTATTCTGATGCAGTGTGATGCCCTTCTTGCCCGTGACGGGCTTTCCGGGGAGGTGCGGGAGGAAATCACGGTTATCCAGAGAAAAGCAGACAGCCTGTCACGGATGATCTCCCAGCTTCTTCTCCTGTCCAGAGCAGACCAGGGCCGTGAGAAGGTGACAATGGAGATACTGGACTTTACCGGGCTTTCCCAGATGGCAGCAGCGGAGATGGAAGGTATCGCGGCGGCAAAAGGGATACGGCTGGAAACGGCAATCAGCCCCGATATCATGGTGCGCGGAGATGAAACCCTGCTGATCCGCCTTTGGCTCAACCTTCTTCAGAATGCGGTCACATATGGGAAAGAGGGAGGCTGCATCCATATGGGGCTTTGGGAAGATGAGGATACGGTTACCGGATATGTGGAAGATGACGGAATTGGGATCAGTGCCCGGGATCTGCCCCACATCTGGGAACGTTTTTACCGGGCCGACAGCTCGCGGAGTAATAACGGGAGTTCACAGAACAATAACGACAGCTCGCAGGACAATAACAGCAGCTCAGGGCTGGGGCTCTCCATGGTGCAGTGGATCATAAGTGTGCATAAGGGGACAATACAGGCTGTAAGTGAGCCGGGCAGGGGAAGCAGATTTACTTTCCGGATTCCGAAAGAGAAAAAAAGTTAAGGATTTTAATCTGTTTTTAATCTTTCTCTGATAAACTTACCATATACAAAGAATAGCGGATGTGTCCGCTGGATATACAAAGTATGAAAGGAGTTTATCGTATGAGAAAAAAATATATTACATTAATAATGGCAGCAGTCATTTCCGCAGCGCTTTTGACAGCCTGCGGCGGTACGGGAACCAACCAGAATGCCATGCAGGGCACAGACCAGACGTCTGAAAGCAGTGGTTCCCAGAATGGAACGGACCAGGAGTCTGGGAACAGCAGCAGTTCCCGGAAGAAAACAGGCCAGGAGTCAGGAAACAGCAGTGATTCCCAGAATGGAGCAGGCCAGGCAGCCGACAGTGATTCCCAGAATGGAGCAGGTCAGGCAGCCGGCAGTGATTCCCAGAATGGAGCAGGCCAGGCAGCCGGCAGGGGTTCCCAGAGCGGCACAGCCTCTGCAGTCACCGAGGATGAGGCCAGGAAGACAGCTCTCTCCGATGCCGGTGTGACGGAGGAACAGATCACGGGAATCCGCGTGAAAAAAGACCATGATGACGGACGTCAGGTCTACGATGTGGAATTTTATTCCGATAATAAGGAATATGATTATGAGATCGACGCTTCTACAGGCGAAATATTAAGCTCTGATTTTGAGATTGAAAATGATTTTAACAAGGACAGCGCATCAGACCTGAACCCGGCAGTAAGCCAGGAGGAGGCATCCGCGGCGGCTCTTGCAAAGGTGCAGGGAGCCAGTGAGAAGGATCTGCGCATAAAGCTGGATGATGATGACGGAAAGATGATTTACGAAGGTGATATCTACTACAACGGTACGGAATATGAGTTCGAGATTGACGCCGCCACCGGTGACTTCCTGGAATGGAGCGAGGAGCGGAATTAAACAACAAAAAACAGGGGAGGATCTCCATATACGGGAGTCCTCCCCTGTCGTATGTAAAGTGTCAATTATTACAGTTCTCTCACTGCGTCATAAGCTTCATGTACCGCATTATAAACCTTTCTTGCGGATACGCAGTCTCCCACTTTCACAGTCTTGTAGTCTCCGGCAATTTCCTCATATACAGAGTCATCCGGCCGGAAGCCCATGGCAAGGACTACGGTATCACAGGGGATTTTCTCCTCGCCGTTTTCCTTTTGGACAACAATACCGTCAGGTTCTATTTTCAGCAGCCTTGTATTGACCTGTGAAGGTATCTGATATTTTTTCACCAGTCCCATGATCATCATCATGTTCTGCATAAATACCGGTTCCGGCAAAAGTTTGGGTGCCATTTCCACTACAGTCACCTTCTTGCCTCTCTGGGTCAGGTCAACTGCTGTCTCCAGTCCTACAAGGCCTCCGCCGATAACGGCTATATTTTCGCCCAGAAGCGCATTATTGAGCAGGGCGTCAATGGCTGTGCACACGTTGTCTCCGTGAATGCCTTCGATGGAGCCGGGAGCGATTGGTCTGCCTCCGGCTGCCCAGATGACCACATCGGGTTTCAAGGTATCCACAGCAGCCTTGTCAGCTTCCATACAGAATTTCACCGGAACCTGCAGTCTTGTCAGCTCGTTCTGGTAATAGGAGAGCAGGTTTGCCATATCTGCTTTAAAAGAAGGACGGGATGCGGCAAGTACATTTCCGCCGATACGCTCCCTCTTTTCCCAGAGTTCTACCTGATGACCGGCCCGAGCCGCCGTGATTGCCGCCGTACAGCCTGCGGGGCCGGCACCTACAACGAGGACTTTCTTTGGTGCCTCGGCAGGCTTCAGATCATTAACGCCTTCCAGCCCGGCATTGGGATTGACCGCGCACTGGACGCTCTGTCCTGCGCAGACCCTGGCAATACATCCTTCATTGCAGGAGATGCAGGGACGAATCTTATCCGTTTCATGGGCTGTCAGTTTATTGGGGAGTTCCGGGTCAGCTAACAGTCCGCGGCCAATGGCTACGATATCCAGATCTCCATGTTCCAGAGCATATTCTGCCTTGGAGATATTGTTCAGGCGGCCATGGGAGATAACCGGTATGCCCACTGCATTTCGGACAGCGTGCGCACTGCGAAGCTGCAGTACCTGTTCCTGCTGGTATACAGGCGGCATAGCCATGAACCAGTTGTCATGGCATCCGGCATCCACATGGAGCGCATGTACACCAAGGGCTTCCAGCCGTCTTGCAATCTCAAGACCCTCGTCCATATCCCTGTAACCTGCTTCTGCCGGCAGATAATGACATGGCGTAAATTTTACGATCAACGGGAAATCTTCTCCCAGATCGGTCTTTACAATTTCAATCAGATCCGTAAGGAAGCGCATTCTTCCGGTCAGGTCACCGCCGTACTCATCTGTACGGACATTCCAGCGTTTTGTCAGGAACTGGTCAGTGAGATATCCGCCGTAAGCGTGAATTTCAATGGCATCTGCGCCGGCCTTTTTGGCATAGCGGGCAGTCCTGCGAAATCCGTCTTCAATGATTCGGATCTCATCTCTTGTGATCTCCTCGCAGATGACCCTGGGGTCCATCCAGGGTACAGCCGAGGCACCGAGGGGTTTATCTCTTCCCGGCGGCGGTGTGGTGATCCTTCCGTTGCCGGGATGGATCTGTACGCAGACCCGGCAGTTAAAACGATGGGCATTCTCTGTCATGTCCCGGAAATCTTCATAACTGTCCGCATCGAGAAGGGAAGAGGGGCACATCCCCTCGATCTCCGGTGTGGCCAGTGTGTTGCAGAGGATCATGCCGATACCGCCTTTTGCCCGGGCCAGGTAATAAGCCCTGGTGCGTTCGTCATAATTCCCGAGGTCAACCCCCATGGGGGCCATGACCATGCGGTTCTTCAGTGTCAGGTTTCCAATAGAAACAGGCTGTGTGAGCTTCATTAGATTTCCTCCTTTATCCCTGTGTCCTCAGCGCGCCGAGGATCTTTCTGTAAGTCAGGCGCAGGGTCTGTATGCGCCATACGCCGTCATCACATTTTACAAAATCATCTACATAAAATGCCCATCCCTCATAAGTGGAATCGTCATCCTTATAGGTGTGGTAGTCATTGAGACGGGTGAGTACGCGGGCTGTTTTTTCACCGGTGAACTGCACGATGGGATTGTGGCCCATATGTATGGGGACCATGGAATCATCGCATACGGTGCTGGCGCGTTTTACCTGGTCAGCGATATCTTTGACGGGAACCTTATGCCCGTTGGAATAAAATTCAAAGGGTTCCACATAAACCTCAGGCATCATATCCCAGAGCTGCATATCCACGCACCACCAATATTTGTTCTTGGTAGCCAGAATCTTGGGAATCTCTGTTAATTGTTCCGGGGTGTAGTCGTGTCCTGCAAATGCCAGAACCTCTTTTGCCAAACTCATGATCTGTTCGTCAGCCGGTATATTCATAATATTTTCCTCCTTAATCAATCACTGTTTTATATGTTGTCTGTATATCCCTTATTTTTAAATGACCTGCTCAGTCCATGTGCAATGAACGCAAATACGAAGCAACAAATAGAAATAGCTATGTAAACACTCCACGCTGCCGTGTAAGAGCCGGTAGCTGTCCGCAGTCCGCTGGAGAGCATGGGGCCGATCATGCAGCCGGCCAGGAAAAAAGCGTTGCTGATGCTGTAGATCCTGGCGTATTCTTTTGTACCGAAAAGCCCTGAGGTCATAAGCGGCGGCCCCAGCATGGAGATCACCATGCCCATACCGATCGCTGCGGCGAACAGGTATGCAAAAAATGTGTTCTTACCTGAGATGAGCAGGCATACAAGTGCCAGCACATTGCAGATACAGGTAAATGCCATGCCCCCCATGAGGCCGAGTTTATCAAAGATCATACCGCCCAGTATGTTGCCGAGTATAGAGACTCCGCTGAACAGGGCCATGATTCCCGCATAACTGAGGCCAATCTCTGAAAAATAGGTGGGAACCTGGGTCATGACGCCTGCGGCCAGCATTCCCATGCAGATCAGGGAGAGGACAAAGACCCAGAATGCCGGGGAGGCCACTGCTGTCTTTCTTGTAACGCCTTCCCATGCGGGTGCCCTGGCAGCTTTTTGTGTTTCCTTCGGCTGTGAATCACGGTTGGTGTAAGGTTCCTGTCCCATTTCAGCCGGCGTCTTCCGGATAAAGAGACATGCCAGGACACTGACGATCACAACAGCCGCACCTGACAAGAAGAGGGAATTCCGCCAGCCCAGTTTCCCAATCATAGCCGACACTGCAGGGGACCAGAAGATTCCGCCGATGCCGGCTCCGGAGAAGGCCAGGGAAGTGGCAAGTCCCTTTTTGTCCTTGAACCAGTTTGTGATCAGGTAGTTGATAGGAAGGGAGGTCAGTCCCCCGATTCCCAGATTGGTGATACCGAATAATACATAAAAGTGCCAGATATGTGTAGCCACGCCCTGCAGTCCGAACCCCAGCCCGGCGGCTGCCGCGGATACCAGCATGATCATTCTTACATTTCCGCCTTCGATCTTAGGAGCCAGCAGGATGGCAGCCAGCATACTGGTGATGCAGCTCACCACATTGATGAACGAAAACTGTACATAAGAGCATCCCAGTGTCTCACATACGGGTTTCATATAAAAGGATATGGTATTGCTGATGATACCCATGGCGAACATGGAAATCAAGAAACAGCAGACTACGATCTTCCACCCATAGAAATTCTTAGTTTTTGTCTGTGCCATAAAAGTATCCTCCCTCGTGATGAACGCCTAATGGCAGGCTGTGTATCCGCCGTCGATGGGAATGCATACGCCTGTGATATATTTGGATTCATCTGAGCACAGGTAAAGGGCGCAGTTTGCCACGTCTTCCACAGAACCAAGGAATCCCAGAGGGGTATCTTTCAGGAACCAGTCGTGGAACTTTGTGTAGATCTCATCATTTTCCGGTGTATAGCAGAAATTAGGGGCCACACAGTTGAAGCGCACGTGGTCTTTGGCATGCTGTGCAGCCATATCCTGAGTGATGATCTTGATGGCAGCTTTGGAAGCCGGGTAAGCCTGGCAGCCGCTTCCCACATAAGTGATACCCGTGGAGGAAGTGAAGTTCATGACAGTTCCGCCTCCCTGTTCGATAAAATACGGCACAAAGGTCTGAACAGAGTACACAAGCCCCATAACATTTGCCTTATAGACAATATCCCAGTTTTCCAGGAATCCGGGATGTCCGCTGTTCCAATCACCTGTCAGTGAGAATTCGGCGGCACCGTTCACCAGCACATTGCAGGTCTGGAATTTCCTGAGCGCCTCTTCCAGAATGATTTTCCAGTTCGCTTCCACGGATATGTCCAGGTTCAGTCCAAGAGCTTCGCCCCCATCTTCACAGATTTCCTTAGCTTTTTCCAGAACAACGGGTTTCTTGTCCACCAATACGACCTTTGCCCCTTCTCTGGCAAAGCTTCTGGCGATCCCTTCACACAGTCCCCCGCCGGCACCTGTAATGACAGCGACCTTGTTTTCCATACGACCCATAATAGTTACCTCCTCATTTTTTATGTTTGCTGAAGTCCAGCATTGTCAGGGAAGATATTTTGCTTTATTTTCCCTATGTACCAAGCATATCCCAGGCACGGCAGAAATACAAAGGACTGAGGATGAAGGAAAGCAGAGGAAAATGAATTGTCAAAGTTTCATTTAAGTCAATAATTGTCAATAATTTCACAGGTGAAATTGCTTTTATCACACGAATTTGATATAATTCCAATTAAAGAGCCGGTTGATGTATCAGGAGGAGGAACGCCATGGAATTCAGTGCACTACTACAGAAATTGATCCGTATCTCGAATGTAAAACCGCAGGTCCTGGCAGACAGAATGGGATACGATGTCTCCTATATCAGCAAATGGCAGAGCGGTGCAAAACTGCCCTCGTCCAGAAATGCAGAGGAGCTGTTTGGGAAAATGGCTCATTTCTTTGCCGTCAACACAGAGGCAGCCCAGCAAAAAGAAATAAAAGAAGTTCTGGGACTGGAATATGACGGAGCAGGACTGGAAAAGGCCCTGGAAAAATACCTTCTTCAGTCGCTCCTGAAGCAGAAGGAACAAAAGGAAGAGCACAGAAAGGTGCAGGAGCGGATTTCCTATGACTCCCTCTGGCAGGACCAGGAGACTGTGGCCGGTGCCGTGGGCGGAATGATCTATGAGCTCTGCAGCCGTGCGGAGAGGGACGTGGACATTATAGTGACCTGCCCCTTCCAGGAGTACGTGACAAAGGAAAATGACTTTTTTAAAAAGCTGGAGGCGCTTGAGAAAAGAGGCATCACAGTCCGAATCCATCAGTTCATAGACATGGAGAAATTCAAAAACCAGACAGACGCCTACTGCCGCTGTATAGCCATGTACCTGAATGCCATCCATTCCGTCCGGTATGATTTCTACGAACTGCCCCACGAGCACGCGGACATTCCCGTGCTGGTCATAAAGAACGGCCTTCTTGTCACTGAGATACAGGAGCCGTTCACCAGGGAAAAATATACCACGGTCATAAGAAGCCTCCCTCTGGTCAATGCCTACTACGAAGCGGCATATGCCTGCCTCATCTCCAGGAAACCTCTGGTGGAAGAATACTCCGTACATAAAATGTACCAGGAAAAATATATCTTTGACTATATGATGCAGAACGAATACCGCTATCTTCTGCGCTCCATGCATATCATCCATCTGCCCGATGACATGCTCTGGGAGCTCTGCAGGAAATACACCGGGGATCAGGAAAGTGCCCTTCTTCAGTACAACATGAACAGGAACTCCTTCCAGGCACCGGTCACAGCGGTGGTATATAAGTCCACACTCATGGACTATATCTTTGACGGCAAGATCAACATTTTCGGGAAAGAGGCGGAAGTGGAGCGGGAATGGCGTGTTCGTCACATCACCCACCTCATAGAAGAGTTAGAAAAAAACAGCAGCATCCGGATTTTCCTTCTGGAAAACAACAATCCATATATCGGATACGACGACCTGCAGAGTACCATTTACTTCTGCCGGGACACCGTATTTGCCATGGCTGTCCAGAATGGAATATCCGGCTACTACCGTTTTTTCTCAAAGAAACTCATAGATCAGTTCAACGAATTTTACCGGCATATAGAAAACGCCGGTGATGAGTATCTGCTCCGCGGTCAAAAAGTCACAGACTTTCTGAGGCAGGGCCTGAAATTCATCTCATAACACTTATTTATCAACACATTCCCAGCGACCGGAAGCGCCGCAGGGCAGCACCAGTCCGCTTTCCCTGACGGGCAGCCCGATCTCCTGGGAATCCACCCTGCCATGGAACTTTTTCAGTTCTGTAGCCAGCATATAAGTCAGCACTGCCGGCGCAAGTCCGGTGGTATAAGAATTCACCAGGAAGAAAAGCGGTTTGTCACTGAGAAGCTGTGCACACAGCTTGATCAGCGGATGAATCGCTTCTTCAATCTTCCAGATTTCGCCTTTAGGTCCTCTTCCGTAAGACGGCGGGTCCATGATAATGGCATCATAATGATTTCCCCTGCGTATCTCCCGTTCCACGAATTTCACACAGTCATCCACCAGCCACCGGATCGGCGCATCTCCAAGCCCGGAGGACACAGCATTTTCCTTAGCCCAGGAAACCATCCCCTTAGAGGCATCCACATGCGTGACCGCAGCCCCGGCAGCAGCGGCAGCCAGAGTTGCCCCTCCCGTATAGGCAAAGAGATTCAGCACTTTAACCGGCCTTCCGGCTTCCCGGATCTTTTTGGAAAACCAGTCCCAGTTCACCGCCTGCTCCGGAAAAAGCCCGGTATGCTTAAAACTGAAAGGTTTCAGGTTAAACGTAAGCTTCCCATACCGAATACACCACTGTTCCGGCAGATCAAAAAACTCCCATTCCCCTCCCCCCTTCTTACTACGGTGATAATGCCCGTTCATCTTCTTCCACCCGCTGTTCTTCCTGGGCGTATCCCAGATCACCTGCGGATCCGGCCTCACCAGCAGATAATCCCCCCATCTCTCCAGCTTCTCCCCATCAGAAGTATCAATAATCTCATAATCCTTCCATCCATCAGCAATCCACATACTATAATCCTCTCAATCTTCTTTTATCTTTATTCTTCCAGTTTATCGTAACCGGGGAGCTTGCGCGCGGGAGGGAGGGGGATGTCATTTGCATCTCCCTCCCTCCCGCGCGCAAGCTCCCGTCCTTCCCTTATCTATATAACTATACCTAGTCTAACCCAAAAAAGTCAAGCATACATTATCCAAGGAGGTGAACCCATGTACGAATCATTTACAACCCCCAAATTAGAAGAAACCTTCCACACCCACTCATCCACCGGCCTCTCCTCCACCGAGGCTGACGAGAGACTCCGCCAGTCCGGAGAAAACATACTCAAAAAAGGCAAAGACCAGACAATTCTGGACATGATCATGGAACAGCTCAACGACCCCATGATATTTATCCTGTTCATGGCCGCCGCAATCTCCATGCTCCTCCGCCAGTTCAGCGATACAGCTATTATTTTTGTAGTCATAGCCCTGAACACCACCGTAGGCGTCATCCAGGAGGGCAGAGCAAAAAAAGCCATGGATGCCTTAAAGAAAATGACAGCCCCATCCGCAGTCGTCAAACGTGACGGTATTTACAAGAAGATTCCCGCATCCTTTGTCGTCCCCGGAGACCTGGTCAAGATAGAGGCAGGAGACCAGGTACCGGCAGATATCCGTCTCATAAAAGTACAAGGTTTCCACACAAACGAGTCCGCACTCACCGGAGAATCTATGCCGGTCCAAAAGACAGATACCGTGTTGTCCCAGGGAATCCCCATGGCAGAGTGGAAGAACATCGCATTTATGTCAACCGAAGCTATGAAGGGAAGTGCCGAGGGCATTGTGGTAGCCACCGGCATGGAGACAGAGCTTGGCAAGATAGCCGGCATGATCAATGACACCCCGACAGAGCTGACACCCCTGCAGAAACGCCTTGGTGACCTGGGGAAAATCCTCAGCATTGTGGCAGTTGTCCTCTGCGCGGCCCTTTTCCTTCTGGGCGTTGTCCAGCACAGGAACATTCTGCAGATGCTTCTGGTAGCCATCTCCCTGGCTGTTGCAGCCATACCGGAGGGCCTTCCCGCTGTGGTTACCATTGTCCTTGCCCTGGGCGTTGCCCGCATGGTAAAGGTCAACACCATTATAAGGAAGCTTCCCGCAGTGGAGACTCTTGGCTCAGTGGGCATCATCTGTTCCGACAAAACAGGTACCCTCACAGAAAACAAGATGAAGGTAGTGGAAATCTACGGCGATGACCGCAAGCTTCCCCTGTCACAAGTCCGCCGCAGGGAATTTCCCCGCCTGATGGAGGGCTTTCTTCTGTGCAACAACAGTATGCTGGGAAAACAGGAGATCGGTGACTCCACAGAGCTTGCCCTTCTCCATATGGGTGAGGAAATGGGGTATAACCGGGAGAAATTAAAGGAACAATATCCACGTACCTATGAAATCCCCTTTGACTCTGAACGAAAATACATGGCAACCGTACACAGAGACGGCAGCAACGAGACGGTCTATGTGAAGGGGGCCTGTGATTATCTTTTGGAACGCTGCGCGTTTGTGGCAGTCCGGGGCAAAGCGGTTCCCATGACAGAAGTGCAGCGCATGAAGATCCGCATGGCAATGGAGGGAATGGCCCAGGACGGACTGCGCGTGCTGGCTCTTGCTTATAAGGAACATGTAAAAGATAAGAGCGAGTCAGCCCTAACCGGCAGCCTGGTGTTCGCAGGAATGGCCGGCATGATGGACCCGCCCAGAAAAGAAGTCACCCAGTCCATCCGCACTCTGAAAAAGGCAGGAGTACAGGTGGCGATGATCACTGGGGATTACAAAGACACAGCCCTGGCGGTTGCCAAAAAAATCGGTATCGCGGACTCCATGGACCAGTGCGTCACCGGCGCGGAGCTGGACAATATGAGCGAGGAGCGCTTTGCTAAAAAAATGAAAGACCTGCGGGTATTTGCCCGCGTGACCCCGGCCCATAAGGTGAAGATTGTCAGCCGTTTCCGGAAAAACGGACAGATTGTAGCCATGACCGGGGATGGTGTCAACGACGCGCCGTCCCTGCAGGCCGCTGACATCGGGATCGCCATGGGCAGAAACGGCACGGATGTGGCGAAAAATGCGGCGGATATGGTGCTGACAGATGACAACTTTTCCACCATTGAGAAGGCCATGGAAGAGGGCAGAGGCATTTACGTGAACATCAAGAAATCCATTCTGTTCCTTTTGTCCTCCAACTTTGGCGAGATCATCACCATGTTTGTGGCAGTCCTGCTTTCCCTGGAGACGCCCTTGAAGGCAAGTCATATCCTTTGGGTGAACCTGATCACAGACTCCCTGCCCGCGCTGGCCCTGGGAGTTGATAAAAATGATCCGGTGTCTCTCATGAGGAAGAAGCCCAGAGACCCCAATGAAGGGTTGTTTGCCCATGGGGGCTGGCTGTTCACTGTATTTTACGGTATGCTGATCAGCGCCATTACTCTTTATGCCTTCCACAGGGGCGGGCAGACCTATGCCTTTACCGTACTGGGGGTATCCCAGCTCTTCCACGCCATAGGAATGCGTGACAGGGATAAGTCCGTACTCAGAATGAACCATCTGGATAATCCATTCATGATACTGGCATTTTTCCTGGGGCTTGCCCTTCAGGTCATGGTCACGGAGGTACCGTATTTTGTGCAGGCATTTCAGACGGTGCAGCTCTCCTTTGGGGAGTGGCAGTGGCTGCTGGGCATTTCCGCTATTCCGCTTCTTATGCACGAGATACTGCTCCTGCCCGGGCTTATCAGCGGCAGAAGAAAGCGACAGTGAGGAAAATGCAGGATTTCATTTGTTAAATTGCATATAAAAAACCATAAACCCGATAAAAAGGGGAAAAAATTACCAAAAATGCAAGAAGTTCTTGACATTAAGTCATATTCTATCATACAATACCACATAACGAAGCATAATTGCAGGAGAGCTGCACGGAACACTTTACCGGGGCAGTGATTAAAATTATGAAGATTACCAGGAGGAGAGCCATGACGCCGTATAAAGAACTGAGCAGAGAGCAGCTGCAGGCTATGAAAGCCGATTTGGAAAAACAATTTGAGGAAGTAAAAGCAAAAGGACTGAATCTGGATATGTCCAGAGGAAAACCGTCCAAGAAGCAGCTTGAGCTGGCAATGGATATGCTGGAGGAGTTAAAGAGCACCGATAAACTGAAATGTGAAACAGGGATTGACTGCCGTAACTACGGTCTGCTGGATGGTATTCCGGAAGCAAGAAGACTGCTGGGAGCCATGACTGAGGTTTCCGCAGACCAGATCGTGATCTTCGGCAATTCCAGTCTGAACGTTATGTTCGACACCGTTTCCCGTTCCATGACTCACGGTGTATGCGGCAGCACTCCGTGGTGCAAGTTAGATAAAGTAAAATTCCTGTGCCCTGCACCGGGATATGACCGTCATTTTAAGATCACAGAATATTTCGGCATAGAGATGATCACAGTTCCCATGACTCCCACAGGCCCGGACATGGATATGATAGAGGAACTGGTAAGCGCTGACCCGGCCATCAAGGGTGTGTGGTGTGTGCCGAAATATTCCAATCCGCAGGGTATCACCTACTCTGAGGAGACTGTAAAACGCTTTGCCAGACTGAAACCGGCAGCGGAAGATTTCCGTATTTTCTGGGATAACGCTTACTGCATCCATCATTTATATGAGGAGCAGGATTTCCTTCTGGAGATTCTGGAGGAATGTGAGAAAGCAGGCAATCCGGACCTGGCGTACAAATTCATTTCCACTTCAAAAGTCAGCTTCCCTGGCTCCGGTATTGCAGCCGTTGCGTCTTCTCCGAGAAACCTGGCTGATTTCAGAAAACAT
The DNA here is from genome assembly GCF_022867815.1 of Blautia sp. NSJ-175. NCBI lineage: Bacteria > Bacillati > Bacillota > Clostridia > Lachnospirales > Lachnospiraceae > Blautia > Blautia sp. NSJ-175. The sequence continues at coordinate 25,725 of NZ_JALIFQ010000029.1, forward strand.
ATGGCGATCCAGACCATCGGCCATGACAAGATCAACCAGTTAAGACATGTGCGCTTCTTCAAGGACATTGAGGGCATGCACGAGCATATGAGAAAACACGCGGAGATTCTGCGTCCGAAATTCGAGGCAGTGGAGAACACACTGGAAAAAGAGATCGGCGGGGCAGAAATCGGAACATGGACCACACCCAAGGGTGGATACTTCATCTCCTTTGACTCCATGGAGGGCTGTGCAAAGGATATCGTAGCCAAGGCAGCAGAGGCAGGCGTGAAGATGACAGAGGCAGGCGCAACCTTCCCATACGGCGTTGACCCTCATGACAGCAACATTCGTATTGCACCCAGCTTCCCTACACCGGAGGAACTGCAGCTTGCTACAGAGATTTTTGTACTCAGTGTAAAACTGGTCAGCATAGACAAACTTCTGGCAGAATAAATCCTGCAGAACAGACATAGCGTATGATAAAACAGGGCAGAACTTTTGCAGAACAGCAGAGGTTCTGCCTTATTGTGTGAAGCAGTATTTCTATTTCGTTACAGAAGTATCTGTAAATTTCGGATAATTTACAGAAATGTGATATTTTAATGAATTTTGCATAAAACACTTTACTTCGACAATCAAAATGAAATAGAATAGAAAACGAAGGACAGGTATTTGTCCCGTTGCAGAGCAATTTACAATGGGAGGATACACGTGGCGGAACAGACGTCTGAACCGTTACGGATAGAAAAAGTTATAACATAAGGGGTAGAGGTTATGAAAAAAAAGAAAGGGAAAAAGGGTAAGTACACGAAGGCAAAGAAAATTGTACTGGGCATACTGATTGGATATATTGCACTTATGGTGCTTGGATACATAGCCGGTGTCGTATACTTTACCAAACATTTCTATCTGGGTTCCCAGATAAACGGAATGAATGCCTCCGGCAAGAGCGTGGAGGCTGTAGAGGACAGCATTGTGGATGAGATCGCATCCTATACCCTGCATTTAAAGGAGCGGGACGGCAGGACAGAATCCATAGTGGCGTCACAGATGAACATGCAGTATGTGGATGACGGCAAGATCCAGGAGCTGAAGGACAAGCAGAATCCGTTTCTATGGTTCCTGTCATTTGCGCATCAGAACGATTATGATATGTCAGCCACCACGACCTATGACAAAGATATGCTGTACGCGGCAGTGGATGCCCTGGAGGCATTCCAGGAGGCGAATATCACGCAGCCCGCAGATGCTTACCTGGGTGATACGGATACGGGATATGAGATTGTCCCTGAGGTGATGGGAAATGCCCTGGATAAGGACAAGGTAAAAGAACAGATCCTGAAAGCTATTGACGGAGGAAAGACGGAGCTGGATCTGGAGGCTGAGGACTGCTATCTGAAGCCCACAGTATACAGCACGGACGAGAATCTGATCAAACAGCGGGACCAGAGCAATGCATATCTGGGCGTTACCGTGACCTTTGATTTCTCTGACAGGCAGGAAGTAGTGAACAAGGATGTGATCAAGAACTGGCTTACCACGGACGAGAACGGTGATGTGGTTCTGGATGAGGAGAAAGCAAAAGAGTATGTGGTGGAAATGGCAAAGAAATATGACACCTTCGGCTATCCCCGTCAGTTTGTGACCTCCACAGGGGAGACCATCACAGTCAGCGGCGGTGATTACGGCTGGCTCATCGCAAGAAATGACACCACTGCCAAACTGGTTGAGGCTATAAAGAGCGGCCAGTCCCAGACCATGGAGCCTGAGTATACCTACAGAGGCTATGTGAGGGATACCAATGATATTGGAAATACATACGTGGAGATCAGCCTTCAGGCACAGCACATGTGGTTCTACAAGGATGGACAGCTTCTGGTGAGCACCGATGTAGTCACAGGAAACCACAACCAGGGATGGGATACCCATACGGGAATCTACGGCATTATGTATAAAGAAAGAAATGCCACACTGGTAGGCGAGAATTATTCCTCACCGGTTCAATACTGGATGCCCTTCTATGCCAACACGGGAATCCATGACGCGGACTGGAGAGACAGCTTCGGAGGTTCGGAATACATCAACAACGGCTCCCACGGCTGCGTCAATACGCCGCCGTCCAATGCGGAGAAGATTTATAACAACATAGAAAAAGGTGTGCCGGTTGTGGTATACTGATAGAAAGGCAGGCAGGTGAATTTTCACCTGCCTGCTTTCATGTTCCCCGGAGGAAGGGAACTTTGTGGATTCCGTTTCCCCCGGGAAAGTGAGTGGTGCTGCCAAAATTTATTTATCGGGTTTTCGTCCAGGCACCGCTTGAGTTGACATAATAATTGCCAATCCATGTGTTTTCAGCCATAGCGCCTGAGCCGTTTAAGTAATACCAGGTTCCGTTTACCTTGATCCATCCGGTAGCCATAGCACCTGAGAATGTCAGGTAGTACCATTTTCCGCTGTCTTTGATCCAGCCGGTAGCCATAGCGCCTGAGGATGTGAGATAGTACCAGCTGCTGCCGAGTTTGACCCATCCGGTAGCCATGCGGCCGGATGCGTTGAGGTAATACCAGTTATTTCCCAGTCTGATCCATCCGGTGGCCATAGAACCTGAGCCTGTGAGATAATACCAGCTTCCGTCTACTTTTGCCCATCCGGTAGCCATAGCGCCCGATGATGTGAGATAATACCAGTCATTTCCCGGTTTGATCCATCCGGTAGCCATAGCGCCTGAGGATGTAAGGTAATACCAGGTTTGGCCTGATTTGATCCATCCGGTAGCCATAGCGCCTGAATTTGTAAGATAATACCAGGTGCCGTTTACGCTGACCCATCCGGTAGCCATAGCGCCGTTATTGTGGAGATAATACCAGCAGCAGCCTACTTTGACCCAACCGGTAGCCATAGCGCCTGAATTTGTCAGATAGTACCAGGTATTTCCTTCGCGGAACCAGCCTGTGCGCATGTATCCGTCTGCGTCAAATGCATACCATTTGCCGTCAATGGATTCCCATTTGCCTGCAGGCCATTTTTCGTTGCCGTAGTCATACCACCAGCCTTTGGCATTTTGTTTCCAAACACCTTTTGCGGCTTTTTTCAGATTAGAGATAGCTTTCTGAATGCTGTTGGCAGCTTTGTCAATATCTTTCTGAGAAGCTTTTTTGTTATTTAATACTTTTTTGCCTGCATCAACTGCTTTGGTCAGATTCTTCCAGGAAGATGCAGTGTAGTCACTCTGTTTCAGTTTTGCAGCCTTGTCCAGTGCGGCTTTTAAGGATGCAGTATTTGTCTTGGTGACTTTTTTGAGATTGTCCAAAGCTTTCTGGATAGAAGCTGCTGCGTCTGCAATGTCTTTATCAGAAGCTTTCTTATCATCCAGAACCTGTCTGCCTTTTTCGACAGCTTTTGTAAGGGTCTTCCAGGATGCAGCGGTATAATCGCTTTTCTTTAATTTTGCCGCCTTGTCCAGAAGTGTTTTCAGTGCGGTTTTGTCTGCTTCCGGCTTAACTTCCAGGCCGTCGATGGCACTGCGGATCGCTGCGGCAGCATCCTCTATTTCTTCAGCGAAAGCCGAAGCATCGTCCATAAGTGCTTTTCCCGCAGTCAGGGCATCTGATAAGCTGTTCCAGCTTTCTGTGGTATAATCTTCAGCATTTAATGCCTCAGCTTCTGCGATGACTGCTTCCAGAGCAGATTTATCAGCCGCTTCCTGCTGATCCTGAAGGAAGGTTACCTTTGCAAGCTGGATATCTGTGTTCTGTACTTCTTTCACTTCGCCTGAATTCAGAGTGTATGTGACACCTTTATAATTCGGGAAGGTAACTTTTACATAATTAGTATCTTCCGGAAGTCCGTAAGCGTCAAATGTGATGCGGGCATAGCTCGGATAAGCTTCCGGGAAGTTGTTTACAGTTGTTACGTTTTCAAACTGCGTCCAGTCTTTTCCGTTCGGAGAAGTGTATACCCGGAAATCAAGGGAGGCGCCATTCTGCAGTGTTTCCCTTATGCATTTGCCTTTGTCTGTCCATGCGCTTCCGTCCCATACGGCATAGTCGCTGAGCGTCTGATAGTAAGCTGTCAGATGCGCGTCTTTTACACCCGGGATTTTATATACAAGGGACTGGTCTTCTGCGTTCTCTTTTACGGCAACTCTGCTGTCTTCGTATCTTGGCTGTCCGCCGTAATAGAAGTTGTCTTTGTCCTCATAAGGAGCATCTCCTTTTGTGAGTGCCATAAGACCGTCTGTTGCGGAGGATGCACTGATAAAGTAGTCGTCATTTGTTCCGCCCGAAATATCTGTCAGATCGTCAAAGCGTGCAACTGCCTGACCTTCGGTCTGGTATACGCGTACCCAGTCAACCAGGAAATCACTGTCCTGTTTTGTATCCTGTTTGCTGTAGTCCACATCGCCGACCCAGCCATCGCCTACCTGTGTTTCCAGAATCGGGAACATGGGGCGTGTGTGCATGCCGTCTCTGCCGTCATCTCTGGCCTGGGTAGTTTTGTGTACCTGGTTGCCGTCGATAAAGAAGGTGATAGCCTCCGGATCCCATTCTACTTCAAATACATGGAAATCCTGGCACCATGCTTCATAATTGTTGGTGGCAATACCGTGAGAGCCTTTGTTGTAGCTCAGAATACCGAAATGGTTGGTGGTCCAGGCTGACCATGCATCCTGTCCCAGGTATTCCAGCACGTCGATCTCGTCATGTCCTGTCTCATCCTGGCACAGCATCCAGATAGCAGGCCAGATACCCTTGGAATCGTTTGGTTTCGCGCGGACTGCCATGCGTCCGAACTGGAAGGAGAACTTATTCTTGGACTCCAGACGGCCGGATGACCATGTGACTTTCTCTGCCAGTTCCTGTGAGCCGTACTGATCCCAGCCTACAGCGTCGATCAGCGCGTCTGTGGATTCATAGTTTTTGGAGTTGATAGCCAGGCAGCTTTCGTCTCCATCCTTTACGATGCTGACTGCGCCTTTGTTGTAGATGGCTGCATGGTTTGCCATGCCGTCAATAATATTCCATTTGGATTCATCAACGCTGTCGCCGTCAAACTCATCTGCCCATACAAGGGTATCATATTTGGAATCCGGTGCGGTGTATTCCGGTTTGGATTCGTCGTAGGATTTTCCCGTAGCCCAGATTTCCACTTCGGAATATTTGGTGGGGCTGTTGTTGTCTTTGTTTACTGTGAAGCGCACGCATTTTCCCGTGACCGGTGTGTCCAGGGTGATGGTCTGCATGTCAGGACCCTGTGTCCAGTTATACTCCTGGAATACAGTCTGGCCTGCGCTTGTCGGAGAAGAGGATACGGAGACCTTAACGGACTGGTAGGTGCCCTCTTCAAGCTTGAAGCAGATCTCTTTCATCTGATATGCGTTTTTGTATTCAAACTGCAGCCAGCGTTCACCGGTGCTGTTGTGAACTGCATAGTTGTCATCCACTGCGCCGTCTGTGATCGCCTCTATATTAGTAGGGGTCAGACCGCGGACGTATGGAAGTTTGCCCAGGGCGATGTTCTGCGCTTCTTCTTCGGGAGGCGGAGCGGGAACTTCGGATTTCGGAATGCTGGCAATGACTTCTATTTCATTAAAGAGAATGCCATTGCTGTAGCCTTTCCATGAGCTGTTGGTATTCTGGATATAATGTCCTCTCTGCCAGATACGGATATACTGTGCAGATACGATTTCCGGGAGTGTGATAACCTGAGGCTGTCCCTTGTTGGAGGTGGTTTCCTCATAATCAGCCGTATCGGATACGATGGTGCTCTCTGCAAAATCTTCTGTGGAGGAGAGCTCTACTTTTACATCCTTGAAGGTAGAAACCGCATTGGGATAAGTGTTATGGTACAGGTCGATCTCTTTTACGTCCCGGACTTTACCGAAATCATACTGGAGATAGACGTGGTCCCATCCGGAATAGCCGTTGTCATTACCGCCGATTTCCTGGCCTGCAATGATCTTGGTATTGTTGGAATCATCCTCACTGCCTGATTTCACACCGTCGGTGGCTGCTTCCGGGTTCAGGATCTGTACCTGGGGAACCGTAGAACCTCCGGTTACAATCTGGTGAGGTGTATTGGAGGTAGGAATCAGGCCGGTCATAATGTTGGCGTCTACCATTTCCTCATCATCACCGGGATCCGGATCAGGGGCAGGCTGTTCCTGTTCCACAGAAGCGATGACTTCGATCTCTGTGAAGAGGACGCCGCTACTGTAGCCTTTCCATGCACTGTTTGTGTTTTCTATGTAGTGGCCTTTTCCCCATACACGGAGATAGCGGGCTTCAATCTCTGTTTCAGGCGCCAGATACTGAGATTCGCCTTTGGTATCAACGGTTTCCAAAAAGTCTTCCCCGTCAGGATCTCCATAGAGGATGGTACTGTCTGAGAAATCCTCAGAGGTTGATACTTCTACCTTTACATCCTTGAAGGTGGAAGTTGCAGCCGGATAAGTGTTTCGGTACAGATCCACAGCTTTTACGCTGTATACATCACCGAAATCATACTGAAGGTATACCGGATTCCACTGGGAATAGCCATTGTCATCACCGCCGATTTCAGCCCCGGCATCGATCCGGGTGTTGTTGGCATCCACATCACTGTCGTAGTTGATGCCGTCTGTGGCAGCTTCGGGATTCGTGATGCCTCCCTCAGCATTTGTGGTGGGAATCAGACCCTGCAGGATATTTTTATCCACGGTTATGGTATCGGCTTTGACTGCGGCAGGTGATAGATTTCCGGCGGTCAGTGCCAGTGCCATGAAGAACGACAGGGCTTTAGAGGCTTTCTTGTTTCTTTTCATACTTGCGCTCCTTTCTTAATACTGCTTTACATTACCCTTTTCACCGGACATGCATAATGCTATAATAAATATAGTCTGATTTTATGAATGCAGAGGTGCAAAGGAGGAAATTCAGAATGGACAGCGGACATAAGGATACCGAGGTAAAATATACGGAGTCTCCAAAATATCAATGCCTGGAATTTCTCAGAAAGAATTCCGTGGAGCTCTATCTGGCTTACTGCGGCAGGGAAATCTGCGAGGCCGGGCATACGTACGGACCGGCTGTCCGTCAGGAATATCTTCTGCACTATGTTATAAGCGGGAAGGGCACTTTTACGGCAGACGGAAAGACAACAGAGCTTGGAGCCCATGATGCGTTTCTGATCATGCCGGAGGAGACTACTGTATACAGGGCGGATGCCAAAGAACCCTGGTCTTATGTCTGGGCAGCATTTGACGGCATCCGGGCGTATGAATGCCTGGAACATGCCGGTTTTTCTGCTGAGCAGAGAGTCGGTCATTTTGAGCAGGAGGAAGCACTGACTGCCTGCGTGGATGCCATGCTGGCAGCCCATCAGCTTACCTATGCCAATGACCTGGTGCGCCAGAGCCAGCTTGCCCTTTTTCTGGCAGGCATGATCCGGGAATATCAGACTTCACATAATACCAGACAGCAGTTCAATGATTACCACCGGCAGGAATATGCGGACTATGCAGCTGCCTATATTGAGCAAAATTACCATAAAGATATCAGCGTCAATGACATGTGCAGCTATATCGGCATTACGCGCAGCTACCTGACAAAGATATTCAAACAGGTTCATCACGTTTCCCCCTATGACTACCTGCTGGGTGTCAGGATGAATAAAGCCTCCCTGCTCCTGCAGACCACCGCGCTGCCGATCAAGCAGATCGCGGAAATGGTGGGATATAAAGACGCACTGGTATTTTCCAAAGCGTTTAAGCAGAAAATAGGAACCAGCCCCAGAGCATTCCGGGATTCCTCAGCTACCCTTGTTTTGTCGCATATCAAAAATGCATGACAGGAAGGAAACAGCACATTTGTGCATATGTCCTTATATTCCCCGATACATTTCAGTATCCATTCTGAATATGACCCAACCAGTATCAGACTTGTTGGACTACCATATAGTTTACTGTAAAAAATGCATAGAATATATGGCTTTTTATCCTGCTTATATGTCAAAATATACTTTTGACGGAAAAAATATGTAATAAAGTTGGTAAATATGGATAAAAGCGGTGGTGTAAATATAGATATAATAGATAAAATGATGGAGAAATGTTGGAGAGAATATGTGAAAAAGTATTTCTGCAGGTAAAAAAGTAACGCACATGCCGTGTCATATTTATTGCAGATCATGTCCTTAGACGGCATCATCATTGACAAAAAAGTTTAAATTGATTAGTATAAAAAGAGCAAAGAAACCGAATGGCTGCATAAGGGAGAAAGAGTATGAATATAGTTGTTTTAGCAGGCGGCAGCAGTACAGAGAGGGAAGTCTCCATTGTGTCCGGACAGGGCATCTGCACAGCTCTGCGCAGAAGAAATCACAAAGCGGTACTGGTAGACGCTTATTTTGGAAAAGAAAGCTGGGGGGAGGAATTATTCCCTCAGACATATGATATAGATGCGGAAGTTGTTTACATGCAGGAAAAGAGCAGGGAACTGGAGGAGACCGTAAAAAGCAGGAAAGAATTCTTCGGTCCCGGCGTACTTGACATCTGCAAAGCGGCAGACATGGTGTTCCTGGCTCTGCACGGCTCCAACGGGGAGGACGGCAAGGTACAGTCCGTATTCGACCTCATGGGAATTCCCTACACCGGCTCCGGTCCGCTGAGCAGCGGAATGGCCATGGACAAGGGAATCACGAAAATGGTATTTGAGGCAAAGGGAGTGCCCACTCCAAAAGGCGTAACTCTGCAGAAGGGAAAATGCAGCAGCGAGCTGGCAGACTATGACATAGACTTCCCGGTGATCGTGAAGCCGTGCTGCGGAGGTTCCAGCGTGGGTGTCTGCATTGCCAAGAATCAGGAGGAATATGAGGCTGCCCTTGAGGAGTCCTTTTCCTATGAAAATGAGGCGGTTGTGGAGCAGTTTATCGAGGGGCGCGAGTTCTCTGTGGCTGTCGTGGACGGCAAAGCTTATCCGGTCATTGAGATCGCTCCGCTGCAGGGATTTTATGATTATAAGAACAAATACGAGGCGGGATCCACCATTGAGACCTGTCCGGCGGAGATTTCCGAGTCACTGACCAGGGAAATGCAGAGATACGCGGAGCAGGGCTACAAGGCACTGGGACTGCAGGCCTACGGCAGACTGGATTTCATCATGGACAAAGACGGAAACATGTACTGCCTGGAGGCAAACACCCTGCCGGGAATGACCCCCACAAGCCTGATTCCCCAGGAGGCAAAGGCACTGGGAATGGATTATCCGGAACTGTGCGAGAAACTGATCGAGGTTTCCCTGAAAAAATATAAATAACCAGAGGTGTGCCATGAAAAATCTGACATTAGAAAATATAGCCAAAGCCTGCGGCGGCATATATGTGGGCAGCGAAGAGATGAAGGATCGGGAAGTACAGGGAATCGTAACGGACAGCAGAAAAGCAGAGCCGGGATTCCTGTTTGTTCCTATTAAAGGTGCACGTGTGGATGCCCATGATTTTATTGACAGTGTGATGGCGAATGGAGCCCTGTGCACCCTCACGGAGAAGGACATCGGAAAAAAAAGCTTTCCTTATATAAAGGTGCATTCTTCTCTTCAGGCTGTAAAGGACATTGCGGAGTTCTATCTGAAGCAGCTTGACATTCCGGTGGTGGGGATCACAGGGAGTGTGGGCAAGACCAGCACCAAAGAAATGATTGCCGCTGTGCTGGAACAGAAGTACAAGGTGTTAAAGACAAGAGGAAATTTCAACAATGAACTGGGAGTTCCTCTGACCGTTTTCGGCCTGCGCCCGGAGCATGAGATCGCAGTCCTGGAAATGGGAATCAGCGACTTCGGAGAAATGCACCGCCTGGCTAAAATCGCGCGGCCGGATACCTGTGTGATCACCAATATCGGCCTGTGCCATCTGGAGTTTCTGAAATCCAGAGACGGCATCCTGAAAGCCAAGACAGAGATCTTCGATTACCTGGAGCCGGATGGTCATGTTGTCCTGAATGGGGATGACGATAAGCTGATCACAGTCAAAGAAGTTAACGGAATTGCGCCGGTATTCTTCGGCGTGATGAACCATCAGGGGATTTGGGCGGATGAGATCAGGAGCATGGGATTAAAAGGAATTTCCTGCCGTATTCACGCAGGAAATGAGAGTTTCCAGGTTTTGGTACCTATTCCCGGACGCCATATGGTATACAATGCATTGGCCGGAACTGCCGTAGGTCTTATCTATGGAATGAACCTGGAGGGGATAAAAAAAGGGATTGAGAGTCTGCAGTCTTTGAGCGGCCGCTTCCATATTATAGAGACCGGAAAAAAGACCATTGTAGATGACTGCTATAATGCCAATCCGGTATCCATGAAGGCTTCCCTGGATGTGCTGCAGGATGCGCTGGGAAGAAAAGTGGCCATACTGGGAGACATGGGTGAACTTGGAAAAGACGAGGTGGAGATGCACCGGGAAGTCGGGGTATATGCGGCGGCGAGAGACATTGATAAGATCATCTGTGTAGGTGAACTGTCAGGGGATATGGCTGAGGCAGCCAGGCTGGCGGCGCCTGCCAAAGACATTGTACATTTTGCCAAAAAGGAAACTCTTCTGGAGGCCCTGCCGGGTATCATTCAGGATGGAGATACCATTTTGGTGAAGGCATCACATTTCATGGAGTTTGAAAAAGTGGTGGAATGCCTGGAGAAGCTTTAAAATACAGGAAAAATGATTGACAAGGACTTCAGGTGTATGAGATACTGAAGTTGATAATAAGAATAGTCTTAAAAAGTGGAAGCCCTTGCCGGCAGAGATGTCGGCGAGGGCTTTCACTTTGGTAACGTTGTAATTGGTATTTGCAGGAGTTCGCGCGGAGGCGGGCTCCTTTTTTTGAACCGCATTATTTTAGAAATGCGACATAAGAGGGAAAAGACAGGTCAGAAGGCGCGTTTCGCGGCTTCTGACCACTTTGATGACCATGAATGAGTCGGTTTCACAGATTTGTGAGCTGGTTCATATATCTGCGCTTGGTGTCGGGCTGGATGTGGACGTATAAGTCCAGCGTTGTCTTTACGGAAGTGTGGCCCAGGATTTCGGAGAGGGACTTTGTGTCAAAACCCTGTTCGATCCAGCGGCATGAGAACTGGTGGCGCAGCGCGTGGATCTTAATGTGGGGAATCTCACATTTTTTCAGCAGGGCTGCGTATCGTCGTTGTATGGTTCTTGGCTCCATGCATTTTTCCGTGCCTGTCAGGATAAAAAATCTGCCGTCTTTTTTCAGAGGAGCTGCCAGTTCCAGAAGCCTGTCGGGAAGAGGGATTACGCGGATGGAGGTCGCTGTTTTTGGTGTGCCGATATTTAAATGGGTGCGGGAACATTCTTTTTTTCCGTCGGTCATGAGCATGTTCAGGTTTTTGACGCGTGTCACTGTGCGGCGGATATGGAGCCTGCACCGGGTGAAGTCAATGTCTTCCCATTTGAGCCCGCTCAGTTCTCCGACCCGGATGCCGGTATACATACACAGCAGGATGCCGAAGGAAAAGGAGTCCATATCACTCTGCAGGAAGGTATCCAGCTTTTTGTAATCCTCACTGCTCATGATCTGTATATCGCTGCTGCTTGAGGGAATACGGGGGAACTTAAGAGGTTCAGCCGGGAAAAAGCTGAACTCCTGGGCATACCGGAGGATATTTTTGAGCACACTTATGATAACATGGATACTGCCGTATGCCATGCCCTGCTCCAGTTCCCTCTGTACAAAGCCTGATATGGTGTGGTTTGTGATTTTTCTGACCTGCATATTGCCCAGAATGGGGAGAATATGGTTGTCCAGGATCTCTTCGTAGTTGGAATATGTGCTCTCCTTTACGGTATAGCGGATATGTGCTTTCCACTGTATACTCACTGTACGGATCCGGTCATCCTGGGGTGGGGCGGAGGACCGGCTGGTGTACATAGGCAAATTAGGAGTTTCAGATATGATTTTGGCTTTCTTGTCTTTTACTTCCATGTAAGATTTGCCGTACAGATATCCGTAATGGATCTTGCCGTCTATGTCACGCCCTTTTATATATCGAGCTTCCCATCGGCCGTCTTTTCGTTTTCTGATATTTTCGCCTCTTCTTGGCATATTGACCTCCTTAAAATTAAGAATTTCTTAAATGAATTCAGACCATTTTTTTGACCACTAATGATTATCTATTAATAATGGAAAAATACCGTGGTTTTCATTTTATATCCGGTAAAGTTTTCCAGAAGTCCAGAATATACTAAAAATAGCCAAAAAATTGCCATTATTTTTTGGCATATTGACTTTAAAGACTTTTAGCGTTAAACTTAGTTTTGACTAAAGACCGGAATATTATTTTTGTTAATACTTTTTCCTGTCTTTAGATGTCGCATTTCTAAAAAAATATGTCCCATTTATTGGAATAAACGAATGAAAACAGGATACAGCATTAAGACAATAAAATACAAACTTCGCTGTTCTCATCCGGAGTGGCTGACAGAGACTGAGAAATACTACAGACAGGTCCTGGATTTTTATTTCCGCCTGCTTCTGGAGCATGAGGAAATCTGGGAACTGAACGTTCTTCAGATGCAGGGCGCATTAGAGCGCCTGACGATTGCGGGAAGAGACGGAAGAATACCTGAGCGGCCGCTGCCTTTTGGCAGGGTTCCTGTCTATTTCAGGCGCTCGGCGATTAATAAGGCCTCTGCCAGTTTGAAGAGTTATACGGAAAAGTATAAAAATTCCGGCGATGACCTGGTCTACACCATACCGGATACCATTGATGCGTCTGTTACCTACTTTAAGGGGATGTATAAGGATTTTAAGGAAAACAGGATTTCCCTGAAGGTATGGGACGGAAACAGGTGGAATTGGATGGACTGCAGGTTAAAAGGGCAGTCGATTCCGGAAGAAGCTCTGATGCTCTCTCCGACGGTTGTTTTTAAGGAGAAGGAGTTCTGGCTTCACGTGCCCGTCAAACAGCAGACAGAGGATGCCAGGAACGCGAAAGAGCGGATGAAGGACCGGGAGAATGTATGCAGTGTTCAGTTTACGAACACAGACATTTTTGCCATGTGCTGTGTATTGGATGCAGATGGGAAACAGAAGGCAGTGTATTCCTGCAGAGGCGGGGATGCTTACAGGAGCAAATGCAAAGTCCTTCTGGAGAAGATTGAGAAGTCCAGAGTTTATACGGACAAAGATAATGTGATGCAGCCCAACCACAAATATTATTTGCGGTTAAAAAATCTTTCTGATCACTATGCGCACCAGGTGAGCAGGGAAATCGTGGATTTCTGTGTGAGGGAAGAGGCAAGGGTCATTGTGATTCCGTCTTATGACAAGGAATTTTCAAAGATGGTGCAGTATCGTTCCGGGATATATTCACCGCTGTATTTGGGAAGCCGGATAAGAGAGTTTCTGAAATACAAGGCATGGAATGCCGGGATTGTGGTTCTGGAGCTCAGCGCGGAAGGGACGAGCAGCAGATGTTTTGTCTGCGGAGGGAAGATCAGGAAGAACGGGGCCATGTTTGAATGCGAAAATGGACATCAGGGAAGCCGTTTCCTGAACAGCGCCAGAAATCTTGGGGTGAAATGCCAGAAAGATTTCGAGCGAAAGCGAAAATAATTTTGAAATAAGTGTGAATATTCACTCTTATATAGATGCCGGGAAACCGGCAAGAGGCTGTGCGCCAGTGACGCATGGTTTCCGGTTGAATATCGCCGGTCGGCTCCTTTTGGTGTCGGCGAAGAATTGCTCTTTGGGAGCAGAGAATATTCAAAGTAATAATAAAAAGAATAAAAGAAATAGAAAATACGAGGGGAGATATTATGTGGCAGATAATCATTGTGCTGCTGCTTCTGCTGGTACTGTTTCTGTTTGTGATGGTGTTTGCTTTGGCGAAGATCAATTCCGGAGACAGGAAGAGAGAGGATAAAGAGCAGGAAGCGTTTATTCGAGGCGGTAAGGATGCGGGAGATGATGGGAGCAGGGGAAACCGCTCTGGTATGACCGGTGACGAGGAGAGAAAATGGAAGGCAGCAGAGGCCAATGATGAGAGAGATAAGATTCAGGAAGAGCTGATGCGGAAGGCCGGTAAGAAAAGAAAATTCATGGAACATTGGCAGGCAATTGCGCTTTGGCTGATGCTGTATGATGTTGTGGCTGTGAACGCGGCGTTTATGCTGGCTCTGTGGGTTCGGTTTGACTGCAGATATTCTATGATTCCGGATGTTTATCTGGGGGCGTTTTTGAAGTTTGCACCTTGGTATACGGTGGTTTGTATTGGAGTGTATTGGGCACTTAGGCTGTATAAGAGCGTTTGGCGGTTTGCGAGTTTCAGTGAGCTGTTCCGGATTGGGGCGGCGAATGTGATTACCGGGTTGGTGCAGATCGTTGGGATTACTTTGTTTTTTAAGAGAATGCCGATTTCTTATTATCTGTTTGGCATAATGTTGCAGTTTGTGTTTACAGTTGCTGTTAGGTTTTCTTATCGATTTATTTTACTGGAACGCAGTAGGAATAAACAGAGTGAAGAAGATGCCGTGCTGCATCGGGTGATGTTGATTGGTGCGGGGGCCGCAGGGCAGATTATAATCAGGGATTTGAACCGGGCCAGTGAAGTGAAGGCAAAGGTTTGCTGTATTATTGATGATAACCCAAATAAGATGGGGCGTTACATAGAAGGTATTCCGATTGTTGGCGGCAGGGATGATATTCTGCTGAGTGCGGAAAAATATAAGATTGATCAGATTTTACTGGCGATTCCCAGTGCTTCGGCTGAGGAGAAGAGGGATATTCTTAATATCTGTAAGGAGACTGGGTGTGAAATGAAGATACTTCCGGGGATTTACCAGTTGGTGAATGGGGAAGTGTCAATCAGTAAGATGAAGAGTGTGGCTGTGGAAGATTTGCTGGGGAGAGATCCGATTAAGGTAAACATGGAGGAAATCTTCAATGCGCTGAGGAATAAGACGATTCTGGTTACCGGTGGAGGTGGTTCTATTGGCAGTGAGTTGTGTCGGCAGATCGCAGCGCATGGTCCGAAACGGCTGATTATATTTGATATTTATGAGAATAATGCTTATGACATTGAACAGGAGTTAAGGAGGAAATATCCGAAACTTGATTTGGTTGTTTTGATTGGGTCGGTGAGGGATAGCAGACGAATTAACAGTGTGTTCGCGGAGTATAGGCCGGATGTGGTTTATCATGCGGCAGCACATAAGCATGTGCCTTTGATGGAGACAAGTCCTTGTGAGGCGATAAAGAATAATGTTCTGGGAACGTATAAGACTGCCAGCGCGGCACTGCAGAGTGGGTGCGAGAAGTTTGTGCTGATAAGTACAGATAAGGCGGTTAATCCTACGAATATTATGGGGGCGAGCAAAAGGCTGTGTGAAATGGTGATTCAGACTATGGACAGGCTGAGTAAACAAGGGAAGCCGATTGTTTTGCCGGATTTGAATGGGCATGATGAATGTGCAGATTATGATATGGTTGCTGCTACCAGAGAACAATTTGGGGAACATGAAGACGGTCAGAGGAAGCCTACAGATTTTGTGGCGGTTCGATTTGGTAATGTTTTAGGAAGTAATGGGTCTGTGATTCCGCTTTTTAAGAAACAGATTGAGGCTGGTGGGCCGGTTACGGTTACGCATCCGGATATTATTCGGTACTTTATGACGATACCTGAGGCGGTAAGTCTCGTGCTGCAGGCGGGAACGTATGCGAAGGGTGGAGAGATTTTTGTGCTGGATATGGGAGCACCGGTGAAGATTGATACATTGGCAAGGAACTTGATTAAGTTGTCGGGGTATAAGCCGGATGTGGATATTTCGGTTGTGTATACGGGGTTGAGGCCTGGAGAAAAGCTTTATGAGGAGAAACTTATGGCGGAGGAAGGGATGAAGACTACGCCGAATAAGTTGATACATATTGGGAGTCCGATTCCGTTTGATTTGGAGAAGTTTTTGGAGGATTTGAAGAATTTGGCGAAGGCCAGTTATTCTAACCGGGAGGATATTTGTGATTTGGTGCAAAACGTGGTGCCAACTTACAAACAGGATAGGGCTATCTCGCAATGAGTTTTTGGTAAATTAGAGTGGTTTTATTTAACTAAAGTGTAGAATTATGTATTATATTGTTTGATATTGACGGTAATGCGTTTGCAATATTTAATTAAAAAGTCTATCAGTAATTATATAATAGGAACAACCAGAGAAAAACCTGTATCCATAAGGGGTTGGTAGCTTAGCCGAGTCCCATCTTCATAATTTTTTGTTTAAAATGGGGCGGATTGCCAATCTCAGTAGACATGCGTGCCCCTTTTGGTGCCGTTCTGTTAACCCAATTTGCAGAGTAAAGAATAGAATAAGGAGATAATCGGCTAAGCCTGCTTCTGGAGGAGGAATTATCCGGGAAGGCTTACTGTCGTAAAACTTAGAAATGCTTTTTGAAAATATTATTATCAGGTAGGTATATCATAGTTTTTAATAAGCAAATGTATAAAAGGAACAATGGTATTCAAAATAAGAGCTTTATGTAAGGGGGAATTCCCTCGTCTGTGTTAAATCATAGATAGTGTGTGAATAAAAAGGCTTGGCGAGGAACTGAGAAAAAGCTGAAAACCACATAAAGTGTGAAAAAATAGACGGGGGGAAGACCGGGAAACAAGAAATTTAGAAGGAGAACAACACCATGTTCAAAGGAACTGAGATGAAACAGTTTCTCAGCAAAGTTTATCAATAATTATATAATAGGGACAACCAGAGAAAACCCGTTATTTACAGGGGTTTGATGGCTTAGTCGAGTCCCGATTTTATATTTTTTTCTCAAAATGGGAGGAGAAGCCATGACCTTGTAAATAAATGTGACTTTCTTAGATTTCTATTAATCCAATTTAGAGAGAAAAATTTAATAAGGAGAAAATCGACTAAGCCTGCATCTGGATAAGAGATTATCCGACAGGCTTATTGTCGTTAAGCAAGAACAATTCAATTTATTACATAAAAAGTATAGCACAGTTCTTTAAAATGAACAAGTAAATAAAAAGAACAATATAGAATTGGGAAATATTGTTCTGATATTTGTAATATTGCTTTACCGTTCATATATATTCCTTTCAAAGAGAATGGTTGTAATTTCATTCCTCAGAAGATAGCAAACGGTTAATAGAGAAGCGATAACTAAAGTGTGTTAAAAAGGGTATTAACCCATAAAGGAGAAATAAAAATGTCAAATGATAAGAATTTCAACAGCAGAGTAATTAGTTTTCCCCCGCCAGACATTACGGAATTAGAAATTGTAGAAGTAGCAGATGCACTTCGCTCTGGTTGGATCACAACAGGTCTAAGAACGAAAAAGCTGGAAAAAGAGATTGCTGAGTGGGTTGGTGTGAATAGGTGCGTTTGTCTGAATAGTCAGACCGCCTGTGGCGAGATGGCATTAAGACTTCTGGAAATTGGACCTGGTGATGAAGTGATAGCAATATAATGGGGACATATCAAGAATGTCCCGTAAATAAAGGGTTTTAAGAGGATTTGCTTATGCTGGATTTTGAAAAAAGTCGGTCAAAGTTAGATTTTCGAGCCTGGAAGTACGGTGATGGCTTCTTGGGTACTCGTAAAATTTAACCCAAATGAATCGATGAGTACAAAATCAAAAATCTATAAGGAGGCGTAGGCAAAGCTCAGACTGAAAGGTGTGGGTGTTTTGCTACGCCTATTTTATTTAAAATTCTGCAGTATTGAGTGGGCATTCTTTTGTTAAATAGAGTATAACACAAAACAAGAAAATAAACAAGAATAATTATAAATACATACTACGAGCGAGAGTAAAAGGAGCAAGAAGAAATGTTCGATTTCAATCAACAATTAAGCAAATTCGAGAATAAGTTATATTTGAGCAGCCCGACTATGCATGGACCGGAGTTGGAGTATATCAAAGAAGCTTACGAGACCAATTGGATGTCAACAGTTGGAAAAAATATTAATGAAGTTGAAGCAATGGTCTGTGATCTAGTTGGATGCAAATATTCTGTTGCTCTTTCAGCTGGAACAGCTGCTTTACATATGGCAGTAAAACTTGCAGGGGTTACTCCTGGAATGCGGATTTTTGCGAGCGACATGACGTTCGATGCCACGGTGAATCCAATTGTATACGAAGGTGGAGTCCCGATATTTATCGATACAGAGTATGACACCTGGAATATGGATCCGGTTGCACTGGAAAAAGCGTTTCAACTATATCCAGATGTCAAGGGTGTGGTTGTTGCTCATCTATATGGAACACCAGGTAAGATTGATGAAATCAAAAAGATTTGTGATGCACATGGAGCTAAGATTATTGAAGATGCAGCTGAATCTTTCGGTGCAATATACAAAGGAAAACAGACAGGCGTATTCGGAGATTTCAATGCAATTTCGTTTAACGGAAACAAAATAGTGACCGGGAGTTCTGGAGGAATGTTCTTGACAGACAGTCTTGAAGATGCCAACAAGGTTCGTAAGTGGTCAACGCAGGCAAGAGAAAATGCTCCATGGTACCAGCATGAAGAACTGGGATACAACTATCGCATGAGCAATGTAATTGCAGGGGTTGTAAGAGGTCAGTTGCCATATCTTAATGAGCATATTGCTCAGAAAAAGGCTATTTATGAGAGATATAAAGAAGGGTTAATAGACTTACCGGTGAGTATGAATCCTTTTGATGCAGAGAATTCAGAGCCAAATTATTGGTTGTCTTGCATGATTATCAAACCAGAAGCTATGTGCAAACAGGTAAGAGGAGAACAGGAAGTACTTTATGTTGGAGAACATGGTAAGAGCTGTCCGACAGAAATTCTGAATGCGATTGCCAGTATAAATGCTGAGGGCAGACCAATCTGGAAACCGATGCATATGCAGCCAATTTATCGAATGAATGGATTTGTGACACGAGAAGGTAATGGCAGAGCAAAAACAAATGCCTACATTTCCGGTGGAGCAGTGGGAGCTAATGAATTGCCATTGGATGTCGGAATGGATATCTTCCATAGAGGTCTGTGTTTGCCAAGTGATAATAAAATGACTGAGGAACAGCAGGATAGGATTATTGAAGTTATTAGAGGCTGTTTTGAGTGATGTACAGGGGAGAAAAGAAAACAAAATGAAAAGGTACAAAATAGGCTATACCACAGGTGTATATGACATGTTTCATATTGGACACCTGAATGTTATTAAGAGAGCCAAAGAGCAGTGTGATTATTTGATTGTGGGAGTAACCACTGATGAATTGTGCTTTAAAAGAAAGAATAAATATCCAATCATCTGTGAGGCAGATCGTATGGCCATTGTTGCCGAACTTCGTTGCGTTGACCAGGTTGTTCCACAAGAGAACATGGATAAATTTGAAGCAGTGAAAAAATACCACGCAGATGCTGTTTTTGTTGGTTCTGATTGGAAAGGCACAGATGCGTGGAACCAATATGAAAAAGAGTTTGCTGAGGAAGGATGTACAGTGGTTTATCTTGACCACACGGACGGAATCTCTTCAACAATACTGAGAGATAGATTGAATGATGGAGAAAAAGCACTGTAAAAGGCCTGATGAGAATAGTTGGCACAAGTTGATTATATGTGCGCTGTTCATTGGATATTTTGGCTTTATTATTTGGCTAACCGTGCTTAGTCGATTTGTGAAAACAAGGCGAATCGAACTTAGACCTTTCTGGGCATTACAAGAAATTATTTGCGGTAATCCCAAAGGCTGGGAAGAAGTAGTGTGGTATTTTCAGAACATCCTGCTGTTTATTCCCTTTGGCTTTTTACTAAGAGGAATTGTTGATAACTGGAAGAAAGTAGTGTTATTCGGAGTGATAGTATCCTGTGGTATTGAAATAATACAGTATATAAGTGCCACGGGCTTGGCAGAAATAGACGTTGTGACTGCAAACGCAATAGGTACTGGAATGGGATGCTTGTTATGGAAAGCAGGAAAGAAAATGAATATGAGATTAAAAAAGAGGGAGACATAGTTCATGGACAAGGCGAAAACGGTTGGTTGCATAATCGGATTAGCGGCAGCTACTACTGCGGTGACAGCTCATGTTATGAAGAAAAATGCAGATAAAACTACATATAAAGCATATGATATAAAACCAATTGTGGCTCGTAAAATAGGATTTTATGAGAAGTACATGAAGAGATTGGTTGATGTTGTCTGTGCTACAGGAGCCATTGTTGTGTTCTCGCCTCTTTACCTTGGTGTGGCGGCTTTAGTAAAAGTGAAACTTGGTTCTCCTGTTCTTTTTACACAGGATAGACCAGGACTTGTAGGACCTGATGGCAAGGAAACTGTTTTTAAAATGTATAAATTTCGTACTATGACAGATGAAAGAGACGAAAATAGTGAGCTACTTCCGGACGAAGTAAGACTTACTAAGTTCGGTAAATGGCTTAGAAATACAAGCCTAGATGAGCTTCCAGAAGCCTTCAACATTCTAAACGGAACAATGTCTGTCATCGGACCAAGACCTCAGCTTGTAAGAGATATGGTGTTTATGAGCCCAGAGCAGAGAAGAAGACACACTGCGAAGCCGGGTCTTAGTGGTTTGGCACAGGTGAATGGACGTAATGCTATATCTTGGGAAGATAAACTTCAATGGGATCAAAAATATATTGAAAATATTAGTTTCACTGGGGATATCAAAATTGTGATTGATACTATAAAAAAAGCGTTTATTAAGCAGGAAGGTATTACACAGGATGATATGGCAACAGCTGAAGACTTCGGAGATTATTTACTGAGAACCGAAAAAGTGGCTGAGGAAGAATATAAAGAGAAGCAGGCGGAGGCAAGAAGTATTTTGAATAGAGATAGAACTCAAAAAAAAGTTTTAATAGTTGCTAGCGTTGTTTCTTTTATTGAATGGTTTAATAAAGAAAATGTGGATTACTTGCATGATGATTTAGGCTGTGATGTTCACATAGCTTGTAATTTTGATTATATGGAAGATACAGATGAAGAACGCACAAAGCTGTATTTAGATAGGATTAGAGAAAAAGGAATTATCCTTCACAATATACATTTTGCTCGCTCACCATTAAGTAAGGATAATATTTCTGCGTATAAAGAATTGGATACGGTCATCAACAAATATGATTTTGACTTGATTCATTGTCATACGCCAGCGGCTTCTATGCTTACAAGAATAGCAGCAAGAGCAGCGAGAAAAAAGGGCAGTACGGTCATGTACACATGCCACGGATTTCATTTTCACAATGCCGCACCTAAGAAAAATTGGATGATTTACTATCCTGTAGAAAAGGTGTGCTCTCACCTATGCGATTATATCGTGACAATTAACAAGGAAGATTTCAACAGAGCAAAAACATTTCATGCAAAGAATGTTCGATATATTCCCGGTGTCGGAGTTGATATTAGCAGAATTAAGGATACGAAGGTTGATAAGGCTTCTTATAAAAAAAGTATAGGTATACCAGAAGATAGTATTATGCTTCTTTCGGTTGGAGAACTTATCGAGAGAAAGAATCATGAAGTCATTATTCGAGCATTAGGAAAACTCAAGGATGATAAGATTTATTATGTTATCTGCGGAAAAGGACCGCTGAAAGAGCAATTGATGGAATTGGCAAAGAAACTAGGGGTAGAAAAGAATGTCATATTCCTTGGATTTAGAAGAGACATTCCAGAATTGTGTAATACAGCAGATATCAGTGCGTTTCCATCCAAAATTGAGGGATTAGGTTTAGCTGGAATCGAAGTGATGGCAGCAGGTGTTCCATTGGTTTCTTCAAATGTACATGGAATTTTGGATTATGTTATCGATGGGGAAACAGGATATGCGTGTGATTCAGATGACGTAGATGGATTTGCAGAGGCTATAAAGAAACTTTCAGATGACAAAGAACTACGTGAGAATATGCGTGAAAAGTGCCTGAAAGCAGTGGAACCGTTTGAAATACATAATGCATTAAGAACAATGTGGGATATTTATGATGAAATATTAAAACAAGGAGCAGATTCATGAAATATACAATGAATGATATAACATCCTCTCTTACTAAGAAAAAGAATAGTCGTAGTTCACTATGGGTACAGTTATGGGTTCGAAAAGCATCATTCCCTGTAACATACCTTTTCATCAACGCAGGATGGTCTGCTAATATGGTATCTGTATTCTCTTGGTTTGTAATTTTTATAGCATCAGTTTTGCTTTCTATTAATAACTTCGGATGCATGCTGGCAGGAGTTATTCTAACAAACTTCTGGTTGGTACTGGATTGCGTGGATGGTAATATTGCACGAGTTAAGAAAGTTAAAACCTTTATGGGTGATTTCTTTGATGCGGTTGCTGGATATGGCCCATTTTCATTTACCACAGTTGGTTTGGGTATGGCAGCCTATCATACATCATTCTTGGTTCCAGAACAGTATAGAATTTATTTGATTTTGGTTGGTGCTATTGGTGCTGTAGCTAATACATATATGAGATTAGTACATCAGAAATATTTAAACTGCGTTTTTGCAGCCAAGAAGATATTAAATGAATTTGATGATATCACCCTTGCTGATACAGAAGATAAGAGAAGTTTTGCTTATATCAGAGAGCAGATTGATAAAAACTTCGGGGTGGCCGGTCTGTTCATGCCTTGGTTATTCGTGGCATTGTTTACCAATACATTTGATATTATGTTGGTTTGCTATACGGCGTACTATGTTCTCTCATTTGTAGCTATTTGTGTATTGTACTGCCGTAATGCAGCTAGGTTTGAGGTTGAGTCACAGCGGAAGATGAAGAAGTAGAAATGTTTAGTGTAGTATACCATTTATGCTTCGAATAAGGAGTGTTACATGAATCATAAGAATTTTTTTTACTAAAGGTATAACGGTGATTCAACACTATAATGACAGAAAATATTAGAAGATGAGGAAATGTATTCGGAATTTTCTGAGGTATAACCCTAAAATATTTATGGTACACTTTTCGGATTAAGCGCATGGGTGCATTTACAAATGCAAGTTCTGGAATTACAATTGGAAAGGGTTCGGTTATTGTTGAAACAAAACACAAATAACCACACGGATTATATTGAATAATCGTTGCTTCTGGTGCTCATGTTGGAAAAATGTAAGAATATGTCACCAAGTCATTATTGAAAATGATTTTACAGATGCAACACATGTACCTTACATGGGGGATAATGTGGAGATATATTAAAGAGCCAAAATCGTTGGAAAAGTAGGGATTGTAAATAAGGCAAAGGTAGTTAAATGCAGTGATAACATTTGATATGCCAGAAAATGCAACCGTTGTTGAAAAATCAAGAATTATATTAAAGGAAAAAATATGAAAATAGTTGTTGTTATTTTAAATTACAAAACATATGAGATGACGTTAAAACTTATTAAAAATATAGAGCGTATTAAAGGCAATGAAAAGGTTGATATTGTAGTTGTAGATAACGCATCACCAAATGAAAGTGCTGATATCTTGAGAACTGAGTCAAATGATTCTCATAGATTTGCTTTATTAAAAAATGATATTAATAGCGGTTATGCGGCTGGTAATAACGTTGGTATAAAATATGCGGTTGAGAATGGAGCAGAATATATTTTAGTGTCAAATAATGATATTGAGTTAGATACATATGACGGAATAAAAAAAATGATTGAATTGATGAATTCCAATACCAAGATTGGTGCGATTTCACCTAGAATTGTTTCAAAGAATGGAAAGAAGGACCCGCCATTATATTTTAGAAGACCATCATTTTGGGATATGACTTTCGGGATTGTCACAAATCATAAAGAACGATTTCGATTTGATGATGCAGTCGATTCTAAAATTTACGCTCCAAGAGGAAGCTTTATGCTTTTGCGAGCCACGGATATGAAAAAAATAGGTTTTTTAGATGAGGGGACTTTTTTGTATTATGAGGAACCAATATTATCGGAACGATTATCCAGAATTGGTAAGGAATGTTGGCTTTGTGGAAATGCTGAGGTAATTCACAATCACGGAAAAACTATTAGTACCTCAATAAAGAAAAAACAAACTTGTAACATTTTATGCAAAAGTTTATCTTATTATCTCAAAAATTATCGAAACTATAATTGTATTACAAGATTCTTATGTGTAAAATTCAGAGAACTATCGTATATGATAAGGCGGTAAGAATATGATAAAGACAGATAGGTTAGCAATTTTGCTTGCGACTTATAACGGAGAAAAATATTTAGAAGAACAATTAGATTCATTGTTGGCTCAAACCAACAAAGAATGGACTACTTATATTCACGATGATGGGTCTACGGACAAGACAGAATTAATAATAGATAGATACTGTGAGTTATATCCTGAACAGTTTAAAAAGATTACCGGAGGACCAACTGGGGGGGCTAAAAATAACTTTTATTATCTTCTTCGGGAGATTGAGGCACCAAGCTATATGTTTTGTGACCAGGATGATGTATGGCTACAAAATAAAATTGAAAAATCAATAAACTTAATCGATAAGAAGTCAGTGTTGCCGGAGATGGTATTTACAGATTTAACACTAGTAGATTCCTCGTTGAATGTTATTTCATCTTCAATGTGGAATTATTATGGATTTAGATTTAACAAATTGCAAGCGAAAGATCTGATTGTAAGAAATCTAATTACTGGATGCACAATGGTGATAAATCACAAATTGAGAGATATGATGATAAAATCCAATAATCAAAAGGATATTGCGATGCATGATAAATGGGCAGGATTAATAGCTACAGAATTTGGGAAAATACATAGGATTGAAGAATCAACTATTTTATATAGACAGCATGAGAGCAATGCGGTTGGTGCCGCAAATAATCATACTGTAAAGTATTGGGTTACTAAATTTAAATGTTTAAAAGATATACGTGAATCATACAAGAATACTCAAAAACAAGCAAAGGAGTTTTCAAAAGTGTTTCAATTACCTGAATCGAATTTAATAACCATTTATGGGAATATACAGAAATATAATAAGTTTAAGAGGATATATTGCTATATAAAGTATGGATTTATTACGAACAGTATATCTCAAATAATTGGTATGATTCTGTGTGGATGATTATTGCTTTTGTTCTAGAAAGAAAAAAGAGAGGATAGAATATGGATATATTTAAAATAGCTGAGGAGACATTTGATAAGTATAGTTTAATAATTCATTATCGAAATCCTTATCTTTATAGCGCAGGATCTGAAAACTATATAGTTTCACAAATAGAGGTGTTAAGTACAGAAAAAATTAAATCTGTAATAATTTTCCCTATATATAAGAGCATTTGGATTGGGAAAATAGAATTATCTATTCGAGCGTGGGGAGTAATATATGAAAAAAAATTCTATGATGGTGTTTCTTTCAATGATTTATTAAAACTTATTAATAGATTAAATGTTAGGAAACAGTGTGTTGGAATAATGATACATAGCATTATTTTTATGAAATTAGAAGAGCTTAGTTTGATTGTGAGCTCGGGGAATAAAGTTTTTTTGTATCTTCATGATTTTTGTACTGCTTGTCCACAATATAATTTGCTAAAAAACGGAACAGATTTCTGTGGAAATGCAAAGATATATAAAGAAAAGTGTCATGATTGTAAATTTTATAATCAAGCATTAGATTTGCATAAAAATGTAATAGAGTTCTTGGATTCAATAGAAGATATTACGGTAGTGTCACCGTCTAACTATGTTAAAGATTTATGGAAAGAAGCATTTCCTAAAATGGAAAAAAAGATCCTTGTTATGGGACATAAGATTCTATGTGGTAAATATGAAGAGAATAACACTCCGATAAAGTCAAATGAAAAAATAAAAGTTGCTTTTGTTGGTAAAGGTGTTGTCAGAAAAGGGTATTATGAGTGGCTTGATGTTGTTGATAAGATAAATTGTAATGATGATCTAAAAAAGAAGTATGATTTTTACCATTTTGGTTTTTCTAAAGAAACTCGTGACTATATAAAAAACGTGACTGTTTCAGTAATAGAAAATGGACCGGATGCAATGATTAAGGCTATTAGGCAAAATAGCATAGATGTTGTGGTATTATTTTCTTGTGTGCCTGAGACATATAGTTATACATATTTTGAGAGTATAGCTGCAAATTGTTTCGTAATAACAAGTTCATTAAGTGGGAATATTGCAACGGAAGTAACGCACCGAGAGAATGGAATCGTGATTGACTATTCGTCAGAAAGTTTATTGAAATTGTTAAGTGATTATAAGAACTTTAAAACAAATTTGAACCAATACAAAAAAAGCAGTTTTAATGCTCCGAAAACACTGAAAAATAATACAGAGTATTTGAATTTGCTTATGAGCAAGGAAACAAAAGAAATAGAAATAAATATGAAAGAAAATCGACTATCTGCAGTTATTGCTAATATATTGTATAGAATTAGATATAAGTTGATGTGAGGAAAGTAGAAATGATTATTAAATATAAATCGTTTTCTCGATGGAATATCATAGCAGTCTTAATAGCTTTTCTTCCAATTACACGTTATTATAGATTTCCTTGGCTATCGTATTCCTTTGGAACAATAAGCCTTTGGCTATTATTTGCTATTTGTACTCCTTGTTTGACTAGAAAAATTCCAAAAAGAAATAGAAAACTGTTTTATTATACAGCATATATTATATTGGGTTATTTTATTAGCATATTTCTTTACAATGCTGGATCATATGGGACACTTTTATATAATGTCTTAATTCAGGTGTTGATAGTCATTTTAGCTTGTGGAAATAAGTCTTTTAGAGGAGATATTCTTTTAAAAACGATTGAAAATATATCAATAGTAGCTAGCCTACTGCTTTTCATTCAATACGCTATTTATTATTTGAGTGGACGTTTTTTACAGTTAATTCCCTTACATTTTTTTACCGACTCAATACAAAATAATTTTTCATCGTTTACAAGAATAACAACGGGTACGGCAAGTGGTTATTTTAGACCATCTTCTTTTTTCATTGAACCTGCACATTTTGGGCAATTTGTATTAGTTGCATTGGCTTTTGTTTTGTTCAAATATTATAAGAATAGTGAAAAACAATTTATCATTAAGGCAATAGTCCTATCTCTAGCAATTCTTATGTCCACTTCAGGAATAGGATTGTTTGGTGTAGTTGTTTTGTGGACTATTTTTATGTTTGTTTTTAGCAGAAAGATTAATAATCGGAAAGTATTTGGTATCTTTTTGTTTATATTATTTGCATTAGTAATTGCGGTTGTATTTTTATCAAAGCAAGAATTTGTACAGCTTGTATTTATGCGTTTATCTGTAGATAGCAGCAGCAATATGAATGCAGTTAGTGGTAGAACGGAAGGTTATGATTTTTTCTTTGGTGATGCCTTCAATAATAAATTATTTGGAATAGGAACAGGGAATGAACCTATGGTGGATGTGTATTATACATCGCTAGCTATGCTATTGATTAGAAATGGTTTTTTAGGTGTTATACTTTATTTTATTATTTGCTGTCATCGAGTACTTCAGAATGGGAGATTTGCGAAATGGATCGCAATTGTGATTTTGCTAATTGTAGCGTCTGCTGGTGTTTATGACTTTGCGAATGTTGCATTCTATTTAACATTAATGTTTATGGATGTTACGTTTTTAGATGTAGAAAATGATATGATGATATGATTTTTGGAGGAATGGTATGCGAATTGGAATAATTACTTTCCATTTTGTTTGGAATTATGGCGCAGTATTACAGTGTTGGGCTTTACAGACAAGATTAGAGAAAATGGGATATGAGGTAGAGATAATTAATTATTGTCCTGATTATCATGTGAAAAGATATTCTATAATAAACAAAGATTTTTTAAATGCCACATACGAATCTACAAAGCGTATTTCAAGCTTATTATCGAATATAAAGTTCCCATTAAGAATGGTTAAACAGAGAAAATTTGAACACATCCTAAATTACCTGAATGTTACTGATATCATTAAGAGCAAGGATGAAGCAGAAAAAATACTCAGAAAAAAATATGATGCAGTCATCTGTGGAAGCGATCAAATATGGAATGAGATGATTACAAATGGAACATTTGATGAAATGTATTTCGCTGATTTCACTGGTTACAAAGGATTGAAGATTGCTTATGCAGTTAGTACTGGTGAGACAGTATTAGAGAACAGAAAAGAGTCTTTAGTTAGGCTTACCAAAGGTTTTACACGCATTTCTTGTAGAGAGAAGAATACTGCAGAACGATTATCGGCCATTGTTATGAGAAATATAGATGTAGTTCCAGATCCCACTTTCTTACTCGATAAAGAAGACTATATTAGTTTGATTAAAAGTGATAATGATAGATATATAATAGTATATAAACTTGAGGATAATCCAATTCTTGATCAAGCCGTCGAGTTTTTGACAAATAGAACTGGCCTACCAATACTAAACATATCGCCTGGAAAATTACGCATAAATAAAAAGCATACTTGGGATAGAACTGCTGGTCCTCTTGAATTCTTAAAATATATTGCAAATGCAGAATTTATTATTACAAATTCATTTCATGGATCTGTCTTTTCGATGTTGTTTGAAAAAAAAGTAATGATAATTCCACATAAGTCAAGAAATACGAGAATTTTGAATTTACTTGATTTGTTAGAAGCTAAAGATTTACTTGTAAAGAATGCAGAATCTTTCAATCAATGGTTTGATCAAGAAATAGATTATGATAATATTCGCAGTCGATTTTCTGATCAAAAATGCAAAGGTATTAGGTTTTTAGAAGAGGCTTTAAGTCAAGAAAGCGAGAATTAATGAATGTCAAATTATAAAAAATTAGGGAAAAATGTACTGCTGTTGACAATTGGAAGCTTTTCGTCAAAACTGCTCAGCTTTTTCTTTGTTCCTTTTTATACATATGTATTATCAACAGCCGAATACGGAATTGCTGATTTAATTACTACAACGGTAAGTTTATTATTCCCGTTCTTTACATGTATCATTTCTGAAGCAGCCATGCGCTTTGCACAAGAAAAAGAAAACGATGAAGAAATGATTTTTGAAATTGGAATGCTTATATGGGTAGCAGGTTTAGTAATATTGCTTATACTATCTCCGGTGTTTTGTTTGGTGTCCACAATTAAACCTTATTGGGGACTGATCCTTCTTTATTATATTGGATATAGTCTTTATACTAATTTTGGCTATTTTTTAAGAGGTATTGAAAAAGTATCAGTATTTGCCATCGCAGGTATTTTAAATACGGTTATTTCGATTGGATGTAATTTGCTTTTTCTTCTTATATTTAAAATGGGAATTAAAGGTTATTTGTATTCTTTTATTATTTCAAATATCTCCGTCAGCTCTTTTATGTTTTTTTCAGCAAAAATATATCGATATTCTTTAAAAAGAGTTGATATATCATTGTTAAAGAAAATGTTACATTATTCTCTACCGTTGATTCCTAATTCTGCAAGTTGGTGGATAAGTAACTCTTCAGATAGATATATTTTAATAATGTATGCGGGAATTGCTGTTAATGGTATTTATTCAATTTCATACAAAATACCAACCATCATAACAATGGTAACAAGTATTTTTGTGACAGCATGGAGAATATCTGCGGTCGATAGCTTTGGAACAGAAGAATCGAGAAAATTCTATAGTGATGTATTTGATATGTATATTACTATCACTGTAATAACAGCTTCTATTTTGATGTTGATAAATAAGCCGTTGTCTGGATTGCTATATTCGAAAGAATTTTATGTTGCATGGAGGTTTGTCCCCATATTGTTAATCGCTTCGGCATTGCATTCATATAGCGACTTCTTTGGTACGATTTACACCTCGGCAATGAAAACTAAAATGTTGTTTTACTCAACCTTAGTGGGGGCAATATCAAATATTTGTTTAAACTTTCTATTGATACCAAAATTTTCAGCTATGGGTGCTGCAATTGCAACTATGATTAGTTATGGTATTGTTTGGATGGTTAGAGTACTTCATTCAAGAACAATCTTAAAGCTAGAATACCGCACAAAGAGCGATATAGGATGTGCAGTGCTTCTGTTTTTGCAAGTAGTAATTGCTATAAACGATTATTCATTTGAATATATTGCATCAGGACTAATAGTTGTATTTTTAATATTAATAAGAAAAAAAAGTATATTAGGTATTATTCAAATGATTATATTTCGAGGGAAAAAAAGTAAAATGAGCAACGATGCTGATAGGGTTAGTGTGACAAAAGAAGAAGTAGATTCTTTAGCACATGAGTTTTCTAATTTGAAAGCATATGCAGGACGATATATTGATAATGAAACATTGCTCCAGTGTTCAAGTGGTGGTGCTGCAAATGCATTAGCTGAAGCATTTATCGATAATGGCGGAGTTGTAATAGGTTCAAGATATAGTACTGATTTTAAATCAGCTTATTATACAGCAGTAGACAATAAAGATGATTTATTTCTGTTGCGTGGTTCGAAATACATACCTAGTAGAAAAACAAACGAGAAAAATGAAAGTATATACGAGAATGTAGAATCTTTGTTATCACAGAATAAAAAAGTCTTGTTTATTGGTTTAGGCTGTGATGTGGCTTCTATTATCAAGTTTTGTGAAAATAAAAAGTTGGATACTCATAATTTATATACCATTGATTTAATTTGCCATGGACCAACATTACCTGAAGTACAACAAAGTTTTGTAGAGGAATTTGAACGAAAATATAAATCAAAAATTATGACCTTTTCTATAAAACACAAGGCAAGAGGTTGGGCAAAGCCATGTGTGTACATAAAATTTGAAAATGGCAAGGAGATTGTTTATCCTTGGGAAGAAACTGACTTTTGCTATGCGTTTGGACACTATTCTCGAAGTGGATGCTCAAAGTGTCTTTTTAAAGGAAACG
Source organism: Blautia sp. NSJ-175 (assembly GCF_022867815.1). NCBI lineage: Bacteria > Bacillati > Bacillota > Clostridia > Lachnospirales > Lachnospiraceae > Blautia > Blautia sp. NSJ-175. The sequence continues at coordinate 56,592 of NZ_JALIFQ010000029.1, forward strand.
GCCATAGATCTTCGATGACAATAGGTGATTATTGGGGGGTTGATCCGAATAGTGAAATATATGATAAAAATGGAGTATCCGTTTTAATCATTAATAATGCTCAAGGACAATCGCTTTTATCCATAATTAATCGCAAAAGCTTTTTGTTAGATGAAGTGAATATTGGGCATGTTGTTGCAAATAATCCAATGTTTTATCGTTGCCGTGCAAAAGATGAAGATCATGAAAAGTTTTCTATGTATTTAAAAAATAGATCTTTGCATTGTGCTGTGATAAAACATATGGGATTTGTCAAATATATATATTCGAAATTAGTTAGAATGTTATGATGTAGGAGGAACAACTAAATGAAAGGTATTATTTTAGCCGGTGTTCCGGTACAAGACTATATCCTCTCACAATGGTAACAAGTAAGCAGCTGCTACCCGTTTAAGATAAGCCGATGATCTATTACCCTATGTCAACTTTAATGTTGGCAGGAATCAAAGATATCTTGATAATTTCCACACCTACTGATACACCAAGGTTTGAAGAACTTCTCGGTGATGGCTATTAGTTCGGTGTGAACTTATCATACAAGGTTCAGCCAAGTCCTGATGGATTAGTACAGGCGTTTCTGTTAGGAGAAGAATTCCTTGATGGAGAATCCGGTGCGATGGTACTTGGTGATAACATTTTCTACGGTAATGGATTTGGTAAGACTTTGAAAGCTGCGGTGGAAGATGCAGAACTGAATAATAGAGCCACTGTCTTCGGATATTACGTTCCGGATCCAGAGCGTTTTGGTGTTGTGGCATTCGATGAGAATGGACAGGCTACAAGCAATGAAGAGAAACCATCAGAACCGAAATCGAACTATGCTGTAACAGGTCTCTACTTCTATCCAGCAGGTGTAAGTGAAATGGCTAAAGCTGTAAAGCCGTCCGCAAGAGGTGAACTTGAAATCACAACATTAAACGAGATGTATCTGAATGAGGGAAGATTAGATGTTCAGCTGTTAGGTCGGGGATTTGCTTGGCTTGATACTGGTACAATGGAGAGTCTTCTTGAAGCCGCAGAATTTGTACATATGATTGAAAAACGTCAGGGTGTAAAGATTTCTGCACCAGAGGAAATATCATTCCGTTACGGTTGGATTAATAAAGAAGGACTTTTAGCGTCCGCAGAAAAATATTGAAAGTCTCCTTATGGACAGCATTTAAAAGCTGTGGCAGACGGAAAGGTACGTGGATAATTAAACCAATAGAGACAAAGATTCCTAGAGTAGTGATTATTGAAACAGATGTGTTCGGTGATAATAGAGGTTACTTCACAGAAACATATAACAAGCCAAAATATGATGCATTGGGGATTACAACAGAGTTCGTACAAGACAATATGAGTTTTTCAGCGCAGAAAGGTACTCTTCGTGGACTACATTGGCAGAGTCCACCTTACGCACAGGCGAAATTGGTATCCTGCACCAAGGGTAAAGTAATCGATGTAGCGGTTGATATTCGTAAAGGCAGTCCAACCTTCGGACAGTGGGTAAGCTGTGAATTAAGTGCTGATAACCATAGACAGTTTTTCATCCCACGCGGTTTCGCACACGGATTTCTTACATTGACAGAGGATGTTGAATTCAGATACAAATGCGACAATGTGTACAATAAGGAAGCTGAAGGTGGCATGAGATATGACGCGCCAGAAGTGAATGTCGATGGGGGAGCATTGCTTAACGGAATTGAGCCGGTATTAAGTGAAAAGGATAAGATAGGTCCTACACTCGACAATTCAGATAACCAGTTTGTTTATGAGGAGAATTGCTAAACCAGTTTAGAAGTGGAATGGCGTGACAGAAGAAGAGGAGAATTAGAAATGAGCAAGACGATTTTAGTTACCGGAGGAACCGGATTTATTGGAAACTGCTTCTGCAAGTTATTATTAGAAGAGAGACCAGAATACAGAGTAATCAATGTGGACGTTTGTACATACGCTGCAAATCCAGCCACGATTGAAGATGAACTAAAGAGCGAGAATTATAAGTTTTACAAAACAGATATCAGAGATAGAGAAGCAATCGAGAAGATTTTTGAAACTGAAAAACCGGATGTTGTGAGGGCGTAAAAATTTCTGTGTCTATGGGAAATGATTTTTCCTGATAAGAATCAGATATGTATGGAAATCTTGTCGATAACAATTCTTTTATTGTGTCGAATTTCTTTTCTAATTATAGTATTGCCAGGTTTGCTCAATTTATACTTCTTTTTCTATTTTTTTGCATTACAATTAAGGCATTAGTTTAAATTACTTAAAACGTGTGAATAATCCGGGGTGAAATCCATCACCTGTCCGGCGTATGGAAATCAATATTCCGTTTTTTACGGAATCACGATTCCGGAAAAAAGGGAATCGCATTTTTCCTAAAACCTTATAATGA
>NZ_JALIFQ010000030.1:0-55179 GCF_022867815.1 Blautia sp. NSJ-175
TGTTCCTGCACGCTGAACATATCTACAAAGAGTCCGGCCAGGGAGAAAAGAAACTGAAATGGGTAGTACAGCAGGCAAGAGGATTGCTGCCTAAGTGGTTGCAGGTAATCATGTCCGAAGAGGTGCTGCTGAAAATTATTGACTGGTGGTTCAAGGAAGTTAAGGACCTTTTGGATGATGGAAAGGTAAATGGCTCTCAGAACTGATCGGAGAAGGGAGAGAGGAGCTATGGGCTTAAAAATCCTATTGGTGTACCTTTTGGGGATTTTGCTGTGTCAGCCGGTCTACATCTGGGGCATTCGGACATTGTGCCGGATGGAAGATGAAGACGAAGAGCTGTACTGCCAGGACAATGGCATGTACTATGAGCCGAGCAAGCCGAATTATCCGCTTGTGATAGTGCTGTTGCTGATGGCAGGAATCTTCTGGCCGTTGGTAATTTTGTTTGCGGTGTTCGTTCCGTTGACATTTTTGCTGATGGACAAGATGGGACAGTTGCATCCGAAAGATGATGATGAGATGGACCCAGAAGAGGACACATACTTATGACCGGGTGGGGAGAAATCCCTGCCCCTTTTTTGTGAATGAAGGAGAATTTACAAATGGCAATAGAACGGAATACATACACAGATATTTTGTTTGACGCTTTGATGGCTGCCGGTTGCACGATATATGGTGCATGTGCGGCTATGGGGAATATTTACGCAGAATCCAGAGCGAATCCCCGGAATCTGGAAAATCTCTGTGAGAAGAAATTGAACTATAAATACACGGACGATACCTACACGGAAGCAGTAGACTCCGGAAAGATAACGAGAGCGTTATTCCTGCATCCGTTGGGAGATTCCAGGCAGTACGGTTACGGATTCTGCCAGTGGACATCTGCCGGAAGAAAGGCCGGCCTTTACGATCTGGTTAAGTCCAGAGGAGTGTCTATCGGAGATGCGAAGACGCAGACAGAGTACATGCTGAGTGAATTGAAGACGAGCTATAAGAGTGTCTGGAAGGTATTGCAGACCGCAACCTCAGTGCAGGAAGCGTCCGATATCTTCTTAGTCAAGTTCGAGGCTCCGGCGAATGTAGGTTCGGCAGTGAAGAAAACAAGGGCTTCTTACGGGGAGCAGTATTTAAAGATTTACCAGAATCAGAAGAAGGAGGAAAACAAAGTGAGCAAAATTGAAAATGCAGTAGCAAGAGCAGAGGCAATCGCCCTGGACGATTCACACGGTTACGACCAGGTAGACCGTTGGGGCAAACCGAATTACGATTGTTCCGGGCTGGTAATCAGATGTTTGGAAGAGGCCGGAATCCCGGCAAAGTCAAGCGGAGCAACCTATACAGGCAACATGCCGGAGGTTCTGCCAAAAATCGGATTCAAGGATGTTGTAAAATCCGTGGATCTGGCAACCGGTAGCGGAATGATCCGTGGAGATGTCCTGCTCGGAAATGGACACACAGCATTCTACTGCGGAAATGGTAAACTGGTGCACGCAAGTATCAACGAGAAAGGAACGGTCACAGGAGGAAAGTCTGGAGATCAGACCGGTAGAGAAATCTGCATCCGCAGCTATTACAATAAGCCGTGGATTCATGTGTACCGTTACACCGGAGTGACAGCATCTGCATCCGGAACGGTTAATGTGAGAAATTATCTCCAGAAAGGCGATTCCGGGGACGCAGTAAAAGAAATGCAGAAAATGCTGATCGGTTGCGGATTCTCCTGCGGAAGTTCCGGAGTAGACGGTTCTTTTGGCGGAGACACAGAGAAAGCTCTGCTTGCGTTCCAGGCATTTTACGGTTTGGAGCAGGACGGCAAGTACGGACCGGTATCTAAGAGTAAGCTGGTTTCTGCTTACAACGGAAAGACAGCAGCCAGTGTTCCGGAAAAGAAGAACACTCCGTCTTACACTGCTGGACATGAGTACACTTTGCAGGTAGAACTGAAAGTTCGTACAGGTCCAGGAACAAACTACAGCGCAAAGAAACATTCGCAGTTGACGGCTGACGGCCAGAAACACGATAAGGACAATGATGGCTGCCTGGATGCAGGAACGGTCGTAACGTGCCAGGAAGTTCGGAATGTCGGAAACGATATCTGGATGAAAGCACCGAGCGGTTGGATGGCTGCTTATTACGATGGCAAGGTATACATCAAATAATGCCTTTAAGGCAAGGAACTAAGAAAATTAAGCACACCTCTTTTGGTCAAAAAGGAAAATATGTCACATTGCCCCGGTGTTCTGCCGGGGCTTCTTTTTTATTGCGGAGCAAGTCCGTAGAATAAATCAATATACAAAATTCACAAAAAATCCCCTTCAAATTTGACGAAATGTGCCTGAGTAACGATAGACGTTTTTAGATACTAACTTATGCCTAAGAGCTAAAAGCCGGTATAGAAGCGTGTACGATGTTATAGACCTATATGTTAAAAATGCAATTCTGCGAAGTTCAATCTGAGCTCCAAAGTTATCCACAGGAAGAATGTTGATAATGTGAATAAGTCGAAAAATCGAAGTAAAAACATTTCCTATATATAAAACCTTGTAAGATTTCTTACATGATTTCTACACCATAATTAGAGATAGAGTAAGAGATAGAGATAAAGATAGATAAAGAGATAAAAAAGAATAGCACTTTGCGTTGCAAAGATGCTACACACACTAATTCGACAGCTCGAAAAATAATTGATAAATAGAAGCAAAACACTTGACACGTTCGAGAAATCGAAGTATAATAAAGTTACAAAATAACAAAACAAATATACGATACAAAGTAATGCAGGCGGCAAGGTTGATGGAATAGTACATATGCTTGTCAGACGGTTCCAACCCCGTAGGAATGCAGAGGACAGAACAAATGAGAAAGGAGGAATTGCCCGTTGGGAAAAAGAAAACGCAGGATTGAAGAAAAAGAAGAAGAGCTGCTTTCAGAGCAGTTGAAGAAGACCAAAATTGAAATTTATGAATGCTGGACACATATCGTAATTTCCATAGTAACAATGCTGATAGCAGTTGTTACGGCAGTTTTGACCTGGTTCAAGTAATGTTCTGAAAAACAGCTCGGTAGCCGGGGAGACAAGTTCTCCTCGTGCTACCAAGTTTATCACAGAGGAGGCAGAAAGTAAATGAAGAAAAGCAGAAGAATGTTTTCACTGGCTATGCTGGTGTGTTTGATTGTCGGAGTTTCAACCGGAATCAGAGAATGTATCGGAGCCGCATGTGCGCTGGCATTCGTAAATGCAACACTCGGACTGGAAGATTTAGAGAAGAAAATGGAGGATAAGAAATAATGGATGCAAAGAATCAGCAGGACAGAGCAAAAATGGTAGAAGAAGCGGTTGGTCGTATGTGCCGCTTGGGAATGATGCCGCAGGTAATCACAAAATTCAGAAAGCAGGGAACGGTCCTTAAATCTGAGACGGCAGGTATTCTGTATGATTTGAACGATGAGGAGAAGAAAGCTGTTGCCAACTGGGAAGAAGAAAGTGGCGGTATTGTATACGCTGCAATATTGAGCAATATGGTGTTTGGAAGATGCCTGGCGTTGTTGTATGTTAGTGCAGAGGAAGAAGAGTGGGAACTGGATAGAGAAGACCTGGACGGGAGGATTTCACTTGCGTATGTGGCGAACCTGGATGCACCGGATTGTTCCGAACTGGGAAGTATCGGAATTGCACCTGCAAACGGTGGATTGGTAAGAACAGAGTAGGAGGTGGCGTGATGCTGGAATATAACGAACAGACGGAAAATCTGATGGAGATAGCTATGATGTTGGAACAGCTCAAAGGCGAGAGCGAGTATCTGTTTGAGACACTGACAGACATTGACAGCATAACCTGGAAACAGAAATTTGTTGACTGGGCGAATGAGTTCACAGAAACCTACGAGCCGAACAAGGATGTGTGGCCGGGAAACTACCTGGAAGTGATTGAGGGATTTGCCAGAGAGAAAATCCTGGAGTTTGCCGGAGTGGAGGAAAAGGAGTAATGAGACTGAGAAGAGCAGCGAAAGGCATTGTCAGAAAAGGCAAGAAGCCGAGCGTATACAGAATCGGATTCAACGATGGAGATGAAACAGAGCTGACCGCAAATGGTATAAACGAACTGGAGAAACTGTGGTTGTCTTTATACCCGGAATTTGAATGCGAGCCGGACAGCGTGGACTATGTAGAAAGAGTAGGATGTGAGGAGGAAGACTGATGGGAAAAGAGTATGAGGAAATCAAGGCTGAGATAAGCGTGCGAATCAGCACAGAGGACATTGACGATATTGTTACAACGGCACTGGAGGGCGGCATTTGCTACTGGTGCAAGCGAGCAGAAGTCAAAGGAAAGTATCTCGGAGAATTTGCATCGGAGCAGATCGGCAGAGGAGGAATTCTGGTCCTGCATGATTCAGTGGACGGCAAGAAGAGAGAACTGAACAAGGAAAAGTTGCTCAACGGAGTAAAACAGTATCTGGAGGATGAAGACAAGCCGTACAATATCTTGGTGGATGCGACAGATTCTGTGGGATGCAGCAAAGGCGTTTATGAACTGGATTGTTGCATGGTAGATGCGACAGTGGCAGACATGATTATCCAGTATGCGATATTCGATGATGTTATTTACGGATAGGGAGGATGCCAGGATGGACGGAAAGAAAATTGTGGTGTATGTCCTGCATGGGTTCTGGGAGAACGAATTTACAAATGGGTGTGCAGTGGTGGATGTGTCGATTGACCTGGAGACGGTCATGAAGAAACTGGATGAAATCGTTGAGAATAAGGCACGAGAGTATGTGAAGGTGCAGGAGGATAAAGCCGAGGAAGAACGGGGATTCCAGTATTTTGAAATATGGGATGAGAACGGGCAGAGCGCTAAATTCTATATCGTAGAGCAGTATCTGGAATTATCGCAGAGTATGATGGAGGCGATTGCTGAATCATTAGCGAAAGGAGCAGGAAAATGAGAAAAGTATATCGGTGTGAGCATACAGTACCGCCGGTTTGGTGGTTTACCTTCGCAGACAGAAATGCGTTGGGAGAGGAAATTGTAGTAGAGTTCCGAAAGAACGAAAACACGCATGGAAAGCATTCACTTCCGGCAATGTGGAAGAGAAAGGGATTCATAGATAAAGAACCGGAAACGTGGTGGGGCGTTCAGACCTATGTAACGGACCGGCAGGGCAGATGTTCCGGAAAGTACAATCCGACAACCAAGGATGGGAAACTGAATTTTGAGTGGCTGTTGGAGGCAACCGAGGAAAATCGACAGAAGATAATTGATGAGATTTACCGCAGGGCAAACGCTATCTGGCACAGGGAAGATTGGTATCTGGAAGACCTGGAAGAAGCAATCCGGAGTACAGGCCTGGAAGTAACCCAGGAAAGAGTAGACAAGCTGTTGGAGGAGTGTCACCGGATATTTGATGATAAATCCGGAAGAAATGAGATGCTGGCCCAGAAAGCAAGCAAGCTGTTTGAGGAGGAGTAGGAAATGTTTGGAAGACTGATTCTTGAAACCTATGTACAGGACAGATGCCGGGACGTCAGATTTAAGGATGAACACTTGACCTGGTTCGAGATTAAAAAGAACGATGCGAAGCGGATTGTGAAGAGAATGGGGTGGGAGAGCCTGGCAGATTTTCTGAACAATTACACCTGGGATGATACGGAGATTCTGTATCAGATAGCTGATAACTGTGGAATGATAGTTGCTGATTGGATTGAAAGAGAGGTAGAGGATGGAAGAAATTAGAGGAACTGACTGCAACGAGCTGATAAAAAAGGTTCTGGAAGTTGAGGAGTTGCGACCAGTGGACCTGGCAAAGAAAATCGGGGTGAGCAGACAGTATGCGAACCAGATTATTTCCAGAAGCAAATGCGGTATTCGCTGTGATACGTTGGAGAAAATCGTAAGTGCGTTGGGATATGAAATCGCCCTGGTAAAAATAATTGAAAAATAGAAGTAAAACACTTGACACGTTCGAGTTATCGAAGTATAATAAAGTTACAAAATAACAAAACAAATACACGATACAAACGGAGGTAGTCAAGATGAACGCATTAGTAATATACAGAAGCCTGTTAAGTGAAAGAGATAAAAATGAATTTGGTTATCCGGAATGGGATGCAGCACAGAAGATGCTGCGGGTGTTCATTGAAAAAGCCCTGGAAGCTGGAGAAGAAAGCATTGCTGATGAAATCGTAGATGAGCTGTATTCTTTGAGTGATTGTGGATGCACGCTGGAAGATGAGGCAGTGAAAGTAGATTTGGAGATGCTTGAAAAGTATGGATTTGGTAGCCGAGCAGACAAAGTAAGAGAGCTTTGTTGGAAGTAGGCTTATTTTTTTACCTGCAAGGTTCGCAAAATCGAAGTAATAATTCAAAGGAGCGAAGAATATGGCAAAGAGATCAAGAGCAAACAGAACTGAAAAGGCTACATACCAGAACATCCGGAATGAGCACAAATACATAGACGTTGTTCATCATGGAGATGGTCATTATTACATAATCCAGTACATAAAGCATGAGCTTCCAGAAAGAACGGTTGTCAATTATATGGGAACCAGATGCGGACACAAGCAGAAGTTCAGAATTGGAAAAGGGACGCTGCTGAGCATCCTGGAAGATTACAAGAAAGTTGAGGAGGCGTAGAAGGTATGACAAAACAGGAATTTCAAAAGAGAATTGGGGCTGAGATAAGCCAGAAAGATTATTCCATCGTAGAGCATGTGTATACATGGCATCCGTCCATCAGCGAGGTAGAGGGTAAGGAACAGATAGCAGAGTTGTATAAGTCCTTTGGAATGCCAATCATCAAGAATATGATGGAGGCTGCGAACTATGCAGAGACGCTTGACCGGGCAATGGCACAGGCACAGAGACAGGTGGAGGAGCTGAGAAAGCGAATCATCAGAGTTGCGAAAGGAGACCTGGTAGTGGAACAGTGCATTACAGAGGCTAAGAAATTATTTGAGACGGTCAACGATCCGCATGAGTGGGATGTGGCAGTTTCTTATCTGAAAAAAAGATATGGAGCAGATGCAGTAGACGAAGCCATTAAAATTGAGCATCTGGAAATGTAGGAGAGGAGTGAGAGTATGGCAGACAGAAGCAATGCCCGGCTGAATGAAGAGATTGAAAGCAAAATCAGACAGTGGGATGGCACAATATTTGGAGCATCATTGAAAAATATGTATGAGAACGGCACGAGCTATGAAGGTATCTGTGAGTATGCAGATATTGATTACGAAGATTACGAGGAGGAATAGAGATGGCGGACATGACGCTGAGAGAGTTTTGTGAGAGATACCGCAAGGGAGATTTCCTTGCAAAAGACAGAAATACCCAGATTGAGGCCGGTTGGTATGACTGGTTTTGCAGTGACAAAGCACTGGCAGGCCGGTTGGCGAAAATCTGGAGTATCTTGAAAGGGGTTACGAGCAATTACATCTTGGATAACTACAGAGTATGGTTCAAGAATAACTGCCCGATGGTCGGTCCGCTCTATGATGATGTAAGATTCGAGCCGCTTGACGAAGAGAAGAGGGATGAGTTGTATTTTGGAGTTGCTATTGATGATGAACGCAGAGACAACAAGTACATTATCTTCACTGCCAGAAATGATTACGAGGATGAGTGCGGATTTAATAATGTCCGAGAAGTACGGCAGTTCATCAATGGGTGGGAAGAAGAGCTGAAAAATGAGGAGTTTTACAAAGAAAGGGAGCGGAAGAAAGAAGAGCTGAAAAAGGAGAATGATAGATGTCTTGAGCTGTTAAGAAAAGCAGATGAGGTTCTGGGAAAGCATGAGGAATAATGTATGCAGGATATGAAAGTGGCACTGTTCACGATTGAGGATTTGAAAAAGAATCATCCGGATTATTACAGACGGTTAAACCCGAAATGCCAGGTTTGCCAGAATATTTTAAGCAGCAGTGAATGCGATATGTGCGAGGATTTTGATATGTTCGCCAGAGTAAAGGAGGAAATGAAGTGAGACAGGCAGAGTTTGCGGAACTGAGCAGGGAAGTAATGCCGGTACTGGATAAGCTGACGGAGATTGCAGGCCAGCATGGAACGGCAGAAAAGCTGGTAAGCATTACATTGAGTGCAGAAGGTTATATTCATTTTACGGTACATGACAGTGGAATGTGTCTGAGCAGATTAAAAAGAGAAGATGCACCGGAGTTGGAAATCAGAAAACAGTTATCCCAGGAAATGGGAAGAGAGGAGAACTGATATGGCAAGTTTGAATGTTAAGACAGAGTATTCAGAGTATAAGGACTGTAAGTTAAGAGTCGGTAAGTATGTGGAAGACAATAGCGTTGCTGTTGAAATTTATAACAGATGGGATGGACCTATTGCGAGAGTAACCACCTGCCTGTGCGACCATTCGTTGGCAGAAGATGAGGCGTATGTTGACACCAATAATTGCCCTTGGGCGGTAGCTCTTCTGGAAGAAAACGGATTTGCGGAGAGAACCGGGCGTACTCGGAGAAGCGGTTACTGCGAATATCCGGCAATGAAATTTGACAGAAGCAAGATGGCAGAGTTTGAGGAGGAAAGTTAAGATGGAGAGCTATAGAGAGTTAAGAGACAGACAGCAGAAAGAGTTCAATGAGCTGCCGTTGGGGTTTGCGTTCTCAGATAAGCAGTTTGATGAAATGATGGGAAAATGGGGACTTGACCCGGAGAAAGACCTGGATAAGATTTATCGGATTCCGGGCGGTGGATTCATCCAGAAGAAAGATCACAAGCATTTCCATGAGGTACTGGACCGGCACAACGCTGAGATGGAGGCGGCAAAGGCGGCCGATGAAGATGGAACAGGATTTCTTTACCAGATGTTCAAGTACGAACTGGATAATCACGAGTACGGATACACCGGAGATCTTGAGGATACGCTGGATTGCTTAGGATTGACTTGGGAAGAACTGAAAGCGTCACCGGTAATGCTGAAAGCTCTGGATAAGGCTTCGACAGAAATCAGAGAAAGAGAGGGATGCTAAGTATGGATGAGAATAAACGCATAGTAATATGCAGACGCTGTAAAAAGCCGGAATACTGGGGAGAAATGAGATGGCTTTCCGGATTTTGCGTATGCAGAGATTGCTACAAAGCGCAATGGGAAAGCGAAAATCATAAGCCGTATACCTGGGATGACCTGGATGGAAAAAGACCAACGATGGAAGAATTTGAAAAGGAGAATGAGTAATGGCAAGAGAAGAGCTAAAGACAATCGAAGGATGCACAAGAGCGGCTGCAACAGTTGGGATGAATATTGTAAGCCGGGAGATATGGTAGACCAGGGAGTAGCAGATTACTTCCTGGATATCCTGCCACCACGGACAATGACAAGTGATTACTTCCAGGTAGGAGAGCCGCACAGTCATGCAATCAACCCGAAGACAATGAAGAACTGCGGCACATATGCAACATTCGCCGTAAGAGGAAAAGAGATCTGGGAGTATTGCGGAAACTGTTTTCCTCACATGTGTGTAGATGTTGAGAAATTCAAGAAACGGGATAGCGTGCAGGCTTTTTTTGCATGAGACATACAAGCTGGTGTGCGGGATTGCACAGGCTCCGAGACCTCATATCTTCTGCAAAGACGGTTTTGAAATGAGTGTCCAGGCTGGAGATGGATTGTATTGTGAGCCACGGGCGAATTTGGAAAGCGGAGAATATGCAGCTTGCGAAGTCGGATATCCCAGCCAGAAAGAAGAGTTGTTGATGCCGTATATTGAAGATCCGACAGAACCGACAAAGGCAGTGTACCCGTATGTGCCGGTTGAAGTGATTGAACAAGTGATTGAGAAACACGGCGGCTGGTTTGACGCCAGGATTCCATTTGCATAAAGGAGGCGAAGCAGTATGAAGAAATTTATGAAGAGCATGAAGAAGTTCTTTAAGACTATGAAGAAGCTGGCAAAGTAGAGGAGAAGGAGCATGAACAAAGCAAAAAACATGACAACCGGGGCAGGTTATCTGCTCCGGAGAGAAGATTACAAGAGAGTCAAGAAAATGGATCGACAGCAATTTGAATCGTTCTGTAAGAATCTTTATATGACAGCATATGAAGAGGGCAGAAAGTCGGTTCCTGGGATTGACATTACGGAAGTGCAGAAAGCAATCAGCGAGACACCGGGAATCGGAGCGAAGAGACTGGAGGCAATCATGGAAAGCCTCAACAGCAGATTTGCAAAGGAGGGAGATGTGTGATGAAGAGAACGGAGCGGACGGTAAATGTCAAAGCCTGGGGCTGTCTGGGAGCAAAGAGAGTTGTTTTATACGAAGACAGAGATGAACTTAGATTTACGGATGGGTTCCACGATATGAGAATGACCCAGGCCAGAATGGAAGCCTTTGTTCCTGGCGGCGATGCAGTTCTGGCTGATGTGTACCGGAGAGTGAGAGGAACCAGAAGCTGGCATCCGGTTGTAAAAGAGCTGAAAAAATTATTGGATGAGAGAGGGGGAAAAGCGGTATGAAGATTGAACCGAGGAAAGAATCGGACAGAGGCGGTTGGCTGTGTATGCCGTTGTTAGCCAGTGTGCCGGAAGGAAAGGAAGGATGGGAAAAGGTGCGTTGCCCGGTATGTGGAGCACTTTGCTGGAAAAGACCGGAGGATGCAGGCGCGATTTGCCATAGCAAACTCGACGGAGCGTGTTGTACGTTATGTGCTTTGAAGAAAGGAGCTGGCAGGTTATGAAGAGAAGCGAGCAGATCGTAGAATTGATGGACGATGTAAAGAAGATTATCTCACAGATGGCAGTGGTGGATGTATGTGAGGAAGAGAAGCCGGTAGAGGTTGGAAAAACCATCATGACAAGCCGGGAGGTGGCGGATATGTTCCAGGAATATCACTCGGTTACATATCGCAGAATCGCACAGCTTATCGTGGAGCTGGAACCGATGGAGCAGACAGAGTTCAAAATGGCACAGTTCAAGGCAAGACACCAGGAGTACCCGATGTGGGAACTGACTGAAAAAGCCTGCAAGCTCTATCTGACGAGAATGAAAAGAGATAGATGCTACGGTAAAAAGAAGACCGGCATTGAGAAGATGGAAAAAGAGCTTCGTTGCCGGGTAAGCGGTCAGAAACTGGTGGAGGATGCGGAGAACGGATATAAGGACGTCCGGGAACTGTTCAATCAGTTTATTACTGGTCCGAAGGGCGAAAACCGGGAAATTCCGGAACTGACGCAGGCCTACGAACGGCTGAGAGCGGTTATGGAAGCACAGGTTCCGGGTGCGAAAGCTGATACGGCGATAACGTCTGCGGTATACGATGTGGCGATAGAGTCAGAAATGCAGGGGTTCATTTACGGATTTCAGTTGTTCGGAGCGGTTCTGCAGGGATGTGGCAGCACAAGAAGATGTGCCGGAGAAAATTAAGGGCAGACAGGAGGAGTCATGGAGAATAATTTGGTAAAGCTGGAACCATGCCCGTTCTGCGGTTGCAGAGATAGAAGAGTGGGAATCCGTAGGATGGGTAACAACGGATATAGAGTTTGTTGCTCGAAGTGCGGAAGTCTCGGACCTCATGTATCAGTGAAGGACTGGAACGGACACAAGAAGCTTGCGCAGAAAGAGGCAAGAGAAAAATGGAATGAAAGGGTGTGAGAAAATGGATAGAGAAGAACTTATGAGAGAGTTGGAAGATATGTTCCGGGATGAGCCGGATAACAATAAACTGAATGCGGTTCTGGACCTTGCGGATGCGTATGCAGAACATGAATACGAGAAAAGAAAAAAGTCTGAAAAAGTACAGTGGGGAAAAGATGTGTGTGCTGCGGCAGGAGAGAGTGTAGACGAACTTCCGGAGAAGGTGTTCATTTCTATTTCAGAGAAGTTAGAGGATAGAATGTTGGAGAATAACGGTGATCTGGAATATGCAGTAGTCCAGGAAGTTGTAAATGAGTTCTGGGAGCAGGAGGAAGAGGAAGATGCTGATTGTAAGCCAGAATAAAGAGAAGGTGTTGTGGTTCGGAAGAGCCTTTAACGCCTTGGAATATTCAGAACAGGTAGACCACAAGGGAAAGAAGGAAACCGTCAGACACACAATTTGCATATCTGATGGTTGCCTGGAAGAGATTGCAGAGTATCAGACAAAGGAACGGTGCTTGCAGGTGCTGAAAGATTTCTGCGGAGCATATGAAAATGAATGTTATACGGTTGAGTTCTTCGACACTGCGGCCCAGGCAACAAGACCGGCAATGTACAAGAAGAACATCGTGTATGAGTTCCCGGCGGAGTAATGTGAAGGAGGGCGATGATGGAACACAAGATCACAATCATGAAATATCAGACGATGTTTCCGGGGATGACAAAAAAGCTGTTCGATGAGAAAGAGAGATTCTATCAGATTGCAGTCATCAGCATCAGACTGGATGAACTCCAGACAAAAGGTGCGGTACTGCAGAAAATGGGAAAACCAACAAAGAGCGGCACTAGAATGACGTTTGCACCGGTGCGGAGTGCTGGAGAGTATGAGGCAGAGATGCAGAGGATTCTGGAAGACGGGAAAAAGCTGGGTCTGAAATTTGAAAAGAAAAAGGAGGAAAAGTAATGGAGAGCAGTGAAGTTGTAAAAATCAGAGTGGAGAATATATATCCGCATCCGGATAATCCGAGAAAAGACCTCGGAGATGTGACAGAGTTGGCAGAATCAATGAAGAAGCATGGAGTCATGCAGAACTTGACGGTTATTCCGGCGAGTGCATTGACGGCAGACCCGGAAGATCAGCCGGATGCCGATAAGGTTTCGGTAATCAGTGATTTCCATGCACTGATAGGACATAGAAGACTGGAGGCGGCAAAATTAGCAGGCCTGGTAGAAGTTCCATGCCAGATTAGAAGCAAGATTTCCCGTAAAGAGCAAGTAGGTATCATGCTGTTGGAGAATATTCAACGTGAAGACCTTACCATCCAGGAACAGGCCCAGGGATTCCAGATGATGCTCGATTTGGGAGATACGGAAGACCAGATTGCAGAAAAGACCGGATTCAGTAAATCAACCGTCCGGCATAGGCTGAATATTGCGAAGCTGGACCAGGAGAAATTGAAAGAGAAGCAGCAGGACGATGCTTTTCAGCTCACATTGAAAGACCTGTACGAACTGGAGAAAATCAAGGATGTAGAAATGCGAAATGAGATTCTGGATAAGGCCAGCAGCTCCAGAGATATTGTGAGCCGGGTTCAGAACGAGATTACAAATGCTAAGAAGAAAGAGAACGCAAAGAAGCTCAAAGCGAAGCTGAAAAAGATGGGAGTAGAGAAAGCACCGGAGCAGTATTCCCAGCAGATGTACAATGGAAAGTGGAAAACGGTGATAGAGATTAACTTGACAGACGATGTGCCGGATGAGATTGAACTGCCAGAGCAGAAAGGGCAGATGTACTGGTATGAGACATGGCGAGATTTGAGAATCGTTACGAAAGCTCCGAAGGAAAAGAAGAAGCTGACAAAAGAAGAGCTGGCGAAGAAAGAGCAGGATAGAAAGTCAAAAGAGGTAAAGGAAATTCTGAAAGGAAGTGCTGCCAGAAGAAAAGATTTTATCTCCGGAATTATTTTTGGAAAAATCCCGGCTCTTAAGGACGAAAACGCAGCGAGAGAAAAAATCTGGGAAGCCCTTGTGCTGATTGGTTACGGTCTGTACGGTTCGATTGCGAGAGGCTTTTTCCTGGAGGACGATGAGTGGAAGTACAGCGAAGAAGAGAGAAAGCAGGCAACTGAGACGTTCCAAGGATTGAGCATCACACATCAAATGCTTGTGTTTCTGCATGGGTCGATGAATACGGTAGGAGAAACCTATGATTATAGCGGACGCTACGCCAAAGAAAAGGCGGATAAACTGCTGAAAGGGTATGAAGCCCTCAAATTGTTTGGGTGGTTCTTTGAGATGGATGAGGAGAAGCGAGTTCTGGACGGAACAAGTGAGTTATTTGCACCTGCGGAAGAAAAGTAAACTACTGACTTGCCAACTGGCGTAAAGTCGGTTATTATAATAGGAAGAAGGAGCTACAAAGTAGCGGTACATAAGTAGTGAAATGAAGGCACGCCCTCTACATGGGGGATGCGATGTTTATAGAATGATACCCAAATCGTACATTTGTAACTAGAAAAGATGAAAGAAACCGGAGGTTTTATGCCTCCGGTTTTTCTGTGTCTTTGTAGAAGAAAGTATGTGCAAGTCCATTGCGGAAGACGATTTCCTTTACGTTGCTACCTTCCATGACGATAGAATCAATGATTTCCTGGAAGAAGTCTCTTAGGATTTCGGCATCCATATCCATTGCCAGTTTCTTGAAATAGATATAGTCTTTTCCTGCCAGCTCTTTACTCATGATGAAGTAGCTGGCTCTTTTTATGAAGTTCTCGTCTGAGATTGTCTCGATGCCACGTCCACGGTCTATCATGCCAAGATTCTCATTGATTTCCTTTAAGTAGTCATCGAGAGCCTGTTTGCGGATTACAAAGTCTTTTTCGCTGATCGGGTTATCGGCATACAGGTAAAGATTCATAAGCCGGTCTAAGGCACGCTCAGTCTTTCTCTTCTCAGCACGTAGCCGCTTCAGCTCCGGATCTATGGTAGTAGCTTTCTTTGGCTTCCGGAAGCGTTTGCCATCCAGCGGTGTAGAAGAGAACATATGGAAGCAGCTATCCAGTCCGTCCTTGCCGATGTGGTCCACATTTTGAAATGTTCCACCACTCAATAGAGCGTCTTGCAGCTCCGATGTGTCATGTATTGAAGAGAAAGCGGCTCTGGCATGCATCATGTTCAAGACATAGTTAAGCACGAATTCACCGATCACCGGATCAGAGATGGACTTTGTATTGCATGTCTTTTTCTTCCGAAGGTTCGGGCATGCATACTTGGAAGGTCTGTATCCGGATGCTAGCAGTCTGGAAGGAGTAGAAACGTACTGAGAGCCACACGTTCCGCAGTAGAGCAACCCACCGAAGATGTGAGTTCCCTTTGAGGTATGTTGCTGGCCAGGCAATCTCTTTGACCGGGAGTTTGACTGTAAGATGCGGTTCACGTTGTCAAACTGCTCGTCCGAAATGATTCGTGGGTGGTGATCTGGCACCTCAATCCATTCGGACGGGTCCTTTTCGATTTTAAGCCCCGGTATCTTGTAGTGATTGTATCTGTATATGCCGGTATAGAACGGATTGGTCAAGATGATAAATATGCTGACCGGTGACCAGTCGTTGCCAGCTCTCGAAGCATAGCCATCTTCATTCAAAGTCCTGGATACCATTACCAGTGAACGATGTTCTGAATAGAGGTCGTACATCTTGCGCACAAGAAAAGCCTCCTCCTGGTTGATGGAGAAAGTCTTTGAATCCTTGTCGTAGTCATACCCATAAGGTACACGACCACCATTCCAGAGTCCGTTCTGTGCCCTGGAAAGCATTGTGGCAGTTACACGTTCAGACGTCATGTTACGTTCCAGTTCAGCGAAGACCAGGATGATTTTCAGCATGGCTTCTCCGATAGCTGTACTGGTGTCAAATTGTTCATTTTTGCTGACGAAGGTTACGCCCAGGTCCTTCAGTTCCTGGTACATAGATGCAAAGTCCAGAAGATTTCTGGAGATACGGTCAATCTTCCAGCAGAGAAGATGTGTGAACTCTCCGGCACGGATCCGGCGCATCATGTTCTGAAATTCCGGACGATCAGTATTCTTTCCGCTGTAGCCAGCGTCCTCGAAGACAACATAGTCATTTATCCCAAACATGAGCTGTGCGTAAGTTATAAGCTCTTGCCTCTGCATAGGGAGAGAGTCCCTGTCTATCTGATAGTTTGTGGATACTCTCACGTAAAGAGCAGCCTTTTTGGGAGTCTCACTTGTATTATTTCTGTTTATGCTCATTATTCCACCTCAAAAAAGAAAAAGCCCCTTTATGGGGCAATTTCAGCTTATATAGGCGGCATATTTGTTCAGAACCGCCCAAACTACTTTCCGGTCATCGAAAGAAGCAATCTGATAGCAAGCGAGCAATCGCTCCAGCTCCTTCACGAAGTCCTCTTTTCCATTGCTGTTTTCACAGCGGATGTTTTCAGTTCCCATAAAACGTTACCTCCTGTTCTTGCGGACGTACTCGAAGTAAGCAGTAGAGATTATGCTTGCCTCTTATCTGCATATTTCTCAGGTATAACCATGTGGGTCCGCAGGAAGTCCTTGCACATAGACTGTCTGTCTTCCGGGATTCGATGAATGATGTTGAGCCATTCTTCATCTTCAAGACTGAGAGTCTTTGATTCCGCTTCTTCCCCGGTAAGAAGAAAGTCAGTAGATACATGGAAGAATTTCGCTATAGGCGAGATCAGATCTGCTGAAGGACTGCCCTTGCGGATTTTCCAGCCGTTCACGGTTGCTTTGGAAACATTGATGGCATCCGCCAATTCCTTCTGTTGAAGCCCGTATTTGTCGAGCAAAAAGAATACACGTTCTCCGATAGTCATAAAAAAATACCTCCAAAAGTATGCAAATGATTACTATTTTGCTTGACAAGTAAGCTATTGTTGATTATGATTGGTTTGTACAACACAAAACAACATACAAATCATTGCAATTTACATCACGCTTTGTAATCAAAACGGTAAAAAATCAAGGAGATATGCCAGTATCTCCAGTCAGTGTTTGTCAGTACACTTTTGTTTATTTTACAGCAGATTATCAGTGATGTAAAGCAAATTTCTGAGGAAGGAGGAAGACATGAGCCGTAAGTTATCGCCTTGGTGCAAAAAAGTTAAAAAGAAGCTCATCGACCTCGACATGACAACCACGGAACTTGCAGAAGTCATCGGTTTATCCAGAGGACATGTTTCCGCAGTCGTTAATGGACGGTCGTATTCAGCAAATACTGTAAAACTTATCAGCGATTACTTGAATGTTCCGTATGATTGTGGCTGTACCTTATAGGTTATGAGCTTATTTTAAGCCATAAGGAGGAAAGAAACAATGGATAGCAATTGTAGGAAACTGGGTGAAACCCCATATCGTGAATGTAGAAAGCAGGCTGCAATCTACAATGATGCTCTAGGCAGCATGGAAAGAGCTGCTGAGATGCTCGGTGTTTCAGTTAATACGCTGAGCAACTATGAGCTGGGAGTCACGGTACCTCCGGTAGACATTATCATCGTGATGGCTGACCTGTATCGTGCTCCACAACTGAAGACAATGTATTGCAAGAATGAGTGCTTGATCGGAAGGTGTATGCCAGTAGCTGTTGAAGCCGGAAGCATTGATAATATAGTGATCCGGATTATTAAGCAGTTCAAGGAAAGCCGGATCGAAGGCTTGAAAGATAAGCTCATCGGAATTGCAGAAGACGGGAAAGTCAGTGAAGAGGAAGAAAAAGAACTCAACGAGATATGCCAGGAATTGGATGAAATGGTAAAGACAGTATGGGAATTGAAGTTAGTCCAGGAGAGGGAGTGTAGCTGTGGAATTACCAGAAAGAATTGAAAAGCGAATGAAGCAGTATGGACTCAATACACTGGAAGAAATGGTCCAGGCTATTGACCAGCAGGAACCGATAGACATCGGAATCTTTGTATCACCGGTAAAAGGAAGTGGGATATATGAAAAACAAAGTGCTAAGTTGGCTTAGTTATGCATCAATCGGAATAATCATACAGTGCTTCGTGATTGTGCAGATGTGCAATGCCAGAGAAGCGGTAGAGATTGGAGGAGAGTATCTGATCCTGCCAGCAATGATTATGGTCAGAATTGCGCTTGCAGATGTTTTCGGAGAAGAAAAATGGAAATATGCAAAGAAGTAGTAGATCAGACAGTGAAAGAACTCAGAGCCGGAGGTTTTGATATCAGCGATGAAGAAGTAAGACAGGCAGAGCAACACTGTTTGAGAAAGATTAAGGTCGCAGGAAAGGACGAAGGATATTTCGAGATGCTATTCCCGGATGTTCTGAGAGAGTATCTATTCCGGAAGACATTGAATGCGATCAGTTTACTAAGCATGATGGAGGTAGAAGATGTGCAGCGTATGTTTACAGAATCCATGTGATAGCAGATGCCCAAATGCTCCAGAACCAAAGCCGGTATGTTTATGTTCTGAATGTAACGAAGGGATCTATGAAGGAGATAAGTATTTGGAAGGTGTGAACGGACCTGTTTGCACAACATGCTTATCAGATATGACAACAACAGAAATTATAGAGCTGTGTGGAGAAGAATTATCCACAGCAGAAAGGAGTGATTGGTAATATGGCAGGAACAGAAGTATCAGTGATGAAAGAGTTGAAGGGGATTCTTGCAACCGATAACGTAAAGAACCGGTTCAATGAAGTCCTGGGAAAGAAAGCACCGCAGTTCATGACATCTATTATCAATGTGGTAAGTCAGAATAACCAGCTGAAACAGTGCAGTGCGAATTCTATCATGAGTTCAGCATTGGTAGCGGCGAGCTATGATTTGCCGATCGACAGTAACCTGGGATTCAGTGCGTTGGTTCCATACAAACTGAAAGACGTAGGATACCAGGCACAGTTCCAGATCATGTACAAAGGATTTATTCAGCTTGCGATCAGAAGCGGATATTACAGAAGAATGAATTATGCAGTAGTGTATGCGGACGAGCTGGTTTCTTACAATCCCGTGTATGGAGACATTGAGTTCGCCAAAGATTTCAGCAATCTGAAAGATAGAAAGAGCGGGGACAGAGAAAAGATTGTGGGATATTTTGCATGGTTTGAATTGAATACCGGATACCGGCAGGAGTTGTACATGACGGTGGAGGATGTAGAGAATCATGCTGCGAAATATTCACAGGCATACAGATATGACAAGAACTACCACAAGAAGAACAGTAAGTGGACAACAGACTTTGATGCAATGGCACTGAAGACGGTGATTAAATTGCTGCTCAGCAAGTGGGGAATCTTATCTGTTGAGATGCAGAGAGCCCTGGAAGACGATCAGAAAATTTTTGATGAAAATGGTAATGCAGAGTATACGGACAATCCTTCGGGACCTGCACAGGACATTGACGAACCGATAGATGTCTTCTCAGAAGATGTCCAGGAAGCTCTGGAAGAGCAGGAAACCACGGAAGAAACAAGCGAGGAAGGAAAGTAAGAAAAGATGAATGAAATGAGTACAAAGTTCCAGCTGACAGCGGATAACTACTATTCCGATGAAGCTAACAGAGAATATCTTTCCGTATCTCAGTTCAAAGATTTCGTAGGGACGTATGGAAGAATGGGCTGTGAGGAAATGGCACTTGCTAAGATCAGAGGTGAGTATAAGACGGAACCGTCAAATGCAATGATGATCGGAAGTTACGTGGATTCCTATTATGAGGGCACATTGAATGAATTTAGAACAAAGAATCCTCATATATTCCGGAAAGATGGAAAGCTGTTATCTGGATTCCAGAAAGCAGAAGATATCATTGCCAGGACAGAGCGTGATGAACTTTTCCAGAAGTATATGTCCGGGCAGAAACAGGTAATCATGACAGCGGAGCTGTTTGGAGTTCCTTGGAAGATTAAGATGGACTCTTACCTGGAGGACAAAGCGATCGTAGATCTGAAAGTGATGGCAACGCTCACAAAGTTGAATTGGGTTCCAGATATCGGATATTTGGATTTTGTCAGATACTGGGGCTACGATATACAGGGAGCTGTTTACCAGGAAGTTGTGTATCAGAATACGGGCAAGAGACTCCCATTCTTCATTGCCGGAGCTTCCAAGGAAGAAGATATTGACATTGAAGTGATCCATGTGAATGACCATTACCTCAAAGAAGCACTTTCGATCGTTGAGCATAACATCGAACGCATAAAGCAGTTAAAAGAAGGAACAGTGAAGCCGGACAGATGCAATACATGCGGATGGTGCAGACAGACAAAAGTTCTGAAGAGACCGATAAGCATCATGGACCTTACTGCTTCGATTTAGGAGGTGTATGGTTTGGCGTGGATTAGTGTAGAGCAGACATTGATAGGAAAAAAGTTAAGAGTCTTAGCAAAAGATTTAGGGTGTTCTCAGAATGAGGCAATAGGGATTCTGATAAACCTGTGGCTCTGGGGAATGGACAATGCAAGCATGGACGGGCTTATGGACGGAGCTGAGATTGCGGATATTGCATTGGCAATCAAGCCGTGCCTGTCAGAGAGCCTGGATCCGGAAGAGGTTGTGAGTAAACTCTTGGATAATGGTTGGATAGATTGCAACGAAGAAGAGTTGTTTATCCATGATTGGGAAGAGTACAGATATTATTACAACAAATATGTCAGTGAGAAAAAACAGCACTCGAAGAGGCAGAGAGAGTATGTGGCAAGAAAGAGAGCTGCTGAGAAAGCCGCAACCAAGCTGAAGGAACAGAAAGAGCAAAAGTTGGAGAAGACGGTTCCAGAAGAAAAGCCAGTTAAGAAATCTCCGTATACTACAGCGTTTGAAACACTGTGGAGTGCGTACCCAAGGAAGAAAGATAAAGGAAATGCTTACAAGAAGTACAAAGCAAGACTCAATGACGGCTGGTCTGAAGAAGAACTGCTTGCAGCTGTTACCACATATGCAACGGAATGCAAGAGGAATCGGACAGATGAAAAATACATCAAACATGCAAGCACATTTTTTAGTGAAACCACGCCGTTTGTTGATTATCTGAAAAAGAAAGAAGAGACAGTGAAACCGGAAAGAACAAACGAAAGCAATCCATTCCGATAATGAGGAGGTGGCTATAGATGGATTTGACAGGAGTATTGCCAATATCTGAATCTGGAGCAGAGCGTTTGGCTGAAGGAGATCACATTGGGGAAGACGGACTTGTGTACTGTGGAAAGTGCGGAAGCAGAAAGCAGTTACGGGTTAAGTTCGGGGATAAAACCCATGTGGTCAGATGCGTGTGCAAGTGCGAATCGAAAGAGCTGGAAGAGAAGAAAAGGCAAGAAGAATATGAGGAGCAGATGCGCAGGATCAACCGGCTGAAAGAAGCGTCCATGATGGATAAAAAGTACCGTGAGGTCACGTTTGATAAGTACGAAGTCAGAGAAGAAAACAAGAAAGTGTTTGAGATGGCGAAGAAATATGCCGACAGATTCCAGAACATGTACAAGAAGAACCAGGGACTGTTACTGTACGGACCAGTAGGGACAGGGAAGAGCTTCACGGCAGCTTGCATAGGGAATTACCTTCTCGACAATGCGAAGCCTGTAATCATGACATCGTTCGTGAAAATTCTTCAGGACATCTGGGAGAATGACAGAGAGGCTGAGTACATAACTATTCTCAACAGCGCATCGTTGCTTATCGTTGATGACCTGGGAACAGAGAGAGAAACGGATTATGCACTGGAGAAAGTTTATAACATCATTGACAGCAGAGTAAGAGCCAATAAACCGATGATTATCACTTCCAACCTGGAATTAAATGACATGATGGAATGTGAGGACATCCGGAAGAAGAGGATATATGATCGGATCCTGGAGTGCTGCTATCCAATGTATGTAGGTGGTAAGTCTTTCCGGATGATGAAAGCTGCTCAGAGATTTGATGAAATGAAAGATTTTTTGGAGGAGTAGTGCATGGATAAGATGAAAGTGTCACAGAAGATTGCAGAACTGAGAGCTAGAAATGGTCTTACTGCAAAAGAGCTTGGTGACAAGATAGAAAAGAGTGAGACAACGATTCTGAACTATGAAGCTGGCAAGATTGATATTCCGTTATCTTCATTACTCGGTATTGCGGAAGCCCTTGAAGTAGAACCATCTGTCCTAGTCGGGGGCGAAGAAGACGAATTTGGAGCCGAGATCACGATCCGGGCATACAGAGAAGAAGACAGAAGGACACTTATTTCAATCCTGGGAATGAACGGGTACACAACCCGTCAGATCAAAGTTGCCAGGGAAGGAAAGAAGAGTAGCTGGTATTGTATCCAGGCGAAGATTGAAGATGGAAACTTAATGAGTCAGTAGGAGGCAGACATGCAAGTGAAGTTTACGATACTGGGAGAACCGAAGGGAAAAGGCAGACCGAGATTCAGCAGAAAGACCGGTACTGCAATTACTCCGAAGGACACAGTGAATTATGAAACGCTGGTGCATATGGAATATCTGGAGCAATGCAATGGATTCCGATTCGAGGATGATGCAATGCTGGATTTGAGAATAAAAGCATATTATTCCATTCCAAAGTCCGCAAGTAAGAAGAAAAAGGCTGCTATGCTGGCTGGAGAGATCAGACCGACCAAGAAGCCGGATATGGACAATGTTGTTAAAATTATAGCCGATTCACTGAACCAGGTAGCATACCGGGATGATACGCAGATTGTAGATCAGCAGTGCCGGAAGTTTTATTCCGAGAACCCAAGAGTGGAAGTGAGCATTAAGAATGTTTAAACGAATAGGCAGGAAGGAGCAGAGAAATGAACAATTACGAAGAAATGAAGATTGAAAGTGATGTATTTACCACGGCCAGAGAGAATTTTAATTTGCTGATGCAGAGATTGTTCGCGAGCATGGAGAAGAACAACTCGGATGAAGGTAGCATCACTTTGAAAGTAGATTTGCAGATGAAGCAGGACTGGGTGCCAAATGGAGAGGGAGGTTCCGTAGAAGTTAATAAGCCAGCGATTAAGCACAAAGTAACGATTTCTGTTCCGGTTAGTGATTCTATGAGCAGTAAGAAGGATACGGGTATGAATCTGGTATGGGATGAAGAACTGAACAGGTACGTGCTCAGATATATCAACGAAGGTGGTCAGCGAAGCGTGTTTGATCCGGACTACGAACAGAATCTGAAAGGCGAAGAGACAGAGCAGGATGAAAGCACAATGCTTCCTGGACCATCTAATGAGCTTCCAGATAATGGTGGAGTGATTGATGCTGACTACAAGGAAGTAGAAGAAGCTGAAGAGGACGAAAATCAGCTAGATACAGCTACAGACGAAGAAATTACCACTGAAGAGGATGGAGAAGCTCCTGGAGGCAATCCAGAGTTCGCAGATAGCGTAGAAGATGATGATTATGAGTACGATGATCCAGAGGAGGAAGAGTAATGAGATTGAAAGATTTAGTAGGAAAGATGGCAATTAGAACAGCGGAACCGTTTAGCACGGAACCGCCATCAGGAATAGTGACGGGCTTTGGTCTCTTTGGAAAACCGACGGTGTTTAGATTCAATCAAAAATATATGGACGAGCCGGTGAAGATTGTCAATGTAAAAGAAGACCAGGTTGTTATAGAGGACAATGGAGAGAGAAAGCTCTTGGAAAGGAAGTTCATTGATGAACACTGGACGGACTATGACAAGTTTCTGCATCCAGAGAAAGAAGAGCAGGAAAAGTTGGAGAATATGGTGAAAGAGATTAAAGCGGCGGCAGAACCACTGAGAAGGTTCCTGGAAAAGTATTATGATCCGATGGTTAAGGTGACTGTAGAGGCTGACCGGGTTATAGTGGAAAGAGGAGAGTTCCAGACACTCTTCCAGGAAGGAGAGCCGGATGAAACAGAAGACGCAGAATAATTTCTCACAGTGCTCAAAGTGTGGCGCAAGAATCCTGTGGGTACAGATGAAATCCGGAAAGAAAATGCCTGTGAATCCTCAGTTTGTGAATTTTGTAGCCGATGGTGGTAAGGACAGAATTGTCCTTGCCAACGGAGAAGTGATATCCGGTACAATTACAACGGATCCTGGGAAAGCCAGTGGATTCGGTTATATGTCGCATTTTGCTACCTGTGAATACGCTCAGAGATTTAGGAGGAAAAAGAAGTGATTTGGAAGATAACAATTATATTGTGGGTGTTGGCTTTAGTTGCAAGGCATATTGTGAAGATTACGGCATCACGAGAAGATAGGATTGCAGCTACGCTGTTTGGAAAAGCAAGAATCACTCCGTTTAGAGTTCTGACAGTTATGCTGATGTTTGCATCACTGATCATGACGGTAGTAACAGCAATCTGGTTCCTGTTCTTTTATTTGAAATAAGCATAAAAATAGCCTCCCGATAACAATGAAGTCCGAGAAGCCAAAAACCTATAAAGATTGTACGAAAGGATTTTGAATTTGTCAATATCGGGAGGAGGAAATACATATGCAGGAAGAATCCGGGAAAATGACTGCACAAGAGTATTTAGGACAGGTAGAGCAGAAGATAATAGCTGTCAAAAATATGAATTCTGGCATAAACAATTTGAGAGAGGTTCTGGTCTCTATCGGTGGGATGGATTCCGGAGAGAGAGTTCAGACATCAAGAAATAACGACAAGTTCGGGAGTATCTTTGCCAGGATTGATGAAAAAGAAAGGATTATGGATGAAAAGAGCAAGGAGCTGATTGAATTTACAGCAAAGGTTGAGAATGAGATATGTAGCATGGAGAATCCTCAGTATATGACATTATTGCATAAGAAATATGTGTTGCTGGAGCCTTTGAAGCAGATAGCATCGGAGATGAACTTCACATACAGGTATGTTGCTAAGATGCATGGATATGCCTTGCAAGAGTTTGAAAAACAGTTTTTAATGAGCGAAAGTTCATGCTGAGTTCCTAAAAGTTCCTATCGAGGTGTACAAAGTTCCTATCCGGGTGCACAGAGTTCTCTTGCAGTTCCTACCTCTATGCATTAAAGTGTAGGCTGTGAGAAGTCGAGAGACAGATCACTCAGTCTTACCGGAGGCTGGAACGTACTCAATTTTCATCTTGGTGGCAGTCCGGGAAACTGGACTGCCGAATGAAATAGGGTGCGGAGCATATGAAGTAAATTGTATATTTGCAAAATCCTCTCTTTATGGGAGCTGGCGTTGAGCTGGCTCCTTTTTTAATGCAGAGAAAGAAGGTGGAAGAATGAGTATGTTGGATGAAAAAAGAATTGAAACACTCACGATGAAAGTCAAGGACATCAAGACCGGATTCGGGAATCCGAGGAAGATCGGAAAGAAAGAAGCAGAGGAGCTGGAAGAATCGCTGGAGAAGTATGGCGATTTCGGATTGTTCCTCATTGACGAGCATGATAATGTGATTGCCGGAAACCAGAGGTTATCTATCTTGCAGAGAAAAGATGGCGATATCGAAGTTTTGTGCAAGAGACTAATCGGCTACACAAAGTCAGAGCTGAGAGCGATAAACATCAAGGACAATACCCACTCCGGTGAATGGGATTTGGAAGAGCTGGCAAAATGGACAGCAGATCTGAACATAGACCTTGGTGTGAAACTGGATAATAAAGACCAGATGCAAAAGAAGATTAAAGAAATGGAACTGATCCGGTTTGAGAAGTACGATTATGTTCTACTGGTATGCAGAAATGAGCTGGACTACAACGAACTGCAAAGAAAGCTCGGCATCCAGGGGGCGAAAGTCAGCATGGGAAGAAACCGGACGATTAAAGGTAGAGCGATATGGTATGACCAGATCAAAGCACAGATTGTGGAAGGAGGTGCCGAGGATGGAGAGAGCAGCACAGAAGATATGGCTCGCGAGACCGGAAATACTGGGGAATGAGATGCAATACGTCCAGGACTCGTTTGAGAGTGGTTGGATTACGACAGCGTTTAAGGAAGATTCCTACATCGGTAGATTCGAGCAGTCAGTGAGAAAGTATCTTGGTGGAGGCTATCCGGTAGCACTTCAGTCCGGAACGGCTGCAATTCACCTGGCACTGAGATTGTGTGGAGTTGGAAAAGGAGATTATGTATTCTGTTCAGACCTCACGTTTACAGCATCCGCAAACCCGATCAGATACCTGGGAGCAGAACCGGTATTTATTGATTCTGATCCGGTAACGTTCAATATGAACCCGAATGATCTGGAGATGGCTTTTGAATCCGGGCTGCATCCGAAAGCAGTGGTGGTCGTGCATGTGTACGGTATGCCGGCTGATATGAAGAGAATCCTAGATATTTGTAACAGGTATGGAGTTCCAGTCATCGAAGACAGCACTGAGTCGTTTGGCTCGGCAGTTTGGGGAAAGAAGACAGGAACGCTTGGAAGATTCGGCTGTATGAGCTTCAATGGAAACAAAATGATTACAGCCGGAGGGACAGGCGGCATGTTGATCTGCCAGAATGAAGAGGATGCAGAGAGAGCTTCCTTCCTGGCATCACAAGCAAAAGAGCCTGTTCCGTGGTATGAGCATAAAGAGATCGGGTACAATTACCGGTTGGCAAATTCAAACGCTGCATTCGGTGTAGGACAGATGGAGCACATCGAAGAAAGAATTTCAAAGAAAATGTCTATTTATGACATCTACCAGAAGAGATTTGCAGAGTATGCGGACTGGTTCAAACTGTACCGTAATGTTTGGAATGGCAACGTTGGCAATTCCTGGCTGTCATGTATAGAAATCAATCCGGAGCTGAAGAAGAAACCGGAATATCTCATGGAGAAGCTGAAGGAGTGCAATATAGAATCCAGAAGAATCTGGAAGCCGCTACACAGTCAGCCGCTGTATGAGAACTGTCTGATGTTCTCCAGATGGTTCATCGATTGTTGCATGTATATGTCAGACTACTGTTTCCTTACAGGCTTGTGCTTGCCGAGTGATACACGCATGACGCCGGAAGAAGTGAATTTCGTAGCTGATAGAGTAATAGAGATACTGGAGGTATAGCATGAAAGAAGAATTGAAAGGAAAGAAGTTTCTGATCACCGGAGGAACCGGGAGCTTTGGACATGCAGTTACAGATCGCCTGCTGAAAGAAGGAGCAGGCGAGATTGTTATATTCTCCAGGGATGAAAAGAAACAGTTTGATATGGCGAAAGAGCATGGGGAAGACGGCAGGATCCGCTTTGTGATCGGAGATGTGAGGGAATACCGAAGCATCCGAAAGGCAATGACCGGAATGGACTATGTTTTCCATGCGGCGGCTTTGAAGCAGGTTCCGACTTGTGAGTTTTATCCGGAAGAAGCGGTGAAGACGAATATTCTGGGAGGAACAAACGTTATTGATGCAGCGATTGAAGCCGGAGTCAAGAAAGTAATCGTTCTGAGTACAGATAAAGCAGCATACCCGATTAATGCAATGGGAATCACAAAAGCAATGATCGAAAGAATCTCTGTTGCGAAAGCAAAGGAGCAGAATGGGACGGTGATCTGCAGAACTAGATACGGTAACGTGATGGCTTCCAGGGGTTCTGTTATCCCACTTTTTGTAAAGCAGTTGGGGATGGGACAGAAGATTACGGTCACAGTGCCGGAAATGACCAGATTCATGATGACGCTGGAAGATGCAGTTGACCTGGTACTGTTTGCGTTTGAGAATGGAGAGTCTGGTGATCTGCTGGTTCAGAAAGCGCCGGCAGCCACGATTGATACGCTTGCGAAAGCTATCTGTGAGATGAAAGGGTTTGACCCGGAAAAGCAGATTGAGATCATCGGGGAAAGGCCAGGGGAAAAGATGAATGAAGTGCTTATCACAAAAGAAGAGATGGCAAATGCAGAGGAATATGAGCATTTCTACAGAATTTTGCCAGATAAGCACACATTACATTACCATGAATCGCCACAAAGCCATATAAAGAATATTACGGAGTCCTATTCGTCAGATAATACAGAACGATTGGATGTAGACGGAATGAAACGGTTGCTGAAGAAGCTGCCAATGTTCCAGTAGGAGGCGTACATGAAAGAGAAAACAGTGGGCGTATACTGTCCGAGCTATAGAAGATCAGATTGTATCATGACTCAGAATATCCTTAATGATGTAACGTATGTGGTAAGAGCTTCGGAAGAGGAAGCGTACAGGAACGCTGGAGTCAGGAAGCTGATTTCAGCACCGGATGAGGAAATCAACACCATGTCGAAGGTGAGACAGTGGATTCTGGACAATTCGCCGGAAGATATCATCATCCAGGTTGACGATGATATTAAGCAGATCCTTTACCGGACGGATATCGTTATGGAGATTAAGGACCCGGATGTGATTGACATGGAATTTCTCCGGATAGCCCAGCTACTCAGTGATTTGAAGTTGGGATATGCCACAATCACAGTTACGCCGAGACCATATCTGTACCAGGAAGAGTTCAAATTCAACAGCATGGGTGGAGGAATCTACTGGTACAACAAAGAATGTTACAAAGCAAAGAATGATGATAAGGCAGACTGCAAGGAAGATGTAGATAAAATCTTGCAGGAGCTTATGTATAACCGAATCATCCTCATGCCAAAGTATCTTGCCATGTATGTGAAGACAGATACGAATGAGGGTGGAGACAATATCAACAAGAACAGTAAAGTCATCCGGGAATGTAATGAGTACATGAAGCTGAAATGGGGCAAGTATTATACGTTCGATGACAAGAAGAATACTGTAACAATTAAAGTGCCGAGGTGAGAAGAGATGAAAGCAGTTGAAAGTTTGAACAAAAAAATGCACGATGTAATCAAGAAGTGTAGCGGAAAGCAGGTTATCCTGTACGGATACGGAAAGAGTGGTCTGTTCATGGAGTGGTTATGCAGCCATGTATATGGGAAGCAGTTTGCGCTTGTGATTGATGATAAGAAAGTGATTCCAGGAGCGAACATACACAGAAAGATTATTCTGGATTACGTAGACCCGGAAGAGACAGTGATTCTGGTTTCCTTCCGAAAAGAGCGAATGACGGAAAATGATATGTCACAAATGACGGCATACGGTTACGAAGAGGGTAAGAACCTGTTCTATCTGAAAGATATGATTATTCCGGACACCCTTGGACTCTACAGTTTCCTGGAGCATGAGTGCGGAACAGATTTCTTAAAGCGTGTGGATCAATCAGAGTTCGACTATGAAAGCCCGGACGCAACAGCATGTGGCGCAAGCAGAGAAAGAAGTCTATTGGATATGTGCCAGATGCCGGGAATTTTCAATGGTAAGGTCCTGGATTTTGGGTGTGGCAAGGGAGCCGCAATCGCTATTATGAAAATGGCAGGAATTAAAGAGGTGGACGGAGTAGAGCAGAGCCATATGCTGGCAGAGATCGCCAGGGACAATATGAAGAAGCTGGGAGAGGACATGGTAGCAATCTTCAATGAGGATGCTACAGAGTTCACAGATCTGCTGGACATGTATGACACGTTCTACCTGTACGATCCGTTCAGAGGAGAAACCTTCAAGAAGGTTATTAAGAATATCGAGGAGAGCGTCCGTAGGAAAGACAGGAAGGTAACGATTGTCTATGCAAACCCGTGGCTGCACCGGGAGGTGGAAGCCGGAGGCGTGTTCAAGCTGGTGAAGCAGATCAGCACGGAATTCTTCTTAAATATCGTGAATGTCTACGAAAATGAATAAAAAATGAAAATATCTGTTTGACTGCCTGCGAACATGCTTGCTACGATGACGATACGAAAAATATTCATACGAAAGGAAGTATCAAAAAATGGGAAGACCACAGTTATACACCAAGAACGGGCATAGCATGTACGATATGGTAAGCTTGCTCCAGAAAGCAATCAGAAGAGGGGATGTAGAAGTTGCCGGGTACGCAGCGAATGAGCTGAGAGGTCGGTACAACGCATACCTCTGGAGAAGATTGCTGGCAATATCAGCAGAAGACTGTTACGGAATCATGACAAAAGAAATTGAAGCCTTGCGACAAGCAGACGATGTTTACAACCAGAAGAGAAAAGGTTATGAACGGGAGCCGCTGTTTATTAGCAAGGCTATTACTTTGCTCTTATATGCAAGAAAGAACAGAGATGCTGATTACTTCAGCTGTAACTGTATGCAGAGTGAAAGAGTAAAGAATTTTGATGAATACCTCAGAATTGAAGATTGTGAATTCTCCGGGATGCCCGGATACGCATATGATTGTCATACGCTGGAAGGGAAAAGAAGGGGAAAGACAGTAGCAGACTTCATCGTAGAAGAGCAGAAAGATCTGAAACCGTACCAGCCGGGAATGTTTGATGAAGAATCCTGGGATAGATTCCTGGGAGCCAACAGCAGAGGCGGTTGGGATAATACGGATAAGAAATATCCGCAGCCAACGGAAGCGCAGCTGAAGGAGCTGGAAAACGAAGATTTTCAAGATGGAGCACCGGTGAGGTATGAACAGATGGATCTGTTTGGAGGAAGCAAGTGGTAACGAAAACGGATATTGTAAAAGGACTGGTAAAACAGAAGAGTTACCGGAAAGCGTTAGCGATTGCGAAGAAGTTCGTCATTGGAATAGACAAGGAAGAGCATGACGCAATGGTAAGGGCGCACGAATGCATGACCAACCCTAGATTTTATGAGCAGTTGGGTATTGATACCGGACAGGCGATAGCTGATGGAGTGGAAGTGCTGGAGAGATTATACGGGTGAAACCCGGAGGGTAACAGAATAAACATGAGAGAGCAGTGATTTCGTCAAGAGATACACTGCTTTTTTCATGCAGAAGAGAGGTGGTTTGGTGGCAAATGAGCAGAACCTCATTCCTCTTGGGTCAGGGAAGCGAAGTGAGAAGGAAGAAAGAGAAATGCGTTCCCGTGGTGGTAAGAAGTCCGGAGAGACGAGGCGTAAGAAAACAGCCATGAAAAAGGTGGCAAATTTACTGCTCAACATGCCTGTATCTGAAGAGGCTTATCCGACAATTATCAATACATTGCAGAAGATGGGCTTTGAAGATGACATGATAACCAACCAGACAGCAATGCTTGTAAGTATGTGGAGAGAAGCTATGGATGGAAATGTCAGAGCTGCTGAGTTCATGCGAGACACCGCCGGACAGAAGCAAGAAAACATCCAGGCTCAGAAAGAGTTCGAGTATAAGAAAGAACGAGATGCAGGTATCAGCCAGGAGATTGAGGATTTGGATGATATAGAGGAAGAGATTTATGGCAAAGCAAAAGACGGTCAAGAAAGTAAAGAAAAAGGATCTGAAGCGAAAGAAAACGATAATGTTTAATTTCGGGGAAGGGCATAAGGAATATATCAGAAGGTGCCGGTTCTGTACGTTCAACATCCTGGAAGGAGCAGTACGTTCCGGAAAGACTGTTGATAATGTCTTTGCATTCGCACAGGAGCTGAAGACAACGCCGGATAAAATACATCTGGCAACCGGCTCTACGATGGGTAATGCTAAGCTGAATATCGGAGATGCTAACGGATTCGGTCTGGAATGGATTTTCAGAGGTCAGTGCCACTGGGGCAAGTACAAGGACATGGAAGCGTTGATTATCAATGGACCATATACGAACTTTAAACAGAAAGTAGTGATCTTTGCCGGGGCTTCATCATCGGACAGCTTCAAGAAGATACGTGGTAACTCTTATGGCATGTGGATTGCGACTGAGATCAATCTGCATCACGACACAGCAATCAAAGAGGCGTTCAACAGACAGCTTGCAGCTAAGAACCGTAAGATATTCTGGGACATGAACCCGGAGCATCCGAAAGCACCGATCTATGAAAACTATCTTGATGTGTACGACCAGAAAGCGAAGGACGGGACTTTGAAGGGTGGATACAACTATGCACACTTCACGATCTTTGAGAATGTGAATATCACGAAGGAACGTCTGGAAGAGATTGTCAGTCAGTATGACGAAAACAGCATCTGGTACGTCCGGGATATCCTGGGGAAGAGAAGTATTGCAGAAGGTCTGGTGTATACTCAGTTCGCTTCACTGGCGGCTATGGCTAACAATCCGATGAAGATTACGGTAGCACAGGCGCAGGAAATGATTAAGAGGAACGAGCTGCAAGGAATTACGATTGGAGTTGACTTTGGCGGCAATGGATCCGGTCATTCGTTTGTTGCATCAGCACCGACTGTTGGATATGGAAAACTGGTAGCGCTGGTGTCGGAACTGCACAAAGAAGAGCTTGATCCGGATTCTCTTGGTAAAGTCTTCCTTGCCTTTGTAAAGAAGGTTATCAAGTTGTTTGGTGGTGTAAGTAAGGTCTACTGTGATTCAGCTGAGCAGGTGCTTATCAGAGGACTCAGAACGGCTATGGCAAGAGCAGCAATGGGGGATATCAAGGTTGGCAATGCCAGAAAAGACAGGATTAACGACCGGATATTCTGCTTCACATCCCTGGTTGCACAGGGGAGATTCGCATATACAGAGCTGTGCGATACTCTGGAAGACGCACTCAGCATGGCAGTGTGGAGACCGAATACAGTTGAGCTGGAACGATTGGATGACGGCACATCTGACATAGACACTCTGGATGGCTTTGAATACAGCTATGAAAGAGATATCAGAAACTACATAAAGACACAGGCAGGGTAGGTGAATACATTGAAATTCAGCATTAAAAATTTTATCAGAAAGTGGGTGGGAAAGTTGTTTCCTAGAAACAGTATAGAGAAAGAAATGAAAGTCCAAATAGCTGTATCTGGTTCGATGGATAACGCTATACAGCTGTGGAAGGACATGTATGAGAATCATCCACCCTGGACAGGTGAAGAAGGGACTCTATGCACGAATATACCAGCAACCATTGCAGAAGAAATGGCACGGCTTGTGCTTACGGAGTTTGAACTGAGTGTAACTGGTAGTCCGATGGCGGACTTCATTAACGATCAGCTGAAGAGAGAACTGTCTGATCTGGATATCCAGGTTGAGAGGTACTGTGCCGAAGGAGGTATTGTGCTGAAACCCTACGTCTCAGTAGGCATGGACGGGCAGCCAAACAAGATAGAAATAGATTTCGTAGAAGCAGACAAGTTTTACCCGACTGCATTCACCAGCAAGGGCGAGATCATGTCTGCTATTTTCTTACAGCATAAGAGGATGGGCGAATATCTGTATACCAGGCTTGAATACCATGAGTTCTCAGGAAACAGTGTAACGATTGTCAACAAGGCTTACAGATCGGAGAAGATAGCATCGTACACTGATGACGAAGAACCGACCATCAACCAACCATTTGATGAAGAAGTATCACTCTCTGAGGTCGATGAATGGGCTGGACTCTCAGAAGAGCCGGTAACGATCAATAACATAGAAAAGCCTCTGTTTGTTTATATCAAGGTTGCCAAGAGCAACAACATAGATAGAAGCTCACCTCTGGGAGTATCCATTTACTCTAAAGCTATTGAGCTGATACATGAAGCTGACCGGATGATGGGGCAGATTGTGTGGGAATACGATGCCAAGGAAGCGGCGGTGCATGTCTCGGAAGAATATCTGAAAGCGGATAAGCGCGGCAAGCCAGTTCTCCCAGAAGGAAAGGAAAAGCTCTACCGGGCATTTGATGAAGGATCTGGTGGAAACAAACTGTTTGATGTGTACAGCCCAGATATCAGAGATACGCCGATGTTCAACGGACTCAACAAGATTCTAAAGAGGATTGAGTGGACTGTTGGATTTGCTTATGGTACGATCTCCGACCCAGATGAACTGGAGAAAACAGCAGAGGAAATCAAATCTTCCAAGCAACGATCATACAGAACCGCAAGCAGATTACAGGGCGCATGGCAGAAAGGGCTTGAGCATCTGGTAGATTCCATGATCGTGCTTATCAACCTGTACAGAATGACTCCTTATGGTTCGGTCAATGTGAACTGTTCCTGGGGAGATAGTGTGCTGGAGGATACTGACAAAGAGTATCAGCGGAGATGGGCTATGGTTGTTGCCGGGAAACTGAAGCTGGAGAAGTTCATTGCCTGGTACTTTGGATGTACAGAGGAAGAGGCTGCGGATTATATACCAGATATGCAGGAAGATGACTTTCCAGAAGAAGAGTAGGAGGTATGGAGCATGTTGACACCAGAATATCTTGCATCGTTCTCCAGTGGATATCTGGGCATGGTTGACAATCTCAATGAGCAGATAGTCCGAGACATAGCCAGGAGAATGATAAAGACGGGCAAGGTTACGGATACTGCTAAGTGGCAGATAAAACAGGCACAGGAATCCGGGAAGCTCCTGGATGATATTGTAGCAGAAGTTGGGAGATTCACTGGATACTCAGACAAGCATGTCAAAGAGCTGTTCAAAGAAGCCGGAGTAACTGGGATAAGGAATGATGCAAAACCACTGATAGACGCTGGCATAATAAACGATGCCAAGCTATCAAAGAATATGTCTGATTTGCTTCTGGCAAACGCAAAGAAGACGTCCGGGGACATCAACAACCTTACGATGACAACGGCAGTGAAGAGCCAACAGCTATATATGCAGTCATTGAATGAGGCATTGCTCAAGATCCAGAGTGGTGCTTTTTCTTATCAAGAAGCTCTTAGGTATGCAATCAGAAAAGCTGCACAAGCCGGAGGAATGGTGTTGTACGACTCCGGAGCACAGATGTCACTTGATGCGGCGTTGCGAATGGCTCTACTGACAGGACTCAACCAGACGGTTGCCACGCTTACGGAGATGTATGCGGACGATATGGGCGTTGAGTATTATGAGACAACCGCACACCCTGGGGCAAGAATTGAGCATACTTACTGGCAAGGACAGGTCTTCAAGATTCATGGAGAAGGTGACGGATACCGGAATTTCTATGATGCGACAGGCTATGGAACAGTTACCGGGCTATGTGGAGCAAACTGTAGGCACAGTTTCTATCCTTACTGGCCAGGGATATCCAAACCGGCATATACGAAAGAAATGCTGGATGATTATTCTGTAGCAAAGTACAGCTATGACGGCAATATGCTTACGGAGTATGAATGTAGCCAAATCCAGAGAAGATTTGAACGAGCTATCCGGGAGAGTAAGAGAATCCTTTGTGGATATGATTCTGCCATACAATATGCTGAGGACTCAGAAACGGAACAATACTTGAAGAGTGAGTTTCAGAAAGAGTCGGTCAAGCTGAAAAAAAGAGAGAAGAAATTGAAGAATTTCTGCTCTGATACCGGAAGATCTGTTGATACTGCACGGACACAGGTTTATGCAGTGAAAGATCAGAATGGAAACATAGTGAATTATGGACGTTCCACCAGTATGAAAGCTGTGTGGGCTAATAGAAAAGCAAAGAAGTAGGAGGAAAAGGCATGTTATTTAGAGAAGCGTTTGAACTGATGAAACAGGGAAAGAAGTTGAAACTGCCATCATGGGCTGGATATTGGTATTGGTCTAAAGATAAGCAGACAATCATCATGCACACGAAAGATGGAGTTGACATGGATATCCGTGAGACACAGATTCCAGATTATACATTTTCCAATATTGCAAGTGATGAATGGGTATTGGCAGACGATCAGAATTGTCCGGAATTAGGTGGCGAGGCTACATTTGGATTTGGTGATGCATACAAGTTTCTGGAAAGAGGGCTCAGAGTTACAAAGAAGAGCTGGCATAAAGCCGGAATGTTTCTGACGATGCAACGCCCGGACGAACACAGCAAAATGACAGCTCCGTATGTCTACATCACGATTGACGGAGATTACCGTGTGCCGTGGCATCCGAGCCAGGCAGATATGTCTGAGAAGGATTGGGTTTTGTACGAAGAAGAGTAGGAAGGAGGTGATCCTGCTATCTCCCTTCCTTGAGGGTTAGAAAGGAACGCTTTATTTGGCTTTTATGCCAGTAAGCACATATTTCTCCACATAAGCATCTACAAGCTCTCCAAAGAGCTGTCAGAAGCTCACAATGTGGTAATTACGAATTAACAGACTGTATCGAAGAGGTCTGTTTTTATTTTGCCCTGTGATATGGCATATAAACTGTCTCCTTCTCTTGCGTGCGGAGATATAAATGCACGATAGCAGTGCCGGAGTGAACCGGAATCTAAACGAAATCAGCGAAAAGAAGAAAGGAAGGTAAGTAAAAATGGCTTACGAATTTTTAAAGAAACTTTTTGGCACACAGAAAGACGGAGAAGAGCCTAAGGCTATGACCTATGCAGAGCTGGAGGCTGCGATTGATGCAGATAAGAAGATCCAGGTGGTAGATGTGAAAGCTGGGGGCTATGTCTCAAAGGAAAAACTGGATGCCAAGATCACAGAGCTGGACGGTGTAAGACAGCAGCTCACAGATGCCAATGCAGAAATCAAATCCTACAAAGAGATGGATATTGATGGCATCAAAAAGTCTGCAAAAGACTGGGAAGACAAGTACAACCATGATACCCAGGAGCTTAATGACAAGCTGGCGAAACAGGAAAGAGATCACCAGATGGACAGATATCTGGATACTGTCGGACTGAAGCCAGGGGCTATGTACCGTGATTATGTCAGAAGAGCTTTCGAGGCGAAAGAACTGAAGCTTGAAAACGGAAAGTTTATCGGTGCGGATGACGTGATGAAAGAACTGAAGGAGAGTCCGGATTACAAAGAAGCATTCGTTGTGGATACACCGGATGACGAACCGGATACACCGGATGTTCCGGATGTACCAGGAAATCCACCGGCACCGAATATGCCGTACTTCTCAACAGGAACCAATTCACAGACACAGGAACCGAAGGGCAACATGTTTAACTTCGGATTTTCTGGAGTAAGAAAAAGAGATTAACAGGAGGTAACTTAACATGGCGAAAGCAATCAATTACGCAACAGAATATCAGAGAGCACTGGAGCAGGCGTTTCCGTATGCGTTATACTTCGGAGCGCTCTATAATACTCCGAACAATGGAAGATTCAGATGGCTTAACGGAAAGACCATCGAGATTCCAAGCATTTCCGTAACAGGTCGTGTGGACTCTACAAGAGATACCATTGCCACGGCCGCAAGAAACTATGACAACAGCTGGACTCCACTGACATTGGAGAATGAAAGAAAGTGGTCTACACTGGTCCATCCGAGAGATGTACAGCAGACAAACCAGGTAACAACGATCTCGAATATCACCAGAGTGTTCAATGAAGAGCAGAAGTTCCCGGAGATGGATGCATATACCGTTTCCAAGATTTATGCAGACTGGACAGCATCTGGAGAGAAGGCTAATACAGAACCTCTTACAGAAGAGAATATTCTGACTGTCTATGACAAGATGCTGGAAGAGATGTCGGAAGGTAGAGTTCCGAAGATGGGACTGATCCTGTATGTGAATCCGGCAACGAATACTCTGATTAAGAACGCCCAGGGAATCTACAGAACACTGGACGTTGGTAAGCAGAATAAGCTGTCCAG
Source organism: Blautia sp. NSJ-175 (assembly GCF_022867815.1). NCBI lineage: Bacteria > Bacillati > Bacillota > Clostridia > Lachnospirales > Lachnospiraceae > Blautia > Blautia sp. NSJ-175. Next base: position 36,959 of record NZ_JALIFQ010000030.1, read on the forward strand.
AGCTATCAAGTCCCTGGATGAAGTTCAGATCGAGGAAGTTCCATCTGAACTGATGAAGACTCTGTACGATTTCACACAGGGCTGGAAAGTAGCTGCTTCAGCTAAACAGATCAATATGATGCTGATTAACCCTCTTGCAGTAATCACACCGGTTTCTTATGAGTTCTCTAAGCTGGACGAGCCGTCTGCTCTTTCAGAAGGCAAGTATGTTTACTACGAAGAGTCCCATGAGGATGTATTTGTTCTGGCAAACAAGAAGAAAGCTATCCAGATGTCAGTAGAGGCGTAAGAGGATCAGATATGCCCTGCCGGGTTCTTCCTGGTGGGGCGATGAAAGGAGAATAGATATGAGTTATATCGTCAAGAAGAAAAACCGTGTACTCAGAATCCCGGAAGAGAAAGCTGAAGAGTATGCGAAGATGGGCTATGAAGTGACTGACGAAGACGGAGAAGTAGTTATGAAGGCGGTAGTTACTTCTGTTGCTGAAGCCCAGGAAACGGTCAATAAGCTCCAGAAAGAGAATGAGGATCTGAAAGCAGATCTGACAAGAGCGTCTGAAACAGTAGTCAATCACGAAGAGAAAATCTCTGAGCTGGAAGCTAAGCTGACGGAGGCTACTCTGTATGCGGAGAATGCCGATAAAAAGATTGCAGATCTCCAGAAAGAGAACGAAGAGCTGAAAGCAGCAATCCAGGCACAGGCTACAATGGGATCAGCTGCACCGGCTTCCGAAGATTCCGGAAAGAAAAAGACAACCAAGACTTCAAAGCAGTCAGAGTAGGAGGTAGCCTATGTATTTAGCAACGAAAGGTGGGAGTTCCTGCCGGATTCCCAAAAGAAAGGCAGGATACTACAAAAGAATGGGCTACTCCCTGGAGAACCTGGATGAAGAAGTCGGAGCGAGCACAAGTCCTGCAAAAGAAAAGAAGACCGGTAAAAAAGAATCAGCTTCGCAAGAGGACGTAAATCCGGCAAATAACTGATTTATCTTTCGATAGCTTACCATTTTACCAGAAGGGAGTGTTTGGATGAACCAGGAGGCTATAACGAGTCCATATGTGGACTTTACGTACTACAAGGAAGAGTATGGCGGTGTTCACATCAAAACTGAGAAAGATTTCAGGCGAGCCGAGAAGTTTGCTGAAGCTTTTGTGAATCAGATCACATTTGGACGGATACCGAAACTGCCAATGCTCACGGATTCGATTAGAGATGCAATCTGTAGTGCTGCTGATTCCATTGCGATACAGAGAGAGAAGAACGAAGCTGTTGTAAAGTCAGAATCTAACGATGGATATTCTGTCAGCTATGCAGATGCCGGAAGTTATTCGGCTGTACGCAGTGAGATGTACAGAACGGTTAGGACATACCTGGCAAACACCGGACTGCTGTATAGAGGGTGGGTGAAAGAGTATGACGACAAACAGTGATGTGACGATCTTCAATCTCAGAATCGGAGCTGATCGGAGAGAAAAGTTCTATGCAACAAGAATCTTGGGAGTTTCCTGGTACGGAAGCAAAGGACAGGTAGTGTCGGATACAGTCCGGAAGGGCACAGCACAGTGCGTGATCCGGATTCCATACACAGCAATCGTAGAAGGTGGAAAGCAATATATAAGTGAAGAAGAGTATAAGAAGCTGTCGGATGAAGATGCAGAAAGGTACTGGACTATCCAGAAGAACGCTTATATTGTGCGTGGACAGCTTGAAGTTGCTGACCAATGGGTATTCGACACGTTCAGTTTTCAGCACGGAGTTATCTTGAAGGAAGCAATAGAAGACCTTGCAAAGCTGAGACAGCATGATGAAGATTTTGTGACGATCACAGAATATGCAGACAACACGCTCAGAGGAACTGACCGGACAAAGCACTGGAGGGTAGGAGGAGCATAATGTCACTGAAGATGATTACAACACCAAGAGGCTCAATCGTTACTACCAAGAATGGAAAAGCAGAGCTGACATGGAACTCAGACTTTGCGGCAAGAAGAAATGCTCAATTTACCAAGAAGCAAATGTTCATAGACTCAGAGGTACTGAGACGATGTAGTCCGAGAGTCCCGATCAAAACAGGTATGCTGGAGAAATCTGGTAAGCTGGGAACGAGCATCGGCAGTGGCGAAGTGAATTATATAGCCAAGTATGCTGCTGTACAGTATTATGCAACGTCTGACACCAGACCGTATGATGCGAACCGTGGAGCGCATTGGTTTGAGAGAATGAAAGTGGCTGAAAAAGAAGATATTTTGCGTGGAGCGGATAAAATCTAGGAGGTCGCATGGCAACGAAAAGTATTATACAGGGCGTATCAGATTATTTTCTGAACTGCCCGTTACTGAAAGATGGTGTATTCCGGGTAGATGCCCTGGGAACAGAGCCGGTGGAATATACCATAGAAACGGGGATATCTGACCCGATTATTGAAAGATATGTGGACGGCAGTTCTGAGCGGCAGTTTCAGTTTCAGTTCGGATCCAGAGAATTTTACAGCATGGATCGGCTTCAGAATATTGACAACAGCACATTTTATGAAGAGCTTGCCGAGTGGGTGGAAGAGCAGAGCCTTATCGGTAACCTTCCGGAGCTTCCAGAAGGAATGAGTGCTGAGGAGATAGAAGTACTTTCGCCGGGACATATCTATGATGGAGCTATGAAGAATGCAAGGTATCAGATTTCCTTGCGATTATTGTATTTTAAGGAGGCATGAAACAATGGCAGAGAATACCAACAGCAAAAGAGATGTGGTGCAGAGACACCAGTTTGCGGACTTTCTGAATATTGGAACGTCTGAGAAAGCAAAGTGGGTGCTGATGGGAGTTGGATTCACAACTCTGGATGAAACATTCGGTGCAGAGAGTGAATCTGAGAAGTATGTAAGCGAAGCATCTTCGTCTTCATCTGTCGTGTCTTACACATCGGTATTTCCGTTTGAGGCACGACTTATCAAGGACCAGGATGCAGTCAACGCACTGTACCATGTCGGCAGAAACCATTTGACAGGAAGCGATGCAGAGTTTGAATACTGCCGTGTAGAACTCTGGGATCAGAAGATGAGTGCTTCTGCACCAGTTGAAAACACATTTGCGGCCAGAAAGTTCCTGGTATCCGCAGAGCTGAGCGGAGTATCCGGAGAAAAGAAACAGAGCATGAGTGGAAACCTCAATGCAATAGGAGATCCGGTTGACGGATATTTCAACACAAAGACACAGACATTTGAAGAAGCTACGGCTTAGAATTTGGAGGTAAAGTAATATGAGCATGTTAAAGATTCGTGGACAGGAATTAGAATTAGATCTGTTCGATGCAGACACGATGGAAGTATACGAGAAGTCTCTTGACAAGGTAGTGGAAAGATCAAAGGAAGCTAAGAAACATACGGAGTTGTCAAATGCAGAAGGCATCCGGGAAACGTGCGGAATCGTGAAAGACTTCTTCGATGAAATATTTGGAGAAGGAACATCCGAAAAGCTGTTCAAGGGCAAGGATAATCTGTTGGTTTGCATGGATGCATTTGGAATTGTTTCTTCTGAGGCTAACAAGATGAAAGGCCAGGCTACTGCACTCACTAACAAGTACAATATGAACCGGGCCCAGAGAAGACAGGACGATAAGAAAAATAAGCATGGCAAGAACAGAGCAACAGTGACACAGATCGGCAATGCGGATGGTCGTGATAATTCATGAACCACGACTGCAACATGCTTATAGACTATCTTCCGGAAACAGTAGAAATTGAAGGTGTGGAGTATGAGATAGAATCAAATTTCCGCACCTTTATTTTGTTTGAAATGCTGATGCAGGATTCGGAGCTTTCGGATTCGGAAAAAGCAATGCAAGGACTGAAACTGGCTTATCCAGTTATTCCGGATAATCTGGAAGCGGCGGTAGATGAACTGCTGTGGTTCTACGCCTGTGGCAAGAGGTGGAGAGAGAAGAGAGCTGGTTCAGTAGAAGGAGCTTCAGAAGTTCAGAGGATCTATTCTTTTGAGCATGATGATGACTATATCTACTCAGCATTTCTGACTCAGTATCACATTGATCTGCAGGATATTAAGTATCTGCATTGGTGGAAGTTCAAGGCCTTGCTGAGAACACTATCCTCTGACTTGGAGTTCTGTAAAATTATGGAATACCGGAGTGTGGATATCAATGCGAATATGACAAAAGAGCAGAGAGATTTCTACCGCAAGAAGAAAGAGCTGTATGCTCTTCCGTTACCTGCTGACGAGGAAGAAAAAGTAGATGCAATAGCAGAAGCCCTTATGAATGGTGGGGACCTTACGGGACTGCTGTAGGAGGTGACTGGCTATTGAAGATGTAAAGAAGAAAATGATACGGGTGGAGTGCCCGTTGTGTAAATATAAAATGCCGCTGTTTTTTGAAGAGACAGCGGAGTGTTCGGGTGTGATGGTATCCTGCAAAGGAAGAAACTGCCATGCTCGTTTTGAATTAAAGATTAAAGACGGAAAACAGATCAAGTAGTGCCATTACGAGCCGATGATTGAGCCGAAGAATTGAGGTGAGAGCATGGGCTATGATGGTACGCTGAAGTTTGATACCAGCATAGATAGTTCCGGATTCCAAGCCGGACTGAGTAAATTATCTGGACTTGCAAGTAGCGCAATCAAAGCTACTACAGCAGTCATCGGAGGTGCTGCATCAGCAGTTGCTGGTATTGGTGCGGCTGCAATCAAGGTCGGTTCTGACTTTGAAGCTGGAATGAGTAAGGTTCAATCCATCTCTGGGGCTTCTGCTACAGAAATTCAGCAACTAGCAGAAAAAGCAAAAGAGATGGGAGCCAAGACGAAGTTCTCAGCTACCGAAAGTGCTGAAGCGTTCCAGTATATGGCAATGGCTGGCTGGAAGACCGGAGATATGCTGAACAGTATCGAAGGTATCATGAACCTGGCTGCGGCATCTGGAGAAGACCTGGCATCTACCAGTGATATTGTCACCGATGCTATGACCGCCTTTGGATTGGCGGCTGACGGAACAACAACGATCATCAAGGACGGATACACGAAAGAGGTGTCCAACGCCACACACTTTGCAGACGTACTTGCAAAGGCAGCATCCAATTCCAACACGAACGTAGGAATGATGGGTGAGACGTTTAAGTATGTGGCACCTGTGGCTGGGGCTTTGGGATTCAGTGTTGAAGACTGTGCTACAGCAATCGGCTTGATGGCAAACTCCGGTATCAAAGCAAGCCAGGCTGGTACGTCTCTGAGGTCTATCTTTAGCCGAATGGCTAAGCCGACCGATGAAGTAAAGGCAGCTATGGATCAGCTTGGAGTATCTCTGACGAACAGTGATGGCTCCATGAAGTCTCTGAAAGAGGTTATGAAAGACCTTCGTTCCGGTTTTGCCGGACTGACAGAGGCGCAGAAAGCACAAATGGCATCAGCTCTTGGTGGACAAGAAGCCATGAGTGGATTGCTTGCCATTGTAAATGCATCAGATGAAGATTACCAGAAGCTGGAGGATTCTATCTACGATGCGGACGGTGCAGCTAAAGAAATGGCTGACACCATGAACGATAACCTGCAGGGAGCTATCACGCTCTGCAAGAGTGCATTAGAGTCTGTAGGTATCGCCCTGTATGAAGAAGTACAGGAACCAATGAAAGAGACGGTCAAAGCCATAACTAGCATGGTTGAGGATATGAACGAAGCCATGGCTGAAAAGGGATTTGACGGTCTGATTGAAGCGTTCGGAAATTCTATCGCTGAGTTGGCAAAGATGGCTGTAGATGCCGCACCGACACTGATCGGAGTAGCGGAAGATCTGGTAGGCACATTTATAAATGCCATCATGGAGCATCAGGAAGAATTTGCCGAAGCAGGAGCAACTTTAGTTGCTGAACTTGTAAAAGCAATCATGAATGTAGCTGGTGACATGTGGTCTGCCGGCATTTATTTATTTACGGAATTTCTACAGGCTCTGAGTGACCACTCTGAGGAAATCGGTCAGTCATTTGGAGAAATGCTTGGCAAAATTGGCGAGGCGGCGCAGGAAAATACACCGCTTATCATCCAGGCTGCAAAAGATTTCGTAGCTGGATTTTGTGAAGGACTGAGCGAAGAGTTTCCTGGCGTGTCTTCACTGATCGAAGGATTCCTTAACGGATTCATAGATTCGGCAAGCACTATAATCCAGGGAATTGTAGATGTGGTTTCTGACCTGTTCAGCGTGATTGACGGAGCTGATCCTGGAGCACTGGAGGCTGTTGGCTATGCAATCGGTGTGATTGCTGGCTCTATCGCAGCTTTAAACGTTGCTCAAAGTGTTATTCAGCCTTTAAGCACACTATTCTCCATACTGAAGACATTAAAGGGTGGAATTAGCGGAATTTCCGGAGTCATCGGAAAAGTCGTAGAAGGATTCGCACTCTGGAGTGGTGGAGCCGGTTCGCTCATGGAAGTCCTGGAGCTGGAGTTTCCTAAGATTGCTGGTATCTTCAGTTCTATTGGTGGAGCGGTACAGAAAGTAATCGGATTCTTTGCAGAGTTCGGTTCTACCATAGCCGGAATTGGTTCTATTATTGCCGGAGCGATTCTTGCAGTTACCAATTTCGTAGATATGTTCGTGAACGGCTTCAGTGCTGTAAAAGAAGCTCTTATGGTGGTCGGCATTGCGCTGGCGGCCGTTGGAGCGGTTATCCTGGGTGCACCTGCATTGGTGGCTGCTGCGATTGCCGGAATTGTAGCTGCGGTTGCAACGGCGGTTGTGGTCATCAAGGAACACTGGGATCAGATTGTAGAATTTTTCCAGAGCATACCGGATAAGCTAAGCGAACTTGGTTCGGCTATCGCTGAATGGGGCTCTGGTGTCCTGGATAACACAGGGGAATTTATTGACTCTGTGATTGAGTGGTTCTGCGAATTGCCAGGAAAAATCATAGATGCGATTAGCTCACTGGCAGAGAGTTTTGCTGAGTGGGGAGCTTCAATGCTGGAAACGGCATCGGAAGTTGTAACACAGATTATTGATTCAATCGTACAGTTTTTCTCCGAATTGCCTTATAAAATCGGGTATGCGATTGGATTTGTGATCGGTACGCTGATTGAATGGGGAGCAAATGTGATCAACTGGATCGCAACGAATGTTCCTCAGATGATTGACAATATCACCACGTTTTTCTCTGAATTGCCAGGAAAAATATGGGATTGGCTGGTAAATACCTACAACAAATTTGTTGAGTGGGGAAGCCAGATGCTCCAGAAAGCCGGAGAGGTGGCAAGCAACTGCATAGACAGTATTGTTACATTCTTCTCTGAGCTACCTGGCAAAATTTGGAACTGGCTGACGGACGCATTCAATAGATTTGTGACCTGGGGCTCTAATACCCTACAGAAAGCAAGAGAAGTTGGAGCTAATACGATAGACACAATCGTTAATTTCTTCTCACAGTTACCGGGAAAAATCTGGACGTGGTTGAGTAACACCATCCAGAAAGTGATCCAGTGGGGCTCCGACATGGTGGCGAGAGGAAGACAAGCAGCATCTGATCTGTGTAGTGCTGTTATAAATGGAGTGGCTTCCTTACCTTCACAGATGGCAAGCGTAGGCTACAACATCGTAATGGGTGTATGGAACGGAATTTGTAATGCCGCCGGTTGGTTCAGAAGACAGGTGTCATCGTTCTTCTCTGGAATCGTTGATGGTGTGAAGAGCGCACTGGGTATTCATTCTCCGTCAAAAGTATTTGCTGATGAAATCGGTAAGTGGATTCCACCTGGTATCGGAGTAGGTATTGAAGCTGAAATGCCAGATCTGTATAAGCAGATGGACGATGAAATGTCAGCTCTTGGAAAGCGGATGCAGACTGCTGTTAATGTGGAAACTGGAAAGATTGCGGTGGATAAAAAAGTCAGCACAGCATACAAAGTGGAAAAAGAAAAACAAGAAGTTTTTGAAAGCGGAGACACAACGGTAGAGATCAACGGAGAGACACATGTGCATGTAGACCTGGATAGCCGGGAAATTGGAGAAGCTACGACACCGATTGTGGATGAAAACATGGCAAGAATTGATACACACAAGAAGAGAGGAGGCTAATCATGTCGGGAGTGGGAATCACGTTTGATGAAACGCATTCGTTCCGGGACTGGGGCTTAAAGCTCAAGAAGATAGAAATCGGAATACCGAAAGCAAAAACTGAATATGTGAGCGTACCGGGCATGAATGGCGATCTCGACCTTACGGAAGCTCAGAACGGCGGTATCAAGTATGAAATGCGTGAATTGAAATTCACATTTGGAGTAAGGAACTGTAGTTATGAAAAATGGAGCGGTCTGATTAGCCAGATTGCTTCTGACATCCAGGGAGTAGAAAAGAGGATTATCCTGGATACGGATAAGGGATTCTATTATGTCGGAAGATGTGAGGTTGATACCAGCAAGTCAAATGATGTTACAGCTGAGATAGCGGTCACATGCACATGCGAGCCATATAAGATAAGCGTTGCATCGTCAGACGAACCGTGGAAGTGGGATACATTCAACTTCCTCAATGGAGTGATCCGGAATACGTCAGACATCACGATCAATGCTTCATCCAGCTGGCAGAAAGTCACTTTGGACGGCTGGGTTCACAATGAAACGCTCAGAATTGTATCAAATGCAGAAATGAAAGTGAGATACCGTAACTCGATATACTCAATATCTGTTGGTGAAAATATCATGTACGACCTAATTCTGTATAAGGGGTCGAATGACCTATATTTCCAGGGGAAAGGCAAAGTTACGCTGATTCACAGAGGAGGGATGCTGTAGATGTATACGATTAAAGCCTATGTGGACGGCACGGAATACACGCTGCATGATTCCAGGGTAAAGGCACTGACGGTTGGAGGGAAGCCATACTTTGAAGTGGGTGATAACATCAACGGTTCTGCATCTTTCAGCGTATACTCGAATCATCCGTATTACGATAAGGTTAAGAAGTTGACAACGGATATTATTTTTTACCGGGATGATGAGCCGGAGTTTTACGGAAGAGTGCTTTATGACGATGAAAACTTTTCCGGAACAAAGAAAGTGTTCGTAGAGGGGGAACTTGCCTTTTTATGTGACAGCATCCAGAGACCGAAGGTATACCACAACATCTCAGTGAAAGCATACGTGCAGGATCTGATAGATATTCACAATTCACAGGTAGAGGAAAGAAAACAGTTTACTGTCGGACGGGTTACTGTTAAGGATTCCAATGATTCGCTGTATCGATATTCCAATTACGAAGACACCAGGACAGCTTTTAAAGAGAAACTGATAAGCAGACTTGGAGGACATCTGGTTATCCGGCATGTAGATGGTCTAAGAGTCTTGGACTACTTAGCAGACGAAGATTATTACACAAAGAATACTCAGGGCATCCGTTTTGGAAAGAATCTGTTGGACTTCTCGAAGAACATGGATGCATCTGATTTGGTCACATGCGTAATTCCGCTGGGAGCGAAGCTGGACGAAGAAGACCAGGATCCGTCATTGGAAGCCATCTCAGATCAGCGAATAACAATCGCAAGCATCAATGGAGGCGTTGACTATGTAACAGATGATAATGCTGTAAGAGAATATGGAAAGATTTATAAGACAGTTACGTGGGATGATGTATCTCTTCCGGAAAATCTGTTGAAGAAAGGCGAAGAATATCTGAAGTCTGCTCAGTTTGAGAAGATGATTTTGGAATTGAAAGCAGTAGATCTGAATCTGAAAGATGATTCCTTCCAAAGATTTGAGGTAGGAAACAAGATTCAATGTACGTCAACGCCGAACGGTCTGGATAAAGAGTTTCCTCTGACGAAAAAGAAGACCTATATTACCAGCTTCAAAGATAATACGGTAACGCTTGGAGATGAAACAAGCTCTGTTTCCTACACATCGTCAAACCGCCAGAATACGGCTGAAATGGAAGAGACGATAAAATCCTTGCCGAGTAAGTCAGAAATCTTGCAGGAGGCTCTCAGAAGCGCACAAGACCTCATAAACAAACAGGTAGCCAGTGGATACGCAATACACACACCGAATGAGTTTGTTGTTGCTGATGATACAGAGTATAAGGAGAAAGCTAAGAACCTGTGGAGATGGGGGCTTGGTGGTCTGGCACATTACAGCCAGGGTTATGACGGACCAATAGACGGAGTAGCACTTACCATGGACGGGAAGATCAATGGTGAAATGCTTCTGGTAAATTCCGTCAAGACAGAATCGCTGGATGCCGGATACCGGACATCGGTAGAAACGAAGATAACAGAGAGTGAGACAGCGGCGAAGAATCATGCTGATAAAAAAGTCAGAGTAGCCAGAGAGGAGATTGAGAATTCCATTTCCAACCTGGAGAATAAGATTTCGCTATCTGTACGAAGTGTAAAGGAAACGGTTGCCCGGAAGAACTATATAGTTGGTGGTGAGCAAGAGACACTTGATAAAAGCAAGTTCACTGCATCCGGCATAACTGGTAGTTGCACGATTGAGCAAGCGGAGTTCCTAAATATGAATGCGATCAAGCTGACGTTCTCTGCAAATGGTTCTGTAACATTGTCGCAGAGCCTGGGAAGCTTGGAAGCTGGCAATTATAAGATTGCTGTTGAGGCTGCATATCCGGAAGGCTCAAAGTACCGCCCGTCTTATGTACGGTACGGATTCTCGGAGAACCAGTCTACAGAATATTTCAGTGGATATAGTGCGGATGAATTTCACACCTACAGTAAGCAAGTGAAGATTACCAAAGCGGCTAAGTCTGTAGCAATCACGGTTTACGGATATACCGGTTCAGTGGTGTATCTCACGAACATCCGATGTCTGAGAGACATGCAGGAACTACTGGATGATCTGAATGCCAGGATAGATGTAGAAGTTGGCAAAGTGTCGGCTTCGGTGTCAGATCTCTATGAAAATTCGCTGCATAACTATTGTAGCAATGGAAAGTTCTCAAATAACGATGATAAGTTTACTGGCTGGAAAAGAAGCGATACAACGCAGATAACACAGACGACTTTTGACAGTAAGAGTTGCGCAAAGATAGAAAATACCGCTTCGACATATAATATTTCGTGGTATCAAAAACCATGGGAGAAGCGAGGAGATATCACAGTTAGATTCAAAGCTGCGTGCGATACTGAAGATTCAGCTACTGCCAGAATACGGCTAAGCATAGATGGAAAGTCATTTTATACCAAAGCAGGTGAGTTGAGTGACGAGTGGACGCAATTTGAGTTCACTTCATATGCAACGCCATCGTATTTCAACACGTATTTTTACAATTATGTAGCAAATACCACGGTGTATATTACGGACGTGGAAATCCTGGGATATATGTCTGCATACTCAGAATCGCAGTTGACGATTTTGAAAGATTCTATTGAGTCAGAGGTGAAGAGGGCAACATCACAAGAAGGGACATTATCTTCTTCCATCAAGCAAAATGCTGAGAGTATCACTTCAAAAGTGAGCAAGGGTGAAATGGGCTCTTACATCACGCAGTATTACAACAACGTGATTATAGCTTTTAACAAAAACTCAAAATACGTGCAGATAAACCCAGGAGAGATCGCTATTTACAATTACGGAGTAGAGAACTCTAAGAAACGTGCTGTATTCGATGAAACGGGTAATCACTTTTACAGAGATGGATATTATGTCGGAGCGATTGGCACAAACCAGTGGTCAGGGAACAATGCTCATAAGGGATTAGTGTTTGATTTGGAACCGCAAGGAAAGTATATGGCATTTGCTCAAAAAGCAAGTTCCTCAGCAACTTCCTACACTACTATGTTGTGTTTTAGCCGAGCAAACAGTATTTACGATGAATACGGAGTGAATCTGGGGTGCAATTTGATTGGAAACTGGTATACGTTAAAAAATTTCAAAATTGGAAGCATATCGGCAGGAGGATATACGGCTTTTAGCGGAGCGATACCGATTGTGTGCGAGATAACAAACAATGGTAATAGTTGGACGTATTCTCATTTGAGAGTATACAACGGAATTATTGTCGGTTACTGGAATTAGGAGGTGAGAGCATGGAACTTATATTTCCGAAAGGCGAAGAACCTAAAAAAGCAGCAAAAAACAGTGTAGCTATAGGAACTATCAAAAGAGAGCAGGAGGTAGAAGATGGAAGAGAGAAAGAAACCAACCAGACCGTTTAGCGTGATTTATGCAGATGCAAAACAAGCTCTGACAAGGCAGGTTGGAAATACGATGGCGGCTTACGGGCTGCCTATTTTTATGGCAGAGGGAATTTTGAGTGGAATCCTGGCTGAGATCCGAACCAATGCCGGAAATGAGCTGGCAGACGATACTGCAAGGTACGAGGAAGAACTGAAGGAGTATTACGAAGCCCAGATCAAAGAAAAAGAGGAGACTTTTGAGAAAGAGAAAGCAGAACTGATCCGGACGTTCGAGGAGCCAGCTGTTCTGGAGGAAACAGAAGAACCGGAAATGACAGGAACAGAAGAGGCTCCATCTGAAGCCCCGGTGATTATTGAAACGAAGGAGATTGTCGAGGAAACGGAGGTGGACTAAATGGCAGATATTTCCCAGGAGATAGATCAGCTCAGAAATGCGGTCTATGGTGAAGAAGTAAGAGGTGCTTTTATCTCCTGCATGCAGAAAATCCATGAGGAGAACGAAAGCTACAATAGTATCAAAGAAAGTGTAGATGCTTCGGCGGCGGCAGTAAAGAAACAGGTCGATACGATTGATGCAAAATCTGTGGAAGTCCAGAAAGCGTTGCAGGATCTGGCTACTTCCATTTCCGATGGCAAGAAACAGCAGACAGCACTTGAAGATGCTACCAAGAATGGAAAAACACAGCAGACAGCCACAGAGAAAGCTACAGGGGATTCTAAAATTCAGCAAGCCGCTACCGAAAAAGCTACGTCAAATAGTAAAACTCAGCAGGCGGCATTACAGAAGGTAGTAGATTCTGCAAAACAGATTGACTCAGCGATCCAGCAATCTATAACGGCAGCGAATACAGCAGCCAACAATGCATCAGCAGCTACGAAATCTGCAACAGAAGCAACGTCTTTAGCAAATCAGTCGGCAGAAGCGGCTAAGACTGCGACAACAAATGCAAATGATGCTATAGAGAAAACAAATGCGGCAGTAAAAAATGCATCGGATGCTACAGAACAGGCTGCGCAGGCGACATCAGCAGCAAATACGGCGACTGAAAATGCAAATCAGGCAACAGTAGCCGCCAAAGCAGCAACGCAGGAAGCACTGACGCAGGCGGAAGAGGCGAAACAGGCGGCGGCATCCGTAAGGGATGATTGCTATCCAATGATGTTCCGTAATTACGATGGAAGAACGTATTCTGTGTTTTTTGAGGATGCAGATGAAACAATGGTCTGCACTGGCACAAAGGAAGACGACAATGCAGATGTTGCAACACCGGTTCCGTCCACAAATGCTGTAAGAAATGAGAATCCGTATGATGATATCCCGTTGTTTAAGCCGATTGAGTGCAATGGTTATGCCGATGAAGACGGAGAGCTTCATATTACGGCAGTCAAAGGAGAACCGGAGTTCCGGTCAGACGGAACAAAGGGAGATGTATGTATTGCCCTCAAAACCGGGTATATCCGGACGATTATTGATACGGTGGGAATTATGGGACCACTTGGAAAGAAAGGAACAAAAATCTCGGTTACGGATTCGTGGAGAGAATCTGAGTATCCGGGATTTCCTTTTATCCCGTACACGGCAGCGATTAGACCAGATGGATCGGTAAGACCATATGTGTTGATCCCGAAGCACCAGGCTGTCAATTTTAACGGTTCGTATTATTCGCTTCCTGGATTCGCCCCGGCATACAATGTGTCACATAATGGACAGATTGCAACCTTCCGGAAGCGTGGTGACCAGTATTGCGGAGAGACTTGCTCAGATGCAGAAATCTGGGAAACACTGTTCATGATTGTGTTCGCAAATATGAACTCACAGGCTGTCATGGTAGGATGTACAGGATTTTCCGATCAGTATATGGCGGCAGTTGCAGAAGAGAATGTTGAAAGAATCATCTTGACCAAAAAACAGGCGGAATATTTTCCAATCGGATGTTGTGTATCCATCGGAGAGATGGGAAGCAGTACGAATAAAGACCGAGGTCAGTCTCATATGCATAATCTAGCAAATCGTGTCAAAGTAACGAAGATTGAGCCGCTGGATGATGATTCCGGAAATTACGCATTATATGTTGATAATGGAGGAGTGACGTTTAACACGTCTGCAACTACATGTATTTCGACTATGCCGTGGCATACCGGTTCAACGGATAAGGTCAAGGGAACTTGCGGATCGCCATACAGCAATACGAATGGAAAAGAGCCGTTCAAGTTCCTTGGTATCGAGTTTGCACTTGGACAGTATGTGGTGCGTTCTGACGTGATACTGAACGGTGTTTATGATGCAGAGGCAGACACGTACCAGCAGGAAATTTACACCTGCTACGATTGCAAGTATTTTGCTACCGCAATCAATGAGCATTACAAGAAACTGGGGTATGTGATTCCGGATTCCGGAAATGCATGGAAGTATATCAAAAACCTTGGTTTTGATGTCAACTTCCCACACATTAGGATGGCTTCGGAGTACGGTGGAGACAGTAATAAGCGATTTGGGGATGCGGTACATACAGGAACTCGTGCCAACGGCACAAGGGAGTTCCTGTCGCTCGGCTCCCTGGGGTCCTGGTCGTTTGCCGGGGTGCGGGTTGCCTATCTGGGCGGTTGGCTCGGTGGCGGCCTCTGGTCCTTCTCGGCTCGTCCTTCTCTCACTGGAAGACGAGGATCAGTCGTAGACTGGGCATCGTCTATGGGGGTGAATTTGGCGGCGTAGCCCCAAAGAGGGGATCGCCCCTTATAATTTTTTGTAACTAATAAATGTATGATATAGGGATTTACGGTATCCGGGGAGTTCCTGTCGCTCGGCAACCTGAGGAACAGGTCGAATGCCGGGTTGCGGATTGCCAATCTGAACAATTGGCTCGGTAACGGCAACTGGAACATCTCGGCTCGTCACTCTGAATAATTATTCGAGGTATGCCGTACTTCGCCGGACAGCATCTGAAACTGATCCGGCATGCTGAAAAGCATCCTGCACGTGTGCAAAATTGTCGAACCAGCACCGGGTAACCGGACTTCGTAACACAGTGGGTACGGAGTGGGCTTAGTAGTAAAACCGAAAGGTCTTGAGATTCAGAAGGAGTATTCAGAAATTTACATAGATGAAGACGTATTGTAAGAATGTAGATATCGAAGATATTTCGATGATGGAGCTGGCGATACGGAATTGCTTTAAGGGAAAGTGGAAACGCCGGGATATACGGAATCTGCTTTCCCGACATTGCGAGTATACGCCTGGGAAGATTCTAAAGCTCTTGAAAACTGGAAATAAGCATATGCTTGATGGAGCAGTGCACAATCTGGCACTGGAATTAAATAACAGATTGATGAATAGAGAATTGAGTTTGCCGCCGACCGTATCAAGGACAGTCATTGAAGGGGCAAAGCAGAAAGAAAGGAACTTAGAGATAGAATCGTATGAGCACCAGATATTTGACCATCTGGCAGACCTTGGGCTGCAGGAACTGTTTGAGAAGAAATTCGGAACATGGCAGTGTGCATCCATCAAAGGCAGAGGTCAGCTCTATACGAAGAAAGGAATTGAGAAGTGGATTCGGACAGATCCACAGGGGACGAAAGTGGCGATTCAGTGTGATGTCCGGAAATGCTATCAGAATATAGACATTGATGTGCTGATAGCAATGTTGGAAAGGGATATTCACAAGAATAAGCCGTTGTTGTGGTTGACAAGAAAACTGTTGCTGATAATGAAAGAGAAAGACAAAGGATTGTTTGTCGGTTCAGTTATCTCGAAAGACCTGGCAAATTATTATATGAGTTATCTGTATCATTATGCAGAAAGCAAATTGACCGTTACCAGAAGGTCACGCAGAAATGGTCCGGTCAAGGTCCGATTGTTGAGCCACCAGGCAATGTACATGGATGATGTGTTTCTGAGTGGCTCTAATCGGAAATATCTTATGATGGCATTCCGGAAAATACAGCAGTGCCTGGAAGAAAAACTGCATCTGGAATTTAAGGAATCGTGGAGGTTCTATTATGTCGAATATGAGGACAAGTATGGAGTGAGCCACGGTTGCCCGGCGGATCTGGCAGGATATGTGTACAAGAGAACCTGCACAGTGCTGAGAGATCATATCTTTTTAAAGGGCAGGAGAGCTTTTAAGAAAGTCAAAACCTACTTGATGAAAGGATATGAGGTAACCCAGAGGATGGCACAGAGAGCAGTATCTTATTACGGTTGGTTTAAGAACAGCAACCTGCATCAGTTTATGGAGAAATATGGAATTGAAGAATTACAGAAATATTGCAAAAGAAGACTGAGCTATCTCAGTAAAAGAAACAGAGCAAAGGAGGCATTGGCATGTTGACAGTAATATGCAGCACAGAACAAATTGAAAGCATGGAATATTACCTGCGAAGCTCCGGTGTAGCAGACGTATTTTTGCGAAAGAACATTCAGAAGCAGGATGCGGAAGATGTTGGAGAGAACAAGGGAATCCAGTATACAGCAGATGAAGTGTATTTTGCAGTGACCGGCGAGAAAGCATCGAAGGAATCTATTGAGGAAGATTTCGACTACTGGTACAGCAAAGGCGAAGGGATTACACAGGGAGAGCTGGCAGATAGATACAGTCTGGAGGAACTGCGTATGCAGGCTTACAGCAATGCGAGTGAGGCATGTGAGAAGACAATATATGCCGGGATTGATGTTGAAATCTCAACCGGCACAGAGCATTTCAGCTTGACCGAAAAAGACCAGATCAACTTATTCGGAAAGAAAATGCAGCTCTTAGCCGGTATGGAGAAGTTAGAGTATCACGAAGACGGACAGCCATGTAAATATTTCACTGCGGCAGATATGCAGAATATCGTTGACCGGGCAATGTTTTTCGTGTCCTATAATACGACATACTGTAATGCCATGAATATGTGGATCAAGTCGGCAGAGAAAGCAAGTGATCTGGAGCAGATCCAGTGGGGTGCAGAAATTCCGGAAGAGTTCCAGAATGAAGTACTGAAAGACTACATGAAGATTCTGGCATCCGGAGGTATCTCGTAATGAAAAACATAATCAAGTATCCAATGCTCTTTCTTTTTGGAGGGAGCATTTATTATTTGCTGGAGATCATCTTCCGGGGTTATTCATTCCCGGCAATGGTGGTCTGCGGAGGTCTGTGTTTCATTATCTGCGGTACAATCAATGAGAAGAACCGATGTATGCCACTGGTTCTGCAACAGTTGATTGCGGCGGCAGGAATCACAGCAATAGAATTTCTGTTCGGATTGATTCTGAACGTGTGGCTCGGACTGCATATGTGGGATTACAGCAATATGCCGGGAAACATTCTTGGTCAGATATGCCCTCAGTTCACAGTGCTGTGGTTCTTTTTGTCAGCACTTGGAATCTTCTTGGACGATTATATCCGGTGGGTGTTTTTTGGAGAGGAGAAGCCGCATTATCATTTGTTCCGGAAAAAGGAAGAGAGAAGAGAAAGAGAATGACAAAGCTACAGATTATTTCAAAGCTCTGGTCGGCAATCTATGACCTGGTATTTCTGGTCAAGGGAACACCGACAAAGAGCCTGGAAGAAATAGAGGCAGATCTTGACATTGTTGAGTATGCGTGCCGGAAGTATGTAGACTGTGACGATGATGAGATAACATTCAAGAGCGAAGGAGGTACAGCCTATGCAGATCCGAGCACAGCCACGGAAGCAGATTAGTTCTGAAAATCCGAAATAACAGGGAGGAGATACCAATGGAATTATTGATAGCTGCCGGTATCCCGTCCGCAATCGTGGCATTCTGTTTCTGGTTGTTAGAGAAGCGAATCCAAGAACGGGCGGAAGTCGAAAAGAACGAACGGGCATGCAGGCAGAGAGAACAGGATGAGAAAGAAGAGAATCGTGAAAAGCTCCAGTACATGATGCTGAAAGCTCTGGACGGTTCTCTTTGTTTGTCAGAAGCTACAGCAAAGGCGGTGCAGAGGATTCCGGATGCGAAATGCAACGGAGATATGCACGCTGCATTAAATTATGAGCTGGAGCAGAAACATGATCTGGAGAATTTTCTGACAAGGCAGGGAGTGAACCATATCACAGGGGAATGAAATAGAAGGCTATA
>NZ_JALIFQ010000031.1:0-49576 GCF_022867815.1 Blautia sp. NSJ-175
GTGAAAATTATACTTATGAACACTTTTTGAACACCTAGACCGTGATGAAGTCCTCAAAGCCCCTTTCTATCAGTATTTGAGATTGGTTAAAACGGTTCGATTCCGGTCTGCGGCAGTAAGTAAAGGTAGGAGAAACGTTGGTTTTCAGCGTTTCTCTTATTTTTTTAGGAGGATTTTGTTTTACTAAGGTTAGTATCAGGTCGATAGATTCGGAATTTTTCCAGGAGGAATAGTATGGTGGATGTATATAAGAATTGTCCCGAATATGAGAACGAGAGTTATATATTGAGAATGGTAAGTAAAGAGGACAAAAAAGATCTATTAAAGGTATACTCTGATGATAAGGCAGTACCATTTTTTAATAGTGATAATTGTGGTGGGGACGACTTTCATTATACAACGGAAAATAGAATGGAACAGGCAATAGAATATTGGCTTTGGGAGTATAACAGACAGGGATTTGTTCGGTGGGCTATTGTATCAAAAACAACGGATGAAGCAATCGGAACAATTGAATTATTCCACAGAGATGCTGCCGATTATTTTACAAATTGCGGATTACTTAGATTAGATATTCGAAGTGACTATGAAATTTCAAGTGAGATTATAGAGATATTAAGATTGATAATTGAACCTGCATATACCTTGTTTGGTTGTGATAAAATTGCTACAAAAGCTACGATAGCAGCGACAGAACGTATTGCGGCATTGAAAGATTTAGGATTTAAACGCTCAGAAGAAAAATTAATAGGACATAATGGAACAGAATATGATTCGTATTTTGTATTATGCCGGGATTAGTAAAACTACAAACTCAGATTGCGGGCGAAAAACGTGTATTATTCACAGCATTATTTTATCAGTATTTATAATATTTAAAGTAGAGGAAAATAATCTTTTAGGCGGGACTGACAGTACGGGATTCGTGAGGGCAGTTTATGCAGTATTGTTATTTACGGAAGAGATAATGTGCCGGAGCATGTGGCCATCAGTCTGGGTAATAGAAAAGATGTGCATGCAGGCAATAGCAGGGGTGTAAAATGGGCAGAGGAGCCAGTTCGGTTCGCCTTGTATAATTGCCGATTATGCTTTATACTTATAAGAATATGGATGTATGAGACAGTAGGAGAAGTACCGCGGGTGCTTCTCCTATTTTAGAAAGGACAGCATTGTAAGAAATCTGTAAGGAATCTGTCAGTTGTTTTGTAAGACAGAGGGGGTATTATAAATACAAGCTTTAAGGAGGAGGAGACATGAGCGAATGTATTCTTGTGGCAGATGATGACAGAGAGATCGTAAAGGCCATAGCTATTTTACTGGAGAGGGAGGGCTACAAAGTTCTGCGGGCCTATGATGGATTGGAGGCGCTGGATCTTCTGGCGCAGAACCAGGTTCAGCTTATATTGATGGATGTCATGATGCCGCGTATGGACGGCCTGTCCGCCATTATGAAGATCAGGGAGAGAAAAAATATACCGATTATCGTACTGAGTGCCAAAAGTGAGGACACAGACAAGGTGCTGGGGCTCTCCATGGGAGCGGATGATTATGTGACAAAGCCTTACAATTCACAGGAACTGCTTGCCAGGGTAAAAAGCCATCTCAGACGTTATACCAGATTGGGAGATATCCATGCAGCCAGCGCCTCAAAGGAGTTTAAAAGCGGCCGCCTCTGTTATCATGCTGAGGAGCGGGTACTGTATGCGGATGGGGAGTCCATTCGGCTCACTGCCACGGAGACAAAGATTGTGGATCTGTTTATGCGGAACCTGGGACGTGTATTTTCCGCAGAGGAAATTTACTGCCGTGTCTGGGAAGAAGAGGCATTTGCTCCGGAGAACACGGTTATGGTGCATATCCGGCGCATTCGTGAAAAAATCGAACTGAATCCAAAGGAGCCAGAATACTTAAAGGTGGTGTGGGGAATTGGATATAAAATCGAAAAAATGTAAAGTGATAACAGCCTGGGCAGCGTTTTTCCTGAGTATTTGTCTGCTTGTGGAGAGTGGCTTGACCGGCCTGAATTTTCTGACAGGGAGCGGCCCCCGGGGGGTGAGCGTTAAGGATGCGCTTGCCGCGGATTTTGAAGAGACTGAGGAGTTTCGCAGCTTTGTGTCAGACTATCTGGATACGTTTCTTGCCATGGCGACCGGAGGCCCGGTGGACTGGTACAGCAGATATGGAGATGCAGCTTTGGATGATTCTTATGACATCTCCTGGGGAAGCGGCATTGCGGAGAGTGCGGCGACTACTGTAATCGAGGAAAGTGCAGAATCGGCTTGGGATGGGGATTACACCTCAGAGGACTGGGAGTATAAAACTTCCGCAAAACAAGTGCATGAGACGATTAAAAACGATAAAAACCTGGTCTATGATATCCGGTATAACGGAAAGTCTGTATATACCAACGATGAGAATGGAATTTTGAAAGAGGGAGAAAAGAGTCTGCCTTCAGATTACAATTTTTATATGGTCTTTGCAGAGGGTAAGGCGTCTGTATTCAAAGATAAGAAAGCTGTAGATGTATATGGGGATGGGGTATACCGTGATGACAGCCAGTGGCGTATTCCCGGCTATAAGAATTTTACCGTGGATGAAAAAACAAAAAAGGCAGAAGTTCGCATGGCAGTGATAAAATCTCCGGTAAATTATGTGCAGGGTAATTATTCCGGCAGTTCGGGCAGTTATTATGGGACAAGCAGCCTGTATGATATAGTCCGAAATATGGAACATGCAAAGCGCAGCTACATTGCCAAAATCGTGGAGTTTATTGCCGGACTCGTGCTTCTGGGCGTTTACCTGGCACTGAGAAAGTATAAAAAGGACGGAGACAGATTCCTTGCGGTTTATACGGGAAAAATCTGGCTGGAATGTAAGGTCGCTCTGGCAGTTCTTGTGATTGTGGGAGGAATTGCAGGACTTAACAACTACATGGGTGTCTTTTACGGATGGGGGTACTATGAGTATGCATCAGAGATATTGTATCCGATGATGTATTCTTTATTGGCAAATCCCATGCTGCTGCTGATATGTTTCTGGATTTTATATCTCCTGATCAATGATTACAGATATAACAGAAAGAAACCCAGAAAGATACTGGTCAGGGATATACAGAAATTATTTCAGATAAGGGATATGGAGTATCCTTTTCAAAAAAAAATGATCCGTAAATTTTCACCGGTGATGATATCCGGAATCGTACTGTCAGTGATTGCGGCTTTGGCCTGCTTTGTGTCATCTTATTATTTGTATGATAATGGCGGAAGCCTTGCAATGGTGCTGCTGCTTGTGGCACTGGCGGTGATCGCACTGCTGGCGGGTATGATGAGACAATATGCATCTGACAACCGGATACTCGCCAAAGAGATGGGTGATCTGATCCGTCAGATAAAAAAAGTCCATGACGGAAATATGACGGATAAGCTGAAAGTGCCGGAGGATTCGGACCTGTATGACGCTGTCCAGCAGCTAAATGATATCCAATACGGTATGGATACGGCTCTGTCGGAGCGAATGAAAAGTGAGCGTATGAAGGTGGAGCTGGTATCAAATGTTTCTCATGACATCAAAACGCCTCTGACCTCCATTATCAGTTATGTGGAACTTATGAAGCAGGAGGAGAACCTGCCGGAGGATGTCAAGGATTATATCCGCATTCTGGATATAAAGTCCCAGCGTCTGAAATCCATGGTGCAGGATGTTTTTGAGATCAGCAAAGCGGCCTCCAAGCAGCTCCCCGTAAATCTAGAGGATTTGGATCTGGGCAAGCTTCTCCGCCAGACACTGGCTGATATGGAGGAACAGATAGAAGAAAGCTCTGTGACGGTTAAAGCACAGATTCCGGCAGAGGCAGTGGTGATCCATGCGGATGGCAGCCGTCTCTACAGAGTTTTCCAGAACCTTCTGCAGAACGCCCTGAAGTATTCCTTGGATGGTTCACGCGTTTTCATAACACTGAAAACAGACAATAAAACAGCAAGGGCCACGGTAAAAAATATTTCCCAGGAGGAGATCCCGTCGGATATTGATTTTACCGAGCGGTTTGTACGCGGAGATGAGAGCCGTACCGACGGCGGAAGCGGACTGGGCCTTTCTATTGCCAGGAGTTTTACAGAGGCGTGCGGAGGTGTGTTCGGGATTGAAGTGGATGCGGATCTGTTTGTGGTGACAGTGGAATTTCCGATAAAAGATATTTAAACTAACATGTTTGATAGATAAAAAGACTGCCCCTGCGGTGCCGGAATGACGGAGCTGGCAGGGGCAGTCTTTTTTTGAATACAGCGTGCTTTTGTAAGCACACCTTAAAAATGTGTGATAAATTCAGAAAAAACCATTTTTTGTTTTTTGTATACATACATGAATCTGCCCCAATATTCCAGGAAAATAATCGAAAAAATAATCGACAAAAAAAGTCCAAAAATAAATTGCACGCATAAAAATACAAGTAATTTAAGCATTTTTAATTTTTTGAATGCACGCACAAAAAACAAGATGGCCGAAAGTGCACTTTTCTACATTAACGTAGTAGATGAGGCAAAAAAGTACAAAAAATCGTTAAAAAGTTGTTGTTAATTTCTTATCAATATGATATCCTTAATTCGTAGCGCGAAATCAGATTCTTCTCAAAAGGCCCTGAAACCAGGGGGGATGAGTAAATATGTTTTAACAGAAAAACATACTCAGAGAGATAGAATTTGTGATTTCACATTTTTTTGAATATTAATTGTTAAAAAAAAGACAATAAGGACCACCCAAGGGAAGGGGAAAGGAGCAAGCATGAGTAGTAAAATTACTGTCATCGGAGCCGGAAGCGTTGGCTCAACAATTGCTTACACATTATCTAACGGGGATATCGCATCAGAAATCGTATTGATTGATATCAACAAAGAAAAGGTTGCCGGAGAAGTTATGGATATCGCACAGGGTACCTGTTTCCGCGATCCGATCAATATCGTTGCCGGAGAGTACGAGGATGCAAAGGATTCCGATATTGTAATCATCACATCAGGAATCGCCCGCAAACCGGGTCAGACAAGAATTGAGCTGACACAGACAAATGTGAATATTTTAAAGAGCATTACACCGGAAATTGTAAAGGCTGCGCCAAACGCGCTTTACATCATTGTAAGCAATCCTGTTGATATTATGACTTATGTATTTACAAAGATCTCAGGACTGCCGGAGAATCAGATCATCGGTTCCGGAACGATTCTGGATACGGCGCGCCTCCGCTGCGGACTGTCTGAACACTTTAAAGTTGCTCAGAAGAACATCCACGCTTATGTATTCGGTGAGCACGGCGATACTTCCTTCATCCCCTGGACTGGAGCATATATATCAGGTGTCAGCCTGGATGAGTATTATGAACTGGCAAAGAACCTGGGCAAAGACGTGGAAGAGCTTGATAAGGACGAGATGCTGACCTATGTGCAGAAATCCGGCGGCAAGGTGATTGCGAACAAAGGCGCTACTTTCTATGCGGTATCAGCGGCAGTATGTAAGCTGTGCGGAATCCTGCTGGCATCCTCCGATTCCATCGCAACGGTTTCATCCATGATGCACGGGGAATACGGCATTGAGGATGTCTGCGTCAGCACACTGACTCTGGTTGGACCGAACGGTATTCAGGGCAAAGTGCCGATGAGAATGAAC
The DNA here is from genome assembly GCF_022867815.1 of Blautia sp. NSJ-175. Taxonomy (NCBI): domain Bacteria; kingdom Bacillati; phylum Bacillota; class Clostridia; order Lachnospirales; family Lachnospiraceae; genus Blautia; species Blautia sp. NSJ-175. The sequence goes on from NZ_JALIFQ010000031.1 coordinate 5,653, forward strand.
AAAGAAGAGATTGCAAAACTTCAGGCAAGTGCCAATGCACTGAAAGAAGTTATCAAACAGATAGAACTGTAAAACAGGATTTTTAACAGGAGGAACTATGAAGTACAGTTATTATCCGGGGTGTACCCTGAAAACAAAAGCAGTGGAGCTGGATGCTTATGCCAGAGCTTCTGCAAGGGCACTGGGATTTGAACTGGAAGAAATTGAAAACTGGCAGTGCTGCGGCGGAGTTTATCCGCTGGGCACTGACGAGATCGCCACAAAACTTTCTTCCGTCCGTGCTCTCAATGAGGCCAAAGAAAAAGGCCAGGATCTGGTAACACTCTGTTCTGCCTGTCATCATGTGATAAAACGTGTCAATGATGATATGAAGAACGCAGACGATATTCGCACCAGAGCAAATAATTATATGCAGTTAGAAGAACCCTATGCAGGTGAGACGACAGTGCTCCATTTTCTGGAGGTACTCCGTGACCGCATAGGTTTCGACACGTTAAAGGAGAAAGTGACAGCTCCGCTTACCGGCAAAAAGATAGGCGCTTACTACGGATGCCTGCTTCTTCGCCCAAGCGGGCTTCTGGAATTCGACGATCCGGAGAATCCGTCCATCATCGAGGACTTCATCCGGGCCATCGGTGCAGAGCCGGTGATCTATCCGTACAGAAACGAGTGCTGCGGCGGCTACATATCCCTGAAGGAAAAAGGGATGTCAAAAACCATGTGTGATAAGATCATGGACAGCGCATCCGGATTTGGAGCTGACATGCTGATCACAGCCTGTCCATTATGCCTGTATAACCTGAATAAGAGCACTTGCGGCAGCAGACTTCCGGTATACTATTTTACAGAACTTCTGGCAGAAGCTCTCGGCGTGAAAGAGGAGGTAGCAAAAGCATGAATACTCCAAAAAAACAGGCTGAAATGATTAAGGAAATCAGCGGTGTCAATCCGCTGAAATGTATGAAATGCGGCAAATGTTCTGCGTCCTGTCCATCCTACAATGAAATGGACATCAAACCCCATCAGTTTGTATCTTATGTGCAGAATGAAGATATCGAGTCTTTGGTGAACTCAAAATCTCTCTGGAAATGCCTTTCCTGCTTTGCATGCGTGGAGCGCTGCCCAAGGGATGTAAAACCGGGCAAACTCATTGATGCGGCAAGACAGCTTGTGGTCCGCGAGAAGGGCGGGGATTACCTGATGGCTGATGAAATCCCCGAGCTTTTGGACCCGGAACTTCCGCAGCAGCTTTTAGTCAGTGCATTCAGAAGATACAGGAGGTGAGGTTAAGTGCAGAGAATAGGTGTATTCGTCTGTCATTGCGGCAGCAACATCGCTGCTACGGTAGATGTAAAAAAAGTAGTGGAAATGGCTAAAATGGAGCCGGGAGTTGTCCATGCGGAAGATTATCAGTATATGTGTTCCGAAGCCGGACAGTCCAAGATTGCAGAGGCTATCAAAAATGAAAAACTGACAGGACTTGTGGTATGTTCCTGTTCACCGCGTATGCACGAGACCACTTTCCGCAAGGCAGCGGAGAGAGCCGGATTAAACCCATACATGGTGGAAGTCGCCAATATTCGTGAACATTGTTCCTGGATTCACAAGGATATGGAGGAGGCTACCAAGAAGGCAGTCATCCTTGCAAGAGCGGCAATCGCGAAAGTGAATTTGAACGCGTCCTTGAAGCCGGGCGAGAGCCTTGTCACAAAACGTGCCCTGGTGATCGGCGGCGGTATTGCAGGTATCCAGACCGCACTTGACATTGCAGAGGCGGGTTACGAAGTGGATATTGTGGAGAAGACACCCAGTATCGGCGGAAGAATGTCACAGCTTGACAAGACCTTCCCTACACTGGACTGTTCTGCCTGTATCCTGACACCTAAGATGGTGGAGGCATCCGCTCATGAGAAGATCAACATCTATACATACAGCGAGGTGGAAAAGGTTTCCGGCTTTGTAGGTGATTTTACAGTGGATATCCGCAAGAAAGCAAGAAGTGTGGATATGGACAAATGTACAGGCTGCGGCGTATGCCAGGAGAAATGCCCGTCCAAGAAGAATTCCAATGAGTTCAACAGGGGCCTGAATACAAGAAGCGCCATCTACACACCGTTTGCCCAGGCAATCCCCAATGTTCCTGTCATTGACAGAGAGAACTGTATTAAGTTCAAGACAGGAAAATGCGGTGTCTGCGCCAAGGTATGCCAGGCAGGTGCCATTGATTATGAGCAGAAGGACGAGATCCTTACAGAGAAGTACGGTGCCATTGTAGTTGCCACCGGTTTTGACACCATCAAGCTGGATAATTACGATGAGTATGCGTACAACCAGAGCAAGGATGTGATCACATCCCTGGAGCTGGAGCGTATCATGAACGCAGCAGGACCTACCAAAGGCCATCTGGAACGCATGTCCGATGGGAAGGCGCCGAAGAATATGGTGTTTATCCAGTGTGTGGGAAGCCGCTGCGCGGACAAGAGAGGAAAGAGCTACTGCTCCAAGATATGCTGTATGTACACAGCAAAACACGCCATGCTGATCCGCGATAAATATCCGGATGTGAACGTGACTGTATTTTACATTGATGTCCGTACCCCGGGCAAAAACTTTGATGAGTTCTACAGAAGAGCCGTGGAGGAATACGGTGTGAACTACATCAAAGGCCAGGTGGGTAAAGTCGCTCCCCAGCCAAACGGACAGTTATTAGTACAGGGCGTTGACCTCATTGATAACAAGCAGATCCTCATGGAGGCAGATATGGTGGTTCTGGCTACAGCCATTGAACCGGATCCTTCTGTAAGGAAGATTGCCACCATGCTCACAGCCAGCATAGATACCAACAACTTCCTGACCGAGGCACATCCCAAGCTTCGTCCCGTGGAATCCCCAACGGCAGGTATCTTCCTGTCAGGCGTATGCCAGGGACCCAAGGACATACCTGAGACTGTTTCCCAGGCAGGAGCAGCGGCAGTGAAAGCCATCGGGCTTCTTGCAAAAGACAAGCTGATGACAAACCCATGTACAGCCAAATCCGACGAACTTCTCTGCAACGGATGTTCCACCTGTGCAAATGTGTGCCCGTACGGTGCCATCACTTACGAGGACAAAGAGGTGAATGACCACGGAATCCGTGAGACACGCCGTATCGCAGTTGTGAACAATGCGCTTTGCCAGGGATGCGGAGCCTGTACCGTTGCCTGCCCGTCAGGAGCCATGGACTTACAGGGATTCTCGAACAGACAGATCATAGCGGAGGTGGATGCAATATGTCGATAGAAACAAAGGAAGAATTCAGACCTAAAATTGTGGCATTCTGCTGTAACTGGTGCAGTTATGCAGGTGCGGATCTGGCCGGAAGCAGCCGCCTTTCCTATCCTGCAGATGTGAAGATCATCCGTGTGCCATGTTCCTGCCGTGTAAATCCCATGTTCATCCTGAGAGCATTTGAGAAAGGTGCGGACGGCGTGATCCTCTGCGGATGCCATCCGGGAGACTGCCACTACAGCACAGGAAACTACTATGCCAGAAGGCGTATGACACTTTTATTCTCCATGCTGGATTATATCGGCGTGGAAAACGGACGTACCCGTGTGGAATGGGTGTCAGCCGCAGAGGGTGTCAAATTCTCCACTACCATGAATGAGTTTGTGGAAAAAGTCCGCTCTCTGGGCAAAAACGTAAGATTGGAGGATTTGAGATGCAGGAATTGATTAACCGTGCAAAAGAGCTGTTAGCGGACGGTACCGTAGCCCGTGTTCTCGGCTGGAAAGCGGGAGACCTGCCTTACAATCCGGAACCGGCATATTTTGAAAAGGAAGAGGACTTTGAGAATTTCGTATACAACGGATTCTGCGGAGCCAATTTAAGCAAATATATGATTGAAGCCTCCAAACTGGAGGGAAAGACCCTGGTATGCCTGAAACCGTGTGATACCTACAGCTTTAACCAGCTCATCAAGGAGCACAGGGTGGACAGGGAAAAAGCCTATATTATCGGTGTGGGCTGCAAAGGCAAGCTGGATATTGAAAAGATCAAAGGTATGGGGATTAAGGGAATCGAGAGTATTTCCGGCGCCGAGATCACAGATGGGGCAGATACCCTGACCATACAGACCCTCTACGGAGAGAAGACATGTTCCTATGCAGATGCCATGCTGGAGAGATGCCATGTATGCAAAGGCAAAGAGCATAAGATATACGATGAGCTGATCGGAGAATCAAAAGAGACAAAAGACGCAGAGCGTTTTGACAGTGTGGCTGCCATTGAGGCCATGAGCCCGGAGGAGAAATTTGCGTTTTTCCAGAAGGAGTTAAGCAAATGTATCCGCTGCAATGCCTGCAGAAACGTATGTCCTGCATGCAGCTGCAGAAAATGTGTATTTGACAGCAACAAGTTTGACAGTTCCCAGAAAGCTAATGTGGACTCCTTTGAAGAGAAGATGTTCCACATCATCCGTGCTTTCCATGTGGCAGGACGCTGTACAGACTGCGGAGAGTGCAGCCGTGTATGTCCCCAGGGAATACCCCTTCATCTGTTCAACCGGAAATTCATCAAGGACATCAATGAGTTCTACGGAGAATATCAGGCCGGTGAAGACACAGATTCCAGAGGACCGCTGACAGACTTTACCTTTGATGACGTAGAGCCAGGCATTGTGGCAGAAAGGGGATAATGTATGTATAAGATAGCAAAAGAAAATCTGGCGGCATTATTCCAGTTGATCGCCGGCTCCCGGGAATTATACCTTCCTGTAAAAGTGAGCGGACAGGTGAACTTCAGAGCATGGAGCGAGGACGCGGAGGTGGATCTTGATACACTGAAGACGGTGAAATCTCCAAAAGACGCGTTCTTCCCCCAGAGTGAGGATCTGTATACCTGCAGAAAGGACGGAAAAAAGCTGACAGTTGAACCGGAAGCACTGAAAGAGCAGGATTTTGTGGTATTTGGAATGAAGGCCTGCGATGTGAAAGGTGTGGAGGTTTTAGATAAAGTATTTTTAGCTGACCCGGTAGACTCTTTCTATGCGGCAAGGCGTGAGCACGGTACTATTGTGGCTATGGCATGCCATGAGCCGGAAGAGACCTGCTTCTGTAAAGTGTTTGGCGCAGACTGTGCAGAGCCGGTGGCAGATGTGGCTGTGTGGATGACAGGCGAGGAGCTTTACTGGAAATCCCTCACAGAAAAGGGAGATGCCCTTACGAAATCTGCAGAAAGCCTTCTTGCTGAGGCAGACGCTGAGGACGAGAAGAAAGTGGAGGAAGAGAAAGCATCCATCCGCGGAATCGTTGAGAAGCTGCCTTACTCCAATCTTTCCCTGGAAGGATGGAACGGGGAGGCATTAAACGAAAAATTCAATTCTGAACTCTGGGAAGAACTGTACAAGCCATGTCTGGCGTGCGGAACCTGTACCTTTGTATGTCCAACCTGCCAGTGCTATGACATCAAGGACTACGACACAGGCCACGGAATCAAGAGATACCGCTGCTGGGATTCCTGCATGTTCTCGGATTTCACCATGATGGCACACGGGAACAACCGTACGAGCCAGATGCAGCGTTTCCGTCAGAGATTTATGCATAAACTGGTATATTTCCCGGCAAACAACGACGGGATGTATTCCTGTGTAGGCTGCGGCAGATGTGTGGAAAAATGCCCGGCTTCCTTAAATATCGTAAAGGTTATCAAATCCTTTCAGAACCAGGGAGGTGACAAATAATGAGTGAATGTACCTGTCATAAGAATTATACACTGGATACGCTGATCCCCCAGGTGGGAGTCATCACGGATATCCGCCAGGAGACACCGGATGTGAAGACCTTCCGCGTAAACGCGCCGGAGGGCGGAAAGCTTTTTGAACATATGCCCGGACAGTGTGCCATGGTGTGTGCACCGGGCATCAGTGAAGGTATGTTTTCCATTACTTCCTCACCGACTAACAAAGAATTCCAGGAATTCAGCATCAAGAAATGCGGTGTCCTCACCGATTATCTCCACAGCCTTGAGGTGGGTGACGAGATCACCGTGAGAGGGCCATACGGAAATCATTTCCCGGTAGAGACTGAGTTAAAAGGCAAAAACCTGCTGTTTATCGCAGGCGGTATCGGCCTTGCGCCTCTGCGCTCCGTGATCAACTATGTGCTGGACAACAGAGAGAACTACGGCACTGTGGACATCCTTTACGGTTCCCGATCCGCAGACGATCTGGTCCAGTTAAAAGAGATCCAGGAAGTCTGGATGAAGACAGAGGGCGTGAATGTATATTTGACCATCGACCGGGAGCAGGAAGGCTGGGACGGCCATGTGGGATTCGTACCAAACTACCTGAAAGAAGTGGGCTTTACCACAGACAAGACAGCCCTTGTCTGCGGCCCGCCGATCATGATCAAGTTCGTGCTGGCAGCTCTGCAGGAGATGGGATTCTCCAAAGAGCAGGTGTACACAACTCTGGAGCTGCGCATGAAATGCGGCGTAGGCAAATGCGGACGCTGCAACATCGGTTCCAAGTACGTGTGCAAAGACGGACCGGTATTCCGCTGTGATGAGATTGATGAATTACCGAATGAGTATTAAGGAAAGGATTGGTACCTATAATGGAAAAAATGGTAAATGTATATTTCTTTGGTAAGAAATACAGCGTGCCTGCAGATCTGACGATCATGACAGCCATGGAATATGCCGGTTACACCCTGAAAAGAGGATGCGGCTGCCGTCACGGCTTTTGCGGGGCATGTGCTACAATATACAGAATCAAGGGAAAGAACGAGTTAAAGACCTGTCTTGCCTGTCAGACACAGGTGGAGGAAGGCATGTATGTGGCAAGCATCCCCTTCTTCCCCACAGATAAGAGAACTTATGATATAGAGGAGATCAAACCGACTCAGCAGATCATGATGGAACTCTATCCGGAGATCTACAGCTGTATCGGATGTAATGCTTGTACAAAAGCCTGTACACAGGATCTGAACGTTATGCAGTACATTGCTTACGCACAGAGAGGGGAATTTGAGAAATGCGCAGAGGAGTCCTTTGACTGTGTAAGCTGCGGCTGCTGTTCCGTAAGATGCCCGGCCGGCATTTCTCATCCTATGGTTGGTCTTCTTGCAAGGCGCCTCACAGGAAAATATATCGCGCCTGAGACAAAACATCTGAAAAACCGCGTGGAGGAGATCCACAAGGGTGCTTATGATGAACTGATCGAGCAGGTTATGCAGAAACCCATTACGGAAATGCAGGAACTTTACAACACAAGAGAGATTGAGAAATAAGGAGGGATAGCCATGTTTACACCAGAAATGCTTGAGTCCATTAAAAAGGTGGAAGCGACCAGAGACGAACGTATGGGCATGGAACCCAGGCGTATGACCGCTGATGAAAAAGACGCCCTCTTGAAGGCTTATCATCCGGACTACAAAAAAGACGGCTTTACAGAGATCAAGATCGGACCAAACAAGGGCCAGAAAGCCCCCACAGAGCTGGGACATTTACTCCACTCCAACAGCCGTCTGTTAAATGTGGATATAGATTTGAACAAAGTGGATTATGACGTGGACGTGCTGGTGATCGGCGGCGGCGGAGCAGGTTCTTCCGCTGCGATCGAAGCTCACGAGGCAGGCGCAGACGTTATGATCGTCACAAAACTGCGTATCGGTGATGCCAACACCATGATGGCAGAGGGCGGTATCCAGGCAGCAGACAAGGAAAATGACTCCCCGGTACAGCACTATCTGGATGCTTTCGGCGGCGGACATTTTGCAGCAAGGCCGGAACTGCTGAGAAGACTGGTTATGGAAGCCCCGGACGCGATTCAGTGGCTGAACAAGCTGGGTGTTATGTTTGACAAGGACGTAGAGGGAAATATGGTCACCACCCACGGCGGCGGTACCTCCAGAAAGAGAATGCATGCCTGCAAGGATTACTCCGGTGCGGAGATCATGCGTACTCTGCGCGATGAGGTTTTAAACCGTCAGATCCCCGTTGTGGAATTTACATCCGCAGTGGAGCTGATCAAGGACGAAAAAGGTCAAGTGGCAGGTGCTGTTCTTCAGAACATGGAGACAGAGGACTATATGGTGGCAAGAGCAAAGACGGTTATCATTGCGACCGGCGGCGCAGGACGTCTCCACTATCAGAATTTCCCCACATCCAATCATTATGGTGCAACCGCAGACGGTCTGGTTCTGGGATACCGTGCAGGCGCTCCGCTTTTATACCAGGATACCATTCAGTATCATCCTACAGGTGTTGCGTATCCGGCACAGATCTTCGGCGCTCTTGTTACAGAGAAAGTACGTTCTCTGGGAGCCATGCTTGTAAATATTGACGGAGAGGCATTTATGCATCCTCTGGAGACACGTGACGTGGCAGCAGCTTCCATTATCCGCGAGTGCAGCGACAGGGGTAAAGGCGTGGCAACACCTCTTGGCAGCGGTGTATGGCTGGATACGCCCATGATCGAGAGAATCGGCGGAGAGGGTACTATTGAGAAACGTATCCCTGCCATGCTTCGTATGTATATGAACTATGACATTGATATGAGAAAACAGCCGATTCTTGTATACCCGACTCTTCATTACCAGAACGGCGGTCTGGAGATCGGCGGAGACGGATTTACAAAGGAAATCAGCAATCTGCTGGTAGCCGGTGAGGCGGTAGGCGGAATCCACGGCAGAAACCGTCTGATGGGCAACTCTCTTCTGGATATCATTGTATTCGGCCGCAACGCAGGTAAGGCCGCAGCAGCCAGGGCAAAAGAGACAGAGCTTGGCACCATGACACTGGAGCATATTGAGAAATATGCGGAAGAACTGAATAACGCAGGCATTGCTTCCGATGATGTATCACCGCTGCTGCTTCCTAAATATGCCCGCCACGAGAGATAGGAGAGTGAACGTATATGCGTGAAATAATGGCAAGCCAGATAACAGATGTCATTGAGAACCTTTGCATCCAGGCCAATGAACATCTGCCTGAGGATGTGAAATGTGCGATCAAAAACTGCAGAGCATGTGAAGACTGGGAAATTGCACAGGGCGTTCTGGACAATATTATTGAGAACTTTGAGATCGCTGACGAACAGAATGTACCAATCTGCCAGGATACAGGAATGGCATGCGTATTCCTGGAAATCGGACAGGACGTACATATCACAGGCGGTAATTTAAGCGAGGCTGTGAACGAAGGCGTGCGCCGCGGATACGATAAGGGATACCTGAGAAAATCCGTAGTAAAAGACCCGGTGCGCAGAGGCAACACAGGCGACAACACACCGGCCATGATCTATACCGAGATTGTTCCGGGTGAGCAGATCAAGATCACAGTGGGACCGAAAGGCTTCGGAAGTGAGAATATGAGTGCTATCCGCATGTTCAAACCGTCAGCAGGCCTGCAGGGAATCAAGGATTTCATCCTGGAGACAGTCGAGACAGCAGGCCCGAACCCATGTCCGCCTATGGTTGTGGGCGTGGGCATCGGAGGTACTTTTGACAAGGCTGCCCTTCTTGCGAAAAAAGCATTGATGCGGCCCATTGATTCCTCCAATGAGGACCCGTACTATGCGGATCTGGAAGTGGAAATGCTGGACAAGATCAACAAGCTCGGTATCGGACCGCAGGGATTCGGGGGTAAGACCACTGCCATCGGACTGAACATTGAGACCATGCCCACACATATTGCAGGTATGCCGTGTGCCATCAATATCAACTGCCACGTGACCCGCCACAAAACGGAGGTGATTTAAATGGAAAAACATATTACACTGCCCCTTACCGAAGAGCTGGCAAAAACTCTTCATGCGGGAGATACCGTATATGTAACAGGAACCATCTACACCTCACGTGACGCAGGCCACAAGCGCATGTGCGAAGCACTGGCAAGAGGTGAGGAACTTCCCTTTGACCCCACTGACGCTACCATCTATTATGTGGGCCCCACACCGGCGAAACCGGGCCAGGTCATCGGCTCCGCAGGCCCTACCACCAGCGGACGTATGGATGCCTATGCACCGACTATGATGTCCGTAGGCGCAAGAGGCATGATCGGAAAAGGCGCCCGCCTTCCGGAAGTCATTGAAGCTATGAAAAAATACAGCGGCGTTTACTTCGGCGCGATCGGCGGAGCAGGCGCACTGCTGGCAAAATGTATAAAAAAAGCGGAACTGATCGCGTATGAAGATCTGGGCGCGGAGGCATTGAGAAAATTATATGTGGAGGATATGCCTCTGTTTGTCATCATCGACAGCGAAGGAAAGAACCTGTACGAAGAGGGCAGAGCCGCTTATCTGGCACAGCATAAAGAGTAAGACAGAATCTGAGGGACGTAAGACAGACCGCTTCTGAAAGAACAGAGGCGGTCTTTGCACCACATTAAAAGAGGGAATGGAGAAAATAGAATGACAAACTTATTAGAAGCACTTATGATACTCTGCTTCGGCCTGTCGTGGCCGATTTCAATCCGTAAATCCTGGATTTCCAGAACAGCAAAAGGAAAGAGCCTTTTCTTTGAGTTCTTTATCTGGATTGGTTACGTGTTCGGTATTGCCCGCAAAGTGATTCTGTGGATGGAAGCCGGATCAGCAGGAACTTCTCTTGACTGGCTGTTTTATCTGGGATGGTTCTTCTACATACTGAATATTGTTGAGATTTCCATTGACATGGCACTCTATTTCAGAAATGTAAAACTGGATAAAGCAAGAGAAAAAGCCTGAGTTCTAAGTTCACGCCCCATTACATAAACTGATACAGAATGTGACCGGGGGCCGGACATGAACAGACAGAGATGGAAAAAATATGGTTTTACAGCGGAAGTTATTGTGTTGACTCTGACGGCAGTGCTTTGCTGGAAAGATGTCTCAGACGGTGCCTTTGCTGCCGGAAGGAATACGAACGCGGCAGCAGATGTACCGGATTCCGGCACTATAGGTGAAGAGAACGCCGGTACGAATGGCGAAGAGGGTTCTGCCGCAGGAAGCGGAGAGGATTCCGCCACGGAAAATGTGGAGAAAGACTACATAAAATGGGTGGATTTCCATGTGACCAGTGAAGCCATGCGTCAGGCATGTGCCTACGATGTGGATACATATGGGCAGGAAGGCCATCTAAACTGGGTGGATCTGCTGGCCTATCTGGGAGCCAGATACGGCGGAGATTTTAAACAGTATAAGGCAAAAGATATGGATGAGATTGCCGACAGGCTCCAAAAAGGGGAAACTACCGTGGAAAAGCTGTCTGCGGAGATAAAGTCTTTTGACTACTACCGTGAGGCCTACGGTGCAGTCCTGGATGGTTTGGTGGGAGAGTATGAAATAGAGGCAGAAAATGAAGGCCAGGAAGTGCAGAGCCGGGACAGTCAGGAAGTGCAGAACCGGGACAGCCAGGCGGAGCAGGGACGTAAAGAGGATCAGAATGACCAGGAGAGCCCGGGGATGGTAAACTGGACAAAGAAGTATGGACTGAAAGGATTCAGTCCGATTGCGAAAAGTTTTCCCTATAATGACTATGATGATTTCGGTGTGGCCAGGAGCTATGGTTATAAGAGAGAACACCTGGGGCACGACATGATGGGGCAGACAGGCACACCCATTGTGGCGGTGGAGTCCGGTTATGTGTCAGCTATGGGCTGGAACCAGTACGGCGGATGGCGTCTGGGAATCAGCAGTTTTGACGGCAGGCGGTACTATTATTATGCCCATCTGCGCCAGAATTTTCCCTACTGCAAATCCCTGGAAGTGGGAAGTGTCGTGCAGGCAGGTGATGTGATTGGCTATATGGGGCGCACCGGATACAGTGCAAAGGAAAATGTGAATAACATTGACACAACCCATTTACACTTTGGCCTGCAGCTTATTTTTGACGAATCCCAGAGAGAGGGAAATCATGAAATCTGGGTGGATGTCTATGAACTGGTCAAATTCCTGTATAAGAACCAGTCAGAGGTGGTAAGGGACGATGCGACAAAAGAGTGGTCCAGGGCAATGCAGATAAAAGACCCGGAGGCTCTGGAATATCTGAAGTCAGCGGAAGAAAAAAAGACAACAGGCGGCAATACGGAAAAACAGCCGGCAGATGCCGATGCAGGATAGCAGACAATGGTCAGTGCTTCGGAAAAGCGGCGATAAATACTTATCTGTTTTGTAAGATCAGAGACCTTATGAAAGGGAGCAGTGAAACAATACTGTCCTTTTGATAAGGTCTCTTTTACATTTTATAATAGTTCTTTCTTTAGGCCGCAATCCTGGCAAGTATCACAAGCAGATATACATGCAGCGGATAATAAACATAAAAGAAGTATTTCATTTTTCGCCCCCGCTGACCGTTGTAGAGCAGAATAAAAGGAAGCGATAAGATCATAAACCACTGGTCATTCAGGATAAACAGATTTTCATAGGTCAGTCCCGCACCAGCCGCGGAGAAGAAGAAAAATCCGGACATAAGTACATAGAAGACAGAAAGCCTGATTTTCTTATTTCTGAGAAAGTAGAATCCGATTCCAAGGACTACCCAGAAGACAGAGCCTTCCACGAAAACAGGTGAGGGGATCAGGGTATACATTGCCTGGAAGGCGATTCTGCCCACAGGTGAAAGCTCTGCCATATTTCCCATAAACAGGATAACCGCAATTCCCGAGAATACGGGTACGAGCAGCATTACCAAAGCGGCTCCTGCCTTTTTCCATTTTCTTTCTTTTCCGCCTTCAATGAGCAATTCAATAGCCCAGATGTAAAGCCCCACAAGAAATAAAGTGGCAAACATACCGTTAATGACCATAGCCCCGCCGGGATGCGGCAGGAAGGCGTTGACCAGGCCATTTCCCACGGACATAAGCACAGAGGCGATATACAGCCGTTTGAGATACGCCTTCCGGTCATGTGTATGGGAAAAGCCCTCCGCCATGGCAAACAGAAACAGGGGTGCTGAGATCCGGCCCAGCAGAGTAAATATGTGGGGGACCGGAAGAATCCCGCCTCCCAGGTAATAATAAATGTGGTCAAGTGTCATCAGCAGAAGCGCCAGAACCTTCAAAGAATAGGAAGTGAACCCCGATCTGGCAGCGGCTGTTTTATTTGGTATTGCAATCTCGTTCATTTCAAACCCTCCGTGATATTTGTTTTACAGTGTTGATTATAGGGTATGACAGGGATATCTACCATCGATTTACCTTACAAATTCGGAACTTTTATTACATTTTTGTCACCTTTGGCGGGGATGTCCGTAAGTATACAGAAGGGCCTGCATGACGGAAGGCAGTTTAAAAAATATACGAAAACACGACATGAAAGACAGCAAGGTGTCGCAGATATCTCTAATAACCTCCGCGCAGAATGGTATAATAAGGACAAATAAAAAACAGCAGAAAATGCTGGAATTTACGGTTGGGAGGACAACAGTTATGGCAGTAAAAATGCTTCCGAAAAAGATGGCAGGTGCAATACTTCCGGGCAACAGCTCAGTTGAAATGAAGGAGTTCGATGTTCCGAAGCCGGGTCACGGACAGGTATTGATCCAGACAAAGGCAACAACGATCTGCGGCAGTGACATCCGATGCATTTACAGAGAACACGTGGGAAAAGGACCGGAAGGATATATTCCGGGTATGGTGGCAGGCCATGAGCCCTGCGGCGTGATTGTGGAGGAGGGCGAAGGCCTCCGCAGGTTTAAAAAGGGTGACAGAGTGATCGTATATCACATTTCCGGATGCGGTGTGTGCAATGACTGCCGAAGAGGATATTACATTTCCTGTAAGAGCAAATTCCGTCAGGCATACGGCTGGCAGAGAAACGGCGGCATGGCTCCGTACATTCTGGCGGAGGAGAAGGACCTGATCGCCCTGCCCGATGAACTCACCTACAAAGACGGTGCGCAGGTTGCCTGCGGATTCGGTACGGTTTACGAGGCAATTGAGAAAATCGGCATCAGCGGAAATGATGCGGTTCTGGTGACGGGACTTGGACCTGTAGGCCTGGCAGCCCTCATGCTTGCCAAAGCGCTGGGCGCGAATAAACTGATCGGTGTGGAAATGAATGACTACCGTATTGAACTGGCTAAAAAACTGGGTCTTGTGGACCATGTCTTCAAACCGGGCGAGAATACCGTGGATGAGATACTGGAAGTGACGGGAGGATACGGCGTTGAACGTGCGATTGATGCCAGCGCCAATGATGCTGGCCGTCAGCTTGCCATCCGCGCCACAAGAGAATGGGGCAAAATTGCCTTCGTAGGTGAAGGCGGAACCTGTACATTTAACCCAAGCCCGGATATCATTCACGGACAGAAGACAATCTTTGGTTCCTGGGTGACAAGCCTGTGGAGAATGGAAGAACTGGTGGAAAGGCTGGTGCGCTGGAATATCCATCCGGAAGATCTGATCACAGACGAGTTCCCCATCGAGAGAGCGGGCGAAGCATATAAACTCATGGCCGGCGGACAGTGCGGCAAGGTAGCTGTAGTCTTCGGCGACCAGGATGAAAGGTAGGCACAGGATGACAAAAGGAGTAGACCCGGCAAAAGTGCCTTACAGAACTTTATATACAGGAGCCAGAATGCCGGCGATCGGTATAGGTACCTTTGGCTCTGACAAGTATTCCGCAGAGCAGGTGTCAAATGCAGTTTACGGTGCCGTGGAAAACGGATACCGCCTCATTGACTGTGCATCCGTCTATCAGAATGAAAAGGAGATCGGTGCTGTGCTCGGACGTCTCTTTGACAACAAAGTTGTAAAGAGAGAGGAGCTGTTCATCACAGGGAAAGTGTGGAATGACATGCACGGGGAAGGGGAGGTTATAGCTTCCTGTAAGCAGAGCCTTGCAGATTTGGGGCTTTCTTATCTGGACCTGTACTTTGTACACTGGCCGTTTCCGAATTACCACGCGCCGGGCTGTGACGGGGATTCCAGGAACCCGGATTCAAAACCCTTTTCCACAGAGGAGTTCATGAGTGTGTGGAGACAGTGCGAACAGCTTTTAGAGGAAGGTCTTGTGCGCCACATCGGTATGTCCAATATGACCATACCGAAGCTGGAGGCTGTGCTTCCCTTTTGCAAAGTACAGCCCGCAGCCATTGAGATGGAGCTTCACCCGGGCTTTCAGCAGCCCGAGCTGTTTGCGTACGCGCTGGAGCACAGGATCGTGCCCATCGGCTACTGCCCCATTGGTTCCCCCTCACGCCCGGAGCGTGACAGGACCTCTGAGGACGTTGCGGACACCCAGATGCCCGAGATTCTGGAGATCGCCAAAGCCCATCAGATACATCCGGCTGTGGTGTGCCTGAAATGGGCGGTACAGCGGGGGCAGGTGCCCATTCCTTTTTCCGTAAAGGAACCGCAGTATATCAGCAATCTGAAATGTACCACCGAAGACCCGCTGACAAAGGAGGAGATGGAGAAAATCCGCCTTGCAGATAAGAACTGCCGTTTGGTAAAAGGCCAGGTATTCCTCTGGCCGGGGGCAGAGAGCTGGGAAGATTTGTGGGATTTGGATGGGACGATCACAAAATAGGGATATAAGAGAAAAAGGGCTTTTCCGGGTATGGTTTACCCGGAAGAGTCCTTCTCAAGAGGTAAAAGCAAAGCGCACAGAGAATTGAGGAGGTTCTCTGCGCGCTTCGACGCGTAAGTCCGTCAGACCGGGCTTTTCTATTTTGTATAATGGACACCTTTCCAGTACACAGGAGTGGTAACTTCCGCAATTTCAGGCAGTTCCACGCCTTCAAGCGTCCATTTCTTAAACTCTTCAAATCCGGTGCGGTCCACAATGTAGCCGATGTGTTCCTTGCCGCCGGGAGCGGAACGGTCAATGTAGTGTTCTACATATTTATAGGTGTTCAGGATAATCTTGATGATGCTGTCCTCATCCACCCATTTGATGAAATCCTCGCCAAGACGCGGATTTCTCTTTCCTGTACGTCCCAGAAGGGTGAGACGGTAATATTTCTTTTCATCCCTGGTCCATGCGGAGGCAGGACAGTTCAGAACGCATTCACCGCAGCCGATGCATTTCTCTTCATTTCTCTTTGGACGGTAGTTTACAGTCTCCAGAGCTTCCACGGATTTGCGGCGGCAGTATTTGACACAGGCACCGCAGTTTACACAGCGGCTGGGGTCCAGACGGGGAAGCGTCATTCCCATGATGCCGAAATCATGCATGCGGACTTTGGCACAGTCATTGGGACATCCGGTCAGGGCAATCTTGAAATGCAGATCGTTTGGGAAGATGGCCTTCTCGATCCGTTTTGCAAATGCCGTGGTATCGTAGCAGGCGTAAGGACATATGCGGTTGCCGATGCAGGCGCTTACGTTTCTGGTCCCGGAAGCCGGATAGCCTGTGCCCGGGTCCGTCTGATTTATGTCCAGTCCTTCAATGATGGGCTGCAGCATTTCGTTGACTTTGGGCATATCTGCATAGTCAATGCCGGGAATCTCGAATCCCTGGCGGTTGGTAATGTGTACGGTTCCGTTGCCGTACTTTTCAGCGATATCCTGTATCATGGACAGATAACAGGCATCCATATGACCGCCCGGTACACGGACACGGGAGGCTGTTTTGCCGCGCTCTTTTGTGACGCGGAATGCATTTTTCTTTAAAGCCTTTGTATTGACATCCATTCCCTGCACCTCCTAATCCAGCAGCTGACGGCCTTTGGTAAAGTTAAAGACAGGGCCGTCCAGACATACATAGACATCATTGATCTTACAGTGGCCGCATTTTCCAAGGCCGCAGCACATTTTGCGCTCCTGGGAAATCCAGATCTGTTCTTCTTTCAGGCCTCGGTCCATAAGGGCCATGGTGGAAAAGCGCATCATGGCGGGCGGGCCTACAACAATGGCGCAGGCGTCATCCATATTACCAAATTCAAGGTCAGGGATATAGGCAGTTACCAGTCCCTCTCTGTAAGACTCGTCACCTTCCCTGCTGTCCACTGTGAGGATCAGGTTTAAATTCTCTTCCCAGAGCTTCAGATCCCGGCGGAACAAAATGTCATCCGGCGTTTTGAAGCCTGCAATTACGGTGACGCTTTTGGCCGCCCCGGGATTGCGTGCAAAGTAGTCGATCACCCCGCGGACAGGGGAAACACCGGTGCCGCCTGCCACAATAACAAGCTCTTTATCTTTATAATTTTCCAGGTCGAATCCGTTTCCGTAAGGTCCGCGCAGCAGCAGGGTGTCCCCCTCATACTGCTCAAACACTTCGTTTGTGACCTTGCCAACGCGGCGTATGGTCAGGTCTATACAGCCGTCGCCGATGCCGCTGACAGAGATGGGAGCCTCGCCGTATTTGGGGATGGATACCTCAAAGAACTGGCCCGGTTTCACATCACCTGTGTATTCCATGCGGAAGGTGTACTCAATTGCTGTGTGGCGAATTACTTCTTTTATTTCTGATCGGAAAGGAATATATTCATTTTTTATCATAAATCTTCCACCTCCTTCATGGCATCAGAAAGGCGGTTCAGGCAGTGTGAGAAGGAAATGTACTCCGGACAGACATCGTCACAGCGTCCGCAGCCCACACACATCTGATAGCCCGCTCTCTGTTTGAAATCCAGTGCCTTATGCATGACTTTAAAGCGCATACGTTCCCCGTTGGTTTTACGATAACTTCCTCCGCCTGCCACGTCCGTGTAGCCGTCCACCATACAGGAGGCCCACACTCTGCGGCGCTCGCCCACCTTACCGTTGTCTGTATAGAACAGATCCTGCATGGTGAAGCAGGTACAGGTCGGACATGAAAAATTACAGCGTCCGCAGTTGATGCAGCGGCTGTCATATTCTTTCCAGACAGAGCTTTTAGCGGCTTTGGCTGTCAGGTTTTCGGGAATATGTACGCGGGTCTTTGTCTCTGTCACGAAAGCCGGGGAGACGGTTTCCTGGGAAACGGCATATTTTCGGAAGAGTTCTTCCTGCTCCTGCCATTTTACATCTATTTTCCAGGTATCGCCTGTAAGGTCCAGGCTGAAATCATAATCCGTGTTTTTATTGGTTCCCATATCCACGCAGAAGCAGGAGTCAAAACAGGAGGAACAGCCCAGAAGCGCGAATTTTACATGGTCGCGGAGCTGCCTGTAGTAGGAATCCTCAGGGCCGTTTTCCAGATACATATAATCCAGACGGCGTATGGCGTGAAGGTCGCAGCTTCTCAGGAAGATGACAGCATCCTTCTTTGGCGGATTCGGTTCGGTTACCTTGTCCTCTGTGAAATAAAATAAGGTCTGGGAAATGGGGAGCAGCACTTCCTTGGGAGAGAAGCGTGACTTCCTGTCAAGTACGATTTCCTCAGGGGAAGTGATCCTGTCATAGCGGACCAGATCCGTATCGGAAAAGGCTCCCTTATTCGGAAAAAGTCTGGGAGCGTAAAGGTCATAAGTTTCGGTAAGAGCAGAAAAGACTTGCTGTAAATCCTGCGTCTTGTAACAATAACCCATAATTTCACCTCTTTCATAAATGGTGTGAGGGCGCAGAAAAGCTGCGGCTTCACTCGTTTCAGATAAGTATAGCCGCAGCAGTCTGGGAATGCCGTGATAATTCTCACGATTTATAAAGTTTTTTGTGCTTTACTGCCTTCTGAACCGGTTAAAGCAGGCGTAAATCTCCTGAGGCCTGGGCATGGCCAGCCCGCAGGGCGTGTAGGAGGTTCCGCAGACAGAGGAAAGTCCCTTTGTCTCAAGCTGGTGCAGAAGCAGCTTCACTACCTGGTCCAGGGTCTTTCTGCCGTCGATGAGGTTCTCACATGCATAGCGCAGGATGGAGGCAAGAGCTGCCGTCTGTTCGTAGTCCGCAAGCTGTTCCACATACCGCAGGTCCACGGATTCTTTGCCGATGGAGAAGGTATAGCGGTCATGTGTCTTGGTCTTCAGACCTCTGTTTTCTCTCTGCCCGTGGCTGTGCTCCTCCGGTCTGCGGCCCCTTGACCGTCCCTGAGGCTCACGAAAATCAGGTGTGGTCATGATTCTGCGGCTTTGAGGCAGCGCAAAGGCTGGCGTGTCTGCCGGGGGCAGCGGAAAGTCTCTGCAGAGTTCCTTCACGGCATGTGTTATGTCCACAGGGCGGTAGCAGTCCATCTGGATAATGGTGTCTGCAATGTGGAAAAAGGCACCGCTGCTGCCTGCCACTAAGATGGTGGAGATACCGGCCTCGGTGTACAGATCCCGGGCGCGCTCCAAAAACGGAGTGATCGGCTCCTTATGGCGGCTGATCACATGCTGCATAAAGGTATCACGGACCATAAAGTTGGTGGCAGAAGTGTCCTCATCTATGAAAAACAGATGGGAACCTGCCTCCATGCTCTCCACAATAGCGGCAGCCTGGGACGTACTTCCGCTGGCGTCCGGGGTGGAGAAGCAGCGGGTGTCCTTTTTATTGGGAAGGTCATTGATGAACATGGAAATATCCACATCCTTTACAAAACGTCCGTCCTCGGAGCGCAGCTTCACTGCTGTGTCGTCCGCGATAACATACTCCCTGCCGTCCCCGGCGATGTGGTTGTATACACCGGATTCCAGGGCATTCAGCAAAGTGGATTTTCCGTGGTAGCCGCCGCCTACAATGAGGGTGATGCCCACCGGGATGCCCATGCCGGTGATCTTCCCTTTGTGGGGAAGAGTCAGCTCAGTGCGCATGGAGTCCGGGGAGATGAAGGGGACACAGTCGGAAAGCGGCTTGTCCGATACACCGCTCTGTCTTGGGAGGATGGCGTTGTCAGCCACGAAGGCAGCCAGCTTACGCTTTTTCAGTTCCTCCCGGATGAACTGCTGGTCCTCTGCCAGAAAAAACACATTTTCCACAGTTTTTGCGTTTTGGTTTTTATACAGGAAAGATTTCCGCACGCATACAGGCAGAAATTCAAACAGGATTTTTTCCAGCTCAGGAGCGTTGATGGTCCTGCCGTTTGCCGGAAAGCCCACAGTGAAGCGGGCGGTCACGTCGGTATCGGTGATCTCACAGGCAGTGCGGTCCAGGATTTCCTGCCCGCAGCGGCTGACGGAGATGAGTCCGCTCTTTCCCGAGCCTTTGGCCCTGAAGCTGAAATGGTATACCTGCTGTTCAAACTGTCTGTTCAGATAGTCCTGAAGGGCGATTCTGGTATGCCTTTCCTTATAATAATGGGCAGGAAAACCGGCGGTCTTCAGGGGGATTTTTACACTCAGACTGGAGGGCGCCGCAAAGGGGTCCCCCTGCACATGATCGATAGATAATGTATAGTCACCGAAGGAGTAGATACCCCGCAAATCCTTGTAGGCAGGATAGCTTTTCCGGTGGATGGAGGCCAGCATGGTCTTAAGATCTGATGATGATTTCATATTCTTGTCACTCCTTTATATAAATAAGCAGACTGCGCTTACCCTTTACTATAAACAATCCGCTGAAAAATGGCAAGTGTAACTGTTTGCTTCCGGCAGTCATCTGTTAAGTATGACGGTAAAAGAGTGATTAAAAAAAGTTTCAAAAACCTATTGACATTTTTCGCACCATAGGATATAATAAATTTCGTTGCTGAGGCAATAACAAATTAATATCTATCCAATTATTGGATGTGCGCGTAGCTCAGCTGGATAGAGCGTCTGGCTACGGACCAGAAGGTCGGGGGTTCGAATCCTCTCGCGCACGTCAAGGCCCTTGTAAAATGAAAATTTTACAAGGGTTTCTTTTTGTTCAGATATACAGGCGGATAAAGGACATATCCGGTGCCGCGATATCGGAAGCTTCGGGAAGGCCGCAGCCGGTCATGAAGTTGCGGACAAAAGTCAGGATATGGCAGTAGCATGCACTGAGCTGCTCCGTGAAGGCAGCCCGGTCTCTCCTGCAGAGATATTCAAAAGCCTGCAGCCCCATCTGGTTAATGATATTGGACATCTGATTGCCTTCCGCATAGAAAGAGAAATAATATCCCCAGTGCAGTGTCTTTCTCACTTCCTTAAGAATGATACGAAAAGGGTACAGAGGCATCTGCTCTATGATACAGTCCATGATCAAATCAAGGGGAATAGCATTGGGTTCCCGGAATCTCTGCGCCAGGGAATCCAGGATCTCATCCGTTATCCGGTCAAAGGTCAGCCTGACAGCAGGGGGGGACGGCAAGCGCCATGAACTGCAGGCCGCTTAAGTACAGCAGCGTGTCTTTTTTATAGGTTCTGTCCTTCATACAGACAAAGGTTGCCTCGTCATTAAAGAGGGTGACTTGTGTTCCTTTGACATTGTAGGTTCTGCAGAAGCCCAGACGGTTCAGGTCAGAGAGCGCCTTGCGCACCGTGGAGACAGAGACCTGGTACTGTCCGGCGAGTATTCCCTCCGGAGGCAGAAATTCCCTGTCCTTATAGAGGCCCATTCCGATCTTGTCAATAATATCCCGTACAATCTGCATATAATAATGATCACGTCCCAGGTCGGCGTTCCAGGAGTAGACGTTTTTACCGGCTGCCTTTACCTGTGGGTTTTCTGAGACAAGTATTTTCAGATGTTCCTGTATGATATCTGTCGTAAAACGATAAAGCGCGGTAAAATAGTGCAGAGCCTCCTCGGCGTTTTCCGGCTTCAGCAGTCCGGTGTCCCAGAAAGTGTTATGACTTATTACATTTTCCCAGGGTCTTACAATGGAACCTCTGCGCTCCCAGAAAAAGGGAATCTGGGCATAGAGTTCCAAGCTGATATACAGGTCACGGAACAGCAGACTGCCGGAGGCGGAGAGAATTTCATGCAGGAACATGGAATAGGTCTGCCACTTATTCCTGCGCACTTTTTTCTCATGCGCCAGAATCCAGAGGCAGTGCTGCATCTTTTCCTCCCCGCAGACCAGGGCAGAGAAGGAAAAGAGAGGAGGCATCAGGATAGTCATGGTCTCATACACAGACAGGATAGAGTCTCTGTGCTCCAGGACTGTGCGCACGGACGGTTCCTCAGGAGAGTGGTTCCCCGAAGGGCGGTATATGACGCGGGAGGGTTTCCGCTCGGCTGTCTGGATGAGACCTTCCTTTGCCAGGGCTTTCAGTACCTCCCGGGCTGTGCGCATTCCCACATGGTATATTTCGCAGAGCTGGCTCATGGAGGGGAGCGCACTTCCGTAAGGAAGAAGTCCGGTCTCAATCTGTTCCCTCAGACTTTGGTATAAAAAATCAAATAATCTGTTCTTCTGTTCCATGGTGCAGCCTCCCTTATGCTGATAGTATATCTCTATTATAATACTATATGTATATGTACACAAATATAAGATTGCGCTTCAAAATAAATTCAGTGTAAAATATTCTAAAGAGAAAAAATAGGAAAAACAGAATCGTATTTTGGCAGGAGTATGGAACATGAGACGAAGGGTGGGAAAAGGCTCCGTATATCAGGGGCCTTTTTTGATAAGCGGAATGCAGGTGGGGATCATCGGGGTGGTCATCCTGATCACGCTGCTCATTTCCGCCTGGAATGCCATTGACCTCCGGAAGGTGCTGGATCACAGCACGGAGGAATATTTAAATGATGTGACAATGCGTATGGCAGGGGAGATTGGCAATACCATGCATCACAAATCCGAGGACCTGGCAATGATATCAGAGTTTGCCGCGGGGTATCTGCCGGATTCCTTTGGGTCGGGAGAGGATACGGCAGAGCTTCAAAATTTTCTGGAAGAGAAGGCCGGAGTGCTGGAGTTTAATTTTCTGACGGTTATAGACAGGCAGGGAAAAATGGTGCATACAGAGGTGCCGGAGACCATTGGCAAGGCGGAACTGAAGGGAATGGCAGAACTGGACTGTGTCAGGGCAGCCTTTAAGGGGAGAACAGGAACCAGCTATCTCGGGGGTCAGGAAATCATCTATTCCGTGCCGGTTTATGGCGGCGATGGGGAGAAATCCGTGGAATATGTCATGGTCGGCATCCGCAGCAAGGAAAAAATGCAGGATATGATCGCGTCCAAGAGCTTTGACGGACAAAGCCTGAGCTGTATCATAGACAGCAGCGGGAAGGTGATTCTTTCCCCCACGGATTTAAAGCCATTTCTGCAGCTGGATGATATTTTCAAGAAGAGCAAAGACGGGAAAGTTGTATCTGAGATTGATGAGATGCGGAAAAATATGCGGAGGGGCACAGGCGGAATCCTGGCATTTACATCCACGCATCAGGATGAACTCTATCTGTCCTATGACGCGCTGGGAGTAAATGACTGGGTTCTGCTGACCATCATACCTTCGGACCTGATTGCAGGCAGCTCAGAGGGGAGTATATGGAGATTTTTTCTGATCCTCATATTTGTCATGGCCGTATTTTTTATCTTCCTTATAAAGGTGTACCGATTTTTCAGCACAGGAAGAAGGGAACTGGAGCGCTATGCGTTTGAGGACCATGTGACCGGAGGCATGAACCAGGCGGCTTTCTGCCTGAAATATGAGGAGCTGGCCTGTAAAATGGCCCCCTCCTCCAACTGTATTGTCATGATGAATGTAAAAGGCTTTAAAATGGTCAACGAGAGATTCGGCATTGAGGGAGGCAATGAGATGCTGCGCCATATCCACCGGGTATTGCAGCGTCATATCAAACCATCTGACGATGAATTTGCCGCCAGAAATGAATCGGACAATTTTTTCCTGTGTCTTCGGGATGCGGAGCCTGCGCGTATCCGGGCAAGGCTCAGGGACATTATTACAGAAGTGAATGCATTTTCGGGATCCGAAACTCCCCGCCATCCTGTGGCATTCCGTCAGGGAGCCTGTATCATTGAACACCCAGGCGAGGAGATCACCATTCTGCAGGATCATGCGCGCCTGGCGGAGCAGAGTGTGGAGAAAAAGGCTGGGGAGGAATGTGTCTTCTATGATGAGAGTTTTGTAAAGCGCCTGAAATGGGAGGAGGAGATGAACGAGCTGTTTGAGGAATCCCTCCGCAGCCGTTATTTCCGGGTATATCTGCAGCCAAAGGTCAGCCCCAGGACCGGTGAGGCAGAGGGGGCGGAAGCGCTGGTGCGCTGGCAGCACCCGGAGCGGGGCGTGATCTGTCCATCGGATTTTATCCCGCTGTTTGAGAGAAACGGAAAGATATGCAGGCTGGATGTATATGTGTTCCGGGAGGTGTGCGCTCTCATGGCAAAGTGGGAGCGAATGGGAAAAAGGCTGATTCCTGTCTCTGTCAACCTGTCAAGACAGCATTTCAGGGAACCGGGCTTTCTGGAGGAGTTTTCCGGTATCGCGAAACAGTACCGTGTCAGGACAGAGATGCTGGAATTTGAGCTGACAGAATCCATATTTTTGGATGGGGAGCAGATTGATGTGGTAAAGGACAGTATACATCGGATGCACGCACTGGGATTTACCTGTTCTCTGGATGACTTTGGTTCCGGATTTTCCTCCCTGGGCCTTTTAAAAGAATTTGATGTGGATGCTCTGAAGCTGGACCGTCTCTTCTTTCTGGATATGCACAGTGAGAAGGCAAGAGATGTGATCGCATGTCTGATGGAGCTGGCAAAGAAGCTGAATGTGAAGACCGTGGCGGAGGGAATAGAGGAACCGGAGCAGGTGGAGTATCTGCGGCAGGTAAATTGTGATATGATACAGGGGTATGTCTATGCAAGGCCGATGCCGGCTGATGCATTTGAAGAAAAATATGTGCGTGGTATAATGGTCTGAGAGCGTACAGAGGATAAAACGCAAGGGGGTAGGACATGTTTCAGAATTCCATACTTTTTACAGCAGGGCAGTTTGCCAGGCTGCATCATTTAAACAAGCGGACACTGCATTACTATGATGACATCGGCCTTTTTTCTCCTGCATACAAGGGAAAGAACGGATATCGCTACTATACATACCGGCAGAGTGCGGAACTGGAAAGTATATTGGCGCTCCGGGAGCTGAATATGTCCATCGGGGAGATCAAAGAATATCTGAACAAGCCCACAGCCCAGGGATTTATATCTCTTTCAGAGAAAAAGATAGGGGAGATTGAAGATACCATCCGCAATCTGGAGAACCTGCAAAACGTTCTGAAGAAGAAACAGGATATGCTGCGGCTCTGTATGGAGGTGGAGGACGGGCAGATTGATTTGATCAACTGTGAGGAGGAGTATGTTTTTATAACACCACTGTCCTCTGAGGCACAGCAGGGAGAATTCGTGGATATGCCCACTCTGCTGGAGCATCTGCAGAAGACCTGGGATCTGAGCAAATATAAGACAAGCTGCGGCAGCATACTGTCTGTGGAAAAAATCCGGCAGGGCGAATTTGAAATCTATGACGGATTATATACCCAGTTAGAGAGTCCTGTGCGGGTGGAGGGATTTTACAGAAAGCCGGAAGGTACTTATCTGCGGGGCATCTGTACAGGAAGCTGGGACAGACTGCCCGGACTTTACAGCCGGATGCTGGCTTTTGCGGAAGAGCACGGCTTACGGATCACAGGATATGCCTATGAAATCGGAATGAATGAAATAGCAGTCTCGGATATAGAACAATATGTCACCCAGGTGACGATCCTGACGGAGCCGGATAGTTAGGCCTGCCTTTGCGGCAGGTCTTTTCTGTTCTGTACTGCTGCAAGTTGCCTGCACTCTGCCCGGATATATGGAAAAAAATTACAATTTTACCCGGAAAAGTTTAAAAACCGTCAAAGTTGTAATACAATAGGAGTTATATAAACGGGTGTGGGAGGAAAGGGAGCAGAAGACAGAAGGAGGCCGATTGAGGATGAATGAAAAAGAGAACAGTTCTGACGGGATGGAGGAGATCGGCGGAGGCGTATTTAACTGCCGGTATGACAGGTATTTCACCCTGATCGATGCGGATGATTATCTGTTTGAGTTTTTAGGATATACCAGGGAAGAATTTTCGGAGCTGTTTCACGACCATATTCTGGACACCGTCTATGAGGGTGACCGGAAAATGGTCATGGAGGAGATACACAGACAGTTGAAGAACAGCAAGGTTTTCATGTACGAAAACCGTCTGGTCCAAAAAGGAGGCACGATCTGCTGGGCCTGGATCAGTGCAGAGCTTATAGAAGATAAGGAACAGGGAGACTGGTTCCACTGTATCTTTCATGATATCAGCAGGGAGAAGGAGGCACAGAGACAGCTCGCTATCAGTGAGAAGCGGTATGAGATCGTGCTCTCCCAGATGCAGGATATTATTTTTGAGCTGGACTGTGTCACCTATGAAATATATTACTCCCCTAATTTTGAGAAAAAATTCGGGTATCAGATTCCATCAGATGGTTTCCCGGATTCCATGTTTGCCACAGATATTGTGTATGAGGCGGATAAGGCAGGACTTCGGAGCGGATTTCAGGCCATTTTAAAGGGGAATGACAAGATGGAATGTGAGTACCGTCTCAAAGCAAAGGACAACTCTTATCTCTGGGTGGATGTCCATGCGACTGCGCTTCGGGACAGGGACGGGAAGCTTTTGAAGATCCTGGGCATTATCTCAGATATTGACCAGAGAAAAAAGGAGATCATAAGAGCCCAGAAAGCGGCTGCCTTAGATCCTCTCACCGGACTTCTGAACCGGAGGGAATGTGAGGCCAGAGTGGAGCGTTATATGCAGCAGGGGCATAATCCCGCGGCGATGCTTCTCATTGATGTGGATAATTTCAAACAGATCAATGATACCTATGGGCATCTGTTCGGTGACAGGGTGCTGAGGGAAACCGCGGGAAGCCTCAGGGCCATTTTCAGACATGAGGACATTGCGGCACGGATCGGCGGGGATGAATTTGTGGTATTTATGACCAATCTGCAGAGGAACAATGTGATTGACAGCAAAGTAAATGCCATACGCAATATCTTTGACCATTACACCAACGGGGAGACTATCTGCAGTATCGGATGCAGCATCGGAGTCAGCTTTTACCCGGAACACGGCACGGATTTTATGTCCCTGTTCGCAAAAGCGGATGCTGCCATGTACCAGGCAAAGAAAAACGGCAAGGGACAGTACAGTATATATGGAGAACGAAGGGCGAACACGGCAGAAGAAGCAGAGGAACTAAAAGTCCCCGCCCTGCTTCCAATGAAGGAGTCCTCCCATAAGGAGATGGTTTACCGGACAGCGCTTAAGGAAGCCTGCATCAATGTATGGGAATATGATCTGAAGACCCGTACGCTGTTTTTGACAGAGGGAGCACAGGAGAGCCATGGCTTTCGGCAGATGGCCAATGCGCCGGAAGCCTTGCTTAAGGAGGGGTATATACATCCGCGGAGCCGTCAGGATCTGCTTGACCTGTACCGCAGGCTGGAGAAGGGGCAGAGCCATGTGCAGGCGGATATTCTCACCCGCTCAGCAGACGGAAGTTACTGGTGGTGGGAACGGGTCACCTATGCCATGCTCTATGACGGGGAGCATGTGCCCTGCAGCGCAGTTGCTGTGGGGGAGGATATCACAAAGCAGAAAAAAGCAGAGATGATCTGCCAGCAGGAGATGCAGCTCAGGCTGACCTATGACGGCGGTGTGATCGCCAGCTTCCGGTGTAATCTTGATCAGAACTGTGTAGAGTATGTAGACGGAAAAGTCCGGAGGGAGTATTCTCCGGGAATGACATATGAGGAGCTGATGGTGCTTCACAATGAAAGTATAGCCAACGAGGAAGACAAACTGCGTCTGCTGAAACTCATGAACCGTGAGGCGCTTTGCAGAGCCTATAAAGAGGGAAATACAACCATTAATTTTGAATACCGCAGAAAAGAAGGCAGCGGCAGGCTGTCCTGGGTCAATGCCGTGGCCCGTCTGGTGCGGGATGTACAGAACGGAGACCTCTATGTCTACGGTACACTGGAGGATATCAACGAGAAGAAAAATCTGGAGCTTGCCCTGAAATTCCGGGCGGAATATGATGTGCAGACAGGTGTGTACAACAAAGATACCGCCATACAGATGATAGGTGATGCACTGCTGAAAAACCACGGCAGAAGACAGTCCTATGCGCTGCTGGTATTCAATGTGGACTTTTTCACAAAGCTGGTACATGAAATCGGCTATGTGGCTGCGGATGATGTGCTGAAGGAGATAAGCAACCAGTTAAAAATGAGGTTTATAGAGGACGCCATTATCGGCAGATTCTACGGGGATGAGTTTGTAGTCTTTGTGTATAACAATCCCAGGATGGAATTTGTACGGCAGTGCGCGGAGGAGGTTGTCAGGGCGATTGCACTTCCCTATATGTTTCCCAATATCAGCCGGGCGGTCAATGTGTCCTGCGGTATTATTTTTGACAGCAGGTCCGACAATATTTTTCAGGGACTGTACCAGAAGGCAAGGGCAGCTTTGGAGACAGGCGTATCCATGGGCAGGAGCGGTGTCTTTGTCTACAGCGAGCAGTTGAAGAAATATAAGCCGGATAATCCCGGCATAAGGGGAACCGGGCAGTGTATGCCCCATACAGAGCATGACAGTGAGGGAGAAAAGGTGGTGCTGCAGAGTATGTTTGCGCTGACCGGCGCGATGGATTTTGGGCATTCACTGGAACAGGTGCTGGAATCCCTGGCTGTCTATTACGGCGCGGACCGGGCGTATGTGATCGAATGTGAACCGGAGAGCAGAGGTGTCAGGGATGTCTATGAGTGGAAGAAGGAGGGAGCGTCTTCCATCTGTTCCGGCATGAGGCCTTATCTGTACCCGGGAGGCCCGGGAGGCTGGAGATGGGAGGAATTAAGGCAGCTTCAGTACATTCGTGATGTGGAACCGTGGAGGGAGAAGCGCCGGGGGCTGTATAAAGCTATGAAGAGCCTGGGTATTGAGTCCTGCTTTACGGCAGGGCTTGAGGAAGGGGATAAGCTGATTGGCTACATGGGCGTTGACAATCCCACAAGAAACACAGAGCATACGGCAGTTCTCAGTACCATGCAGTATTTTATGGCAAATGAACTGACAAAGCGCAGGCTGCAGGAAAAGCAGGAATTTCTCATGCATCACGATGAGCTGACAGGCGTGCTCAACCGGAACAGTTATAAAGAGTATTGTTCCGGTCTTAAAGAGGAGAGTCTGATCTCACTTGGCATCGTTTCCCTGGACATCAACGGGTTAAAGGATATCAACAGGGTATATGGAAATGCATACGGTGACAATGTGGTACAATTTACTGCGGGTATCATGCAGGAAGAATTTCCGGCGGCAAGGATCTACCGTTTTACCGGTGACGAGTTTCTGCTGGTCAGCGAAAATATATCTCACGACTCTTTCATAAAACGTCTGAAGAAAATGAGGGAGAGGATGCGGGATGTGGCAGGCATTTCTGTGGGAAGTGCCTGGTCGGATACGGATATCAGCCTGGATTTTCTCATCGCCAGTGCGGACGAGCGCAGAATGATAGCAAAACAGGATTACTACAGTGAGCATCCTTACGCAGAAGTCCACAGAAACGCAGGGGTATTGAAGGCGCTGTTAAAGGAGATCGCAGAGGGAAGGTTTACAGTCTATCTCCAGCCTAAGATTGATACATATAATAACAAACTCTGCGGTGCAGAGGCATTGGTGCGCTACCAGGACCCGGAGAAGGGAATTGTGCCGCCCGGGAAGTTCATCCCTTATCTGGAGACAGCGGGCCTGATACATTATATAGATTTCTTTGTCTTTGAAGAAGTGTGCAGAATCCTGAAAGAGTGGGAGCGCAGAGGTGTGGAGCTGATTCCCGTCTCCCTTAATTTTTCCAGGGCAACCCTGCTGGAGGAGCAGCTTATAGAGCGGATGGAGGAGATCATTTTCCGCTATGGCGTGGACAAACGGTACGTGGAGATAGAGATCACGGAGAGTATGGGGGAGGTGGAGCGCAACACAGTGGCCCAGATCGGAAAGCAGATCTGCCAGGCAGGTTACCATATAGCTCTGGATGATTTCGGAGCCAAATACAGCAACCTTTCCTTCCTGTCCGCAATCCGTTTCAATCACCTGAAGCTGGACAAGGGGCTGGTCAATAATCTTCTTACCAATGAAAACGCGCGTATCATTGTGAAGAACATCCTGGCGCTCTGCCAGGAGCTGCAGATGGAAGTGGTGGCTGAGGGTGTGGAGAACAGAGAACAGCTTGAGGTGCTGAAGAATCTGGAATGCTTCTATATTCAGGGGTATTATTTCAACAAACCTCTTCCCAGGCCCGAATTTGACAGGCAGTACCAGAAAGCGGGAAGTCAAAAGGGCAAGGATCAGAAAAGCTGAGTGAAAACAGGAGAATGCGGGGCATCTTGCGGAAAGATGTCCCGCAACTCTGTTTTTATAAAGGAATATATTGACAAGTTGTGTGCTCTGTGCTATATTCTATACAAGCAATCGAAAGGGAGTAGCTGAACGTTCAGAGATGAACGGGTTTGAAATCGTCAACCGATACCGAGAGGTGTCCGTATCAAATGAGATAGCAAGACTTTTATTGTGGCGGATGTCATAATAGAGGTCTTTTTTTAGTTCCATCTATTTTCAGCACACCTTCCAGATATCCGCCGCAGGAAAGCCGGCTGAAAAAATGGAGGAAAAGAAAAATGAGAGACGAAGTGAGAAGAAGAGAGATTGAGGAAGCAGCAGCGGCAGGTGAGAAGGCTCTTTACAGCCTGGAAAATGCAAGAGAAAAGCTTCAGGGAGCAAAGAACTGGGGAATCTTCGATATGCTGGGAGGCGGGTTTTTCACAGACATGGTAAAACATTCAAAAATGTCGGATGCCACAGCTTATATGGAGGATGCAAAAAGCCAGCTCCTTGTCTTCCAGAGAGAACTTAGGGATGTCCAGGTTCCCCTTGACCTGCGCATGGACATCAGCTCATTTTTGAATTTTGCTGATTTCTTCTTTGATGGGATCGTGGCTGACTATCTGGTGCAGAAGAAGATCAATGATGCCAGAGAGCAGGTGGATGACGCGATCATGCGGGTGAGAGCGATTCTCGGGGAGCTGAGAGACCTGTTGAATGAATAAGATAGAATAGGAGGGAATTATATGGGATGTCTTGGAAATGTACTGTGGTTTGTGTTCGGCGGCTGTATCAGCGGGCTGAGCTGGTGTCTGGCAGGGCTTTTGTGGTGTGTCACGATAGTGGGTATTCCTGTGGGAATGCAGTGTTTTAAGTTTGCTGCACTGGCTTTTTTCCCTTTTGGGAAGGAAGTGCAGTACGGCGGAGGGGCAGGCTCCCTGCTTCTCAATGTCATCTGGATGATAGTGACAGGAATCCCCCTGGCTCTGGAATCTCTGCTGATCGGCTTTTTGCTCTGTGTCACAGTGGTAGGTATTCCTTTTGGAATGCAGCATTTTAAAATCGCCAAGCTGGCACTTATGCCGTTTGGAGCGGAAGTATACTAAATAAAAGAAAAAATCGGGGCTGCACGAGCGGAGGATTCGTGCAGCCCCGAAGGGTTTTAAACGTATTTTTCCAGTGTGCTGCGGACAGCGCCTGTACCAGCTGTCATCTGTGAGAAGTAACTGCATACAGTGTCAGCCATGCCCACATCATAGAGGTTCACACCGAAGATCTTTTCATTTTCCAGAACCGGTTTCAGCAGTTTTTCCGCATCCACGGCCTCGCCCAGTTTTACGTCTGCAACGTAGGGGCGTACGGTATCCAGAAGCGGATCCGGACTTAATTCAAAAGCATTGCCGTTGTCATCCACACCCATCAGATAGCGGAACCATCCTGCGAATACAAGAGGAATCAGCTTCAGGTCTGATACATGCAGCTTGGGGGACGCCTGATATGCCTTGATGGTCTCACCGAAACGGATCGCCAGCTTCTGGGAAGTATCTGTGGCAATACGCTGCGGGGTATCCGGCATGAACGGGTTCGGGATACGGACACCAAGTACCGTGTCAATGAACTCTTTGGGGTCCAGAATGCCCGGGTTTATAACAACCGGCAGGCCTTCTGCGTAGCCGATGCCCTCTACCAGCTTCTTCAGGGTCTCGTCCTTCATCTCTTTGGAGATCAGGTCATATCCCAGAATGCAGCCGAATACGGCAAGGGCGGTGTGCAGAGGATTTAAGCAGGTGCAGACTTTCATCTTCTCCACCTTGTCAACTGTCTCACGGGTAGTGAAGATCAGGCCGCCTTTTTCAAGCTCGGGTCTTCCGTTGGGGAAGGCATCCTCGATGACCAGGTACTGGCATTCCTCTGCGTTTACGAAGGGAGCCACATAGGTGTTCTTAGAGGTTACCACCGGCTCTAATTCTTCCACGCCGTCTTTTTTCAGGATCTCTTCCACGGACGGGTCAGGTCTGGGAGTGATCTTGTCGATCATGGACCAGGGGAAGGAGACTTTAGCCGGGTTCTCGATATAGTCCACAAAGGCTTTGTCTGTCAGGCCCGTCTTTGACCATTTATCAGCAAATGCGAAGACTGCGTCGTGGAGTTTGCTTCCGTTGTGGGAGCAGTTGTCCATGCTCACCATAGCGATAGGCTTTTCGCCTGCCTGGAATCTGGTGTACAGAAGGCTTACCACTTTGCCGATGTAGCTCTCCGGTTTTTCCGGGCCTTTTTCCATGTCAGCCACAACAGAGGGGAGCATCTCACCTTTTCCGTTAACAAGGCTGTAGCCTTTCTCTGTGATGGTGAAGCTGGCCATCTGCAGGGAGTCTTTTTTGAAGATCTCACGCAGACGGTTGAAGTCCGTGTCATTCTCGGAGTCAACGGTGAGAGATTCCACAACACTGCCCACAACGGTTTTCTCTACAGAGCCGTTTGCTTTTAAAGTCACAAGGATATTGTAGCCGTCGTGGGGACGGTTCATTTTCTCTATGATCTCATAGTCAAATCCCTCTGCAACTACCAGGCCGCGGTCCAGAACGCCTTCATTTAAAAGGTTCTGCACCACATTTGCCTGAAAGGCGCGGAAGATGTTGCCGGCGCCGAAGTGGACCCAGAACGGATTTTCCATGGTCTTTTCCGTTACGGCTGCTCTGTCGAATTTCGGAAGGGAATAGCCTTTGCTTTCCCACTGTTCTCTGTTTTTTAAACCCAGTTCATTTACCTGCATGACTATCTTGCTCCTTTCACGATTGCTTCCCAGAGTCCGTTTAAGTAAGTAGCGCCCAGTGCTCTGTCATAGAGGCCGTAACCCGGCATTGCCACTTCGTCCCAGATCATGCGGCCATGGTCAGGGCGGACAGGTCCTTCAAATCCGATGTCGTAGAGTGCTTTCATGATCTCATACATATCAAAGGTTCCGTCTGTGGAAAGATGGGCAGCCTCCTCAAAATCTGTAGGAGAGTTGAATTTCAGGTTACGCACATGTGCAAAATGGATTCTGCCTTTTAAGGAACGGATCATATCCGGCAGGTCATTTTCCAGGTTGGTGCCGTAGGAACCGGAGCAGAAGGTAACGCCGTTGTGCGGATCATCCACCATTGCCATCATGCGCAGGATGTTGGCTTTGTTGATGATGATACGCGGAAGTCCGAATACGCTCCATGCAGGATCATCGGGATGGATCGCCATATTGATGTCGTATTTGTTGCAGACCGGCATGATGCGCTCCAGGAAGTATTTCAGGTTCTCGAATAATTTTTCGTCGTCAATGTCTTTGTACATGTCAAACAGCTCTTTGATCTTAGCCATACGCTCCGGCTCCCAGCCCGGCATGATCGTGCCGTTGGTGTCGCCTGCGATGGATTCAAACATGTTCTCCGGGTCAAGGGCGTCAACCGCTTCCTGTGTGTACGCAAGAACTGTGGAGCCGTCCGGTCTTACACGTGCCAGCTCTGTTCTGGTCCAGTCAAAGACAGGCATGAAGTTGTAGCATACCAGATGGATATCTTCTTTTCCCAGGTTTTCCAGAGTTTCGATATAGTTGTCAATGTACATGTCTCTCTCCGGAGAGCCTGTCTTGATGGCATCATGGATGTTGACGCTTTCGATACCGGAAATATGAAGGCCTGATGCGGCAACTTCCTCTTTCAGGGCAGCGATGCGTTCCCTGCTCCATACTTCGCCCGGCTGTGTGTCGTAAAGGGTGGTGATAACCCCTGTCACACCTGGGATCTGGCGAATCTGTTTCAGAGTCACTGTGTCGAATTTAGAACCATACCATCTTAATGTCATTTCCATAGTTTTTGTATCCTTTCTCTTTTCCGCTTGGGATTCATTTACTTTGTTATCTATTATTATAATTACTGCAGAGAAAAAGCCAATTGACTGATTTGTTGTTTACATTGCAAAAGTTGCGGTTTCGTGATAATCTATAAAAAATGACGGAGGTGACAGGTGTGAAAAAAAATCTGCAGACAGCGTTCAGCACCAGGCAGTATATGCTTTCCAAAGATTTTGAGGTCTATTATTACAGTGATTTTTATCTGTCCCAGGTAAAGGACCATGCGCATGACTACTATGAATTTTATTTTTTCCTGGAGGGGAATGTGGGTATGATCATCGAGGGGAAGGAGTATTCCATGAGGCAGGGGGATATTGTACTGATACCTCCGAAAGCGCGGCACCACGCTGTGATTCGGGACCAGGAGCTTCCATACCGCCGTTTTGTATTCTGGATCACGGAAGAATACTGCAACAGTCTTATGGAAATTTCATCGGATTATGCCTATCTGATGCAGCATGTAAAGGTGACGAAGAATTACATTTTTCATACGGATGTGGTGATCTTCAATACCATCCGCTCTAAAGTCTTCGGGCTTATTGATGAAATGCGCTCCAAACGGTTTGGCAGGGAGGCGAAGATATCCCTGTGTGTCAATGACCTGATCCTGCACCTGAACAGAATCGTCCATGAACAGAATTATCCGAAGAGCGAGCGGGAGGAGCTGAACCTGTATCAGGGGCTGGCTGATTATATAGAAGAAAATCTGGATGGGGATTTGTCCCTGGAGAATCTGGCGAAGCAGTTTTATGTGAGCAAGTACCATATAGCCCATGTGTTTAAGGACAGTACGGGACTGTCCATCCACCAGTATATCACCAAAAAAAGGCTGTCCGCCTGCAGGGATGCCATACTGGGGGATGTGGGGATCAGTGAGGTGTATCCCATGTTCGGGTTCGGGGATTACTCCAGCTTTTACCGGGCATTTAAGAAAGAGTATGGGATATCGCCAAAGGAATTTAAGGATATGCAGGTGACGCTGTAATATAAAATGTCTGGAAATAGTTGACAAAATGAACTATTTGGCGTAGTATATCTGGATAGTTAATAATGTTAACTAAATAGAACCACAGGGACATTTCACAAATTCGTATACAGGAGAGAGAAAAATGGAATACGACTGGATAGAAATGATGGAGAGAATGCAGGATATCAGGCTTTTTTGCAGTCTGCATGTAAGGCGGGCAAAAAAAGGCGGGATCTCCTCTGCACAGGAACTGGATCTGCTCTCCAGGGTGGCGCTCTCCGGGGAGAAACTCACATCCCATATGCTCTGCGCAGGGATGGGAATCAGCAAGCCGGTAGTCAGCCGTCTGGTGGATAGCCTCTGCAGAAAGGAATTTCTGGAGAAGGAGGCGTGTGCAGCAGACCACCGCAGTTATTATCTGTGTATCACAGAGAAAGGGCGGGAGGAGCTGGATCACACATATAAGTATTATCTGGAACCGCTGTATTCCATGAGGCGCAGGGCCGGGGAGGAGAACTTTGCCCGGCTTATGGAGCTGATCCGCCTGGTGAACCATCAGGCAGGGGAATCCGGGGAAATGAAACAATAACAGAAATCAATCATTCAGGGAGTTGATCATTTGAGTATTTATCAGGAACTACAGTTGAATCAGGCCGGTTCAAAGGCACTGATCCGGAACAGTAAAGACAGCAGGGAAAAGAGAAGGCATCTTCTCATCTATGTTTTCAAAGTATTTCTGACGCTTGCATTCTGTATGGCATTTGTCACAGCTTATACAAAGATATTCGGGGAGGACAACAGTGTGGCCGGGGTGGTAGTGCTGCTTACCGTGATGGTGTTCCGGTCCGCGGATCTGGGAATCAAAGCCTCTCACGGTATGGGGGTTATTGTCATTTTGTTTGCCGTTCTGGCCGTGGGGCCGAGGCTGACCCATATGGTGCCGGCGGGATGGGCGTTTTTACTGGATTTTGTCTTTTTGCTTCTGCTCCTTACGCTGGGATGCCACAACATTATCATGGCCAATCACGCTACCTGGGTTCTGGGGTATCTGCTGCTTCAGGGAAATGATGTGTCCGGACATGCGTATTTCATGCGGGTCCTTGCGCTGGCATTGGGCGCACTGCTGACTGCGCTTGTCTTTTACAGAAACCACAGGGAGATTACCTATAAGAGGGGACTGAGGGATCTGCTGGGGGAATTTGCCCTTTCATCAGCCAGGACGAAATGGCAGCTCCGCATGGCCCTTGGCATCTCCTCCGGCATGTTTTTTGCGCAGCTCCTGCATCTTCCGAGAGTGATGTGGGCGGGATTTGCCATGATGTCCATTATCCAGCCTTTCCGGAAGGATCTGCTCGATCGGTTCAAATACCGTTTTCCGGGAAATGCCATTGGGTGTGTTCTGTTTTTCGGGCTGTGCGCGGTGCTGCCGGAGAGCTTTTACGGTTGTATCGGTATGCTGGGCGGCGTTGGTGTGGGATTCTCGGCAACCTATCTGTGGCAGACAGTGTTCAACTCCTTCGGGGCCCTTGCCATGGCTACGGGAATGTTCGGCATGACAGGGTCCGTGGCGCTGAGGCTGGCAAATAACCTGTTCGGCGTGGTATATGGTCTGGTGTTTGATTTTGTGTTTGAAAAGGTATGCTGCGCGGCGGAACGTATCTCCCGGGGAACGGAATCCGCGGATGCGGCGTAAGTGTGTTCTTCTCATTTCAGGAGGGAATAGAGCTGGGCGTATTCCTCCCGGAAAATGGTATCTTTGCGGAACACAAAGTTAAGTCCGTGCAGCAGGTGGAATTCCTGTAATTTGATCTCTTTTAATTTTCGGCTGCGGAGCTCATGTTCCGCGGCTTTTTTGTACAGAAAAGTGATGCCGCACCCGGAAGCGGTCAGACGCTTGATGGCGCCGATACTGCCGTATTCCACCACGCGGGCAAAGTCAGCGAGCCTTAAGTTCTGCTGTGCCAGGATGGACTCCAGGATATCCCTGCTGCCGGAACCTTTTTCCCGGGTGATCAGGGTGTAGGGCAGCAGGTCCTCTAAAACGCAGGGACACTTGGGAAGGGGAAAGTCCGCGGCGCATACAGCAATATAAGGCTCTTTGCTGTAGGGCAGGAAGTCGTATTCTTCCTTGGGAAAAGAGCCTTCCACCACGGCGAAGTCAATGACCCCTGTGTCGATCTGGCGCAGCAGCTCTCTTGTATTCTGGACCGTGATCTTCATGCGGCAGCCCTTGTCATCGCTTAAGATTTTCGTTATCTTCTCGGGAAGGATATATTCGGCTACGGTGAGAGTG
The DNA here is from genome assembly GCF_022867815.1 of Blautia sp. NSJ-175. Classification (NCBI taxonomy): domain Bacteria; kingdom Bacillati; phylum Bacillota; class Clostridia; order Lachnospirales; family Lachnospiraceae; genus Blautia; species Blautia sp. NSJ-175. Next base: position 42,921 of record NZ_JALIFQ010000031.1, read on the forward strand.
GCGCCGAAATGGTATTCTTTTTTGGGCTGCTGCGCATTTCTGAGCCTGCGGCGGAGATGAGATTCATCGTTTTTCATGGTCTGGGCAGAGGCATGGAGAAGCTTTCCGGCCTCCGTCAGATATAATTTCCGGCCCTGTATGGTGAAAAGGTGTGTTCCGTAGGACTCTTCCAGAAAATGGATGTGCTGAGAAACAGCCGGCTGTGTCAGACCAAGCTTATGGGCTGCACGTGTATAATTCAATTCTTCGCATACGGTTAAAAACGTTTCCATACGAAAATCCTGCATTTTCTTATCCCCCTCTAAAAATATATTCTGGTTATAGTATAAGGTATTTTTATAGAAAAATAAATATAAATAATTTTTATTTATCATAAGAACATGGTAAGATATACCAAAGAAAATGCTAAAAGGAGAAAGGAAGTATGAATTTTGTGAAAAAGAATTGGAAAGGCCTGCTGCTCTGTCTGGTCATTGCAGCAGCAGGCTGGTATCTGGGAAAACTGGTCCCTGTGGTGGGCGGTCCGGTTTGTGCCATTTTGTTGGGAATGGTAGTAACACACTTTCTGAAGGATAAGACGGATTTGCAGCCGGGTATTACATTTACATCAAAAAAAATTCTGCAGTATGCAGTGATCCTTCTGGGATTTGGGATGAATCTCACAGTTGTTCTGAAGACGGGGAAACAATCTCTTCCCATTATCTTATCCACCATTACCACATCGCTGGTTATCGCTTATGTGCTGCACAGGGTTATGAAAATTCCCGGAAAAATTTCCACTTTAGTAGGGGTTGGTTCATCCATATGCGGCGGTTCAGCCATTGCTGCTACAGCGCCTGTTATTGACGCGGATGACGAGGAAGTGGCCCAGGCCATCTCCGTTATCTTCCTATTCAATATTCTGGCGGCAGTTCTCTTTCCTGCGTTTGGAGCTTTGATCGGATTTGATACGCACAGCGGGGAAGCTTTCGGAATTTTCGCGGGGACGGCTGTCAATGATACTTCTTCTGTAACAGCCGCTGCATCTACCTGGGATTCCCTTTATAATCTGGGTAATGCCACGCTTGACAAGGCTGTGACCGTGAAGCTGACAAGAACCCTTGCCATCATTCCCATTACCCTGGTGCTGGCAGTAATACGTACAAAGAATTTGGAAGAGGAGGAAGGGAACAGTGTTGAATTAAGAAAAATATTTCCTTTCTTTATCCTTTACTTTGTAGCAGCTTCTGTTATCACCACGGTCGCTGTGTACTTTGGTGTCCCGGCGGGGATCTTCAGTCCTCTGAAGACGCTGAGCAAATTTTTCATTGTCATGGCAATGGGTGCAATCGGACTGAACACCAATGTGGTGAAACTTATAAAAACAGGCGGAAAGCCAATCTTCATGGGCGCCTGCTGCTGGGCCGGGATCACATGTGTGAGTCTGGTTATGCAGAAAATACTAGGAATATGGTAAGAAGAATGCCTGCCGGGGCGACAGACGAATTGTCTTGACCCGGCAGGCATTTTGTATGCGCGTCAGTATTCAGGACGCGTGTTTTTTCAGCTGTTTCTTTGCGTACTTTTTTACCTTGCACTGGCAGTGGCCGCAGCCTTTTCCGGCTTTGGTCATTTTCCGCACTTCTTTGAAGGAGGAGGCACCATCCTTTATGGCCTCCTTGATATCTTTTTTTGTGACCTTAAAACAGGGACACAGATATTTCTCCCCGCTCATATCAAAGCACCAGGGAAGGGGCAGTGTATACTCTGGCTGCCAGTTCGGAATCCAGCATATAGAGGCTCTTGGAGTCATGTCCGAAAAGCTCGAACTTACGGATCAGGTCCTCCGCATTTTTTTCCTCCTCGCCCTGTTCTTTTACAAACCAGTCAAGAAACTGCATGGTGCGGAAATCTTTTACCGTGTACGCAGCGTCGTAGATATTGTGGATCAGGCTGGTTACATACCGCTCATGTTCCAGGCTGGCATGCAGGGGCTGGTCAAAGGCATCGAATACCTTGTCCGGCTTGTCTATGGATTCCAGTGATATCTTTTCACTGTTATTCTGCAGATACTGGATGAAGAGCATGGCGTGGTCGCGCTCCTCCTGGGCCTGAACGTTGTACCAGTTGGCAAAACCGTCGAGTCCCTGGTCTTTATAGTAATTGGCAAAATCCAGATATAAATAGGCGGAGTAGAATTCTTTGTTGATCTGCGTGTTCAGCAGTTCAGATACATTTTTGTCTAACATTGTAAAAACCTCCTTAAATTGGACTATTTTATGCAGGTATCCTGCAACTTAGATTATAGCACGGTACGATGGTTTCAACAATGGTAAAATTATGACTCCGGTCGTGTGTGACTATAGTTTACGGGTTGGATCCATTGGGCATAACCGGTGGTTAAAATATTTGAATGAAAATTAAAAAGGAATCAATAGTGCCCAAAAGGCACATCTGTTATAATAGCTATAACAGAGAACGAAAGCCGGCGCCGGCTGTCCCTCTGTAGGATGGAGGACAATGTTATGAAAATCAATGAAATTATCAGAACAAGAAGAAAAGAACTGAAGCTGACCCAGGAACAGGCGGCAGAATATCTGGGAATATCGGCGCCGGCTGTCAACAAATGGGAAAAAGGGGTGAGCTATCCGGATATCACGCTGCTTCCGCCGCTGGCAAGGCTTTTGAAGGTGGATCTAAATACCCTGCTGTCCTTTGAGGATGATCTGACGGGGGAGGAGATAAATCATTTCTGCAATGAGGTCTTTTCCGTGCTGAAGGAGAGCGGGTATAAGGAAGGATATGAACTGGCAATGAAGAAGATCCGGGAGTTTCCAAACAGTGACAGTCTGATCTATAATCTGGCCGGTTTTCTGAAGGGTACGCTGCTCATGTTCCCGGTTCCGGATGAAGATAAGGCAAAGTATGAGGAGAAAATCCGGGAATTATTTGAAAGGGTGGCAAAGAACAGCGAGACTGACTGGGGGATAAGGGGCAGTGCTCTGAATATGCTGGTGTCTGATTATATTACAGCGGAGGATTACAGCAGAGCGGAGGAGCTGCTGGCGCAGATGCCGGAGCCTGGGGTGGATAAAAGGCCAATGCTCACACTTCTGTACAGAAAACAGGGGAAAGTTGAGGAGGCAGTGAAAATGACACAGCAAAAGCTTCTCCAGGCAGCGGGCGATGTGCAGAACTGCCTGATCACGCTTATGGAAATTTATAAGAAGCAGAGTGACTGGGAGAACATGGAATATTATGCAGGTAAATGCAGAGATGTGGTGGAACTGCTGGATCTGTGGCAATACGGAAAGTATATGGTGGATTACGAGATGGCGGTTGCAGAAAAAGACGCGGACAGAACGCTGGAGCTGCTCGAAAATATTCTGGAAGAAATGGGGACACCGTGGGAACTGAGTAAAAGCAGGCTGTATTATAAACTGGCTGAGCAGAAGGAGAACAGCGGGCAGCAGACGGAAATATTTAAGCGTATGCGAACTGGGTTATTAACGGAGCTGGAAAAGAGTGAGGAGTTTGCGTTTGTAAGGGACAGGCAGGAGTTTACGGAATTGATTGAAAAGTTCCGGGAAGACGGCGGACCGGCCTGAAGATGACCGGCCGGAGAATGTGCGGCGGAGGCTGTGCAGTCATTTGCTGATAAATGGCAGAGCAAAGGAGTACGGATATGAAGGAAAAGATTTTAGTTGTGGGTGCGGCCATATTGGATGTGCTGGCAGAGCCGGCCGACGAACATGTTTTTGAGACCGGTTCAAGCCCGGCAGATGCCATCACCATGAGGACAGGAGGGGATGCTCTGAACGAAGCGACAGTTCTGGCAAAACTGGGGAGGAATGTCCGGCTTCTGACCGTGCTGGGCAGCGACCCGGCTTCAGAGATCATCAGGGGCCACTGCCGGAAATATGGGATCGGACTTGAACTTGCCAGGACAGAGCCGGGTGTGGATACAGGCATCAATGTGGTTCTGGTGAAGGAGAACGGGGAACGGAGTTTCCTGACAAATCCTCACGGCACACTGCGCGTTCTTTCCGGGGAACATCTGGAGGGAGAACTTTTCCGGGATGTAAAGATCCTGTGTTTTGCCAGTATCTTTGTCTTTCCGAAGCTTGGAAATGCGGAGATGGAGCGGCTGTTTCAGCGGGCGAAAAAACAGGGCGTGCTGGTGTGTGCGGACATGACAAAGAGGAAGAACGGAGAAACCGCGGAGGATATCCGCGGGGCGCTGGCCTGTGTGGATTATCTTTTTCCGAATTATGAGGAGGCAGTGCTGGTTACCGGGAAAAGAGAACTGCATGAGATCGCAGACACATTTCTGGACTGCGGTGTGGGCAATGTGGTGATCAAATGCGGGGATAAGGGATGTTTTGTGAAAAACAGGGAAATGTTTTTTACAAGCCCTGCCGTTCCCGGTGTACCGTGTGTGGATACCACAGGAGCCGGCGACAGTTTTGCGGCAGGTTTCGTGTACGCATTATCAGAGAAAATGGACCTGCAGACAGCAGCGGCATACGCAAACGCATGCGGTGCGCTGGCAGTGCAGAAACTGGGAGCTGCGGAAGGAATTGACAATATTGTTCAGGTAGAAAATGTGGTAAAGAAGTATCATTCTCCATGAAAGTATGGTAATATGGAACAGTGAAAAATTATCCGGATATATATTCATCGGAGCGTGTTTGAAAATGGTTTCGGGAGGCTGTGTGTCACAGTTGGTCGGAATGAATTTTCTGACAGGCACTGGTTCCGGAGAATGGGGGATGAAGTTATGTGGAACAGAATTGACCTGAAAATGAACGGTAAGGCAAATTTCCTGAAAAATTACGGACCGGCAGTATTGGTATCCCTGATATCGGCTCTTGTGGCGACAAAATATGGGCGCAGCTATAGCAGTGACGGCCCTTCGGGATCGTTCCTTGAGTTTTCCGGACTGCAATTGAAATTTGACTGGAGCCATTCGTTTTTTAATTGGGGAGGAAGCGCTTACAGTGCGGGAGCTGTTTCCCTGGCAGTGATCTTACTTGATATTTTTGTGTTTCAGATGCTGCTGATGGGGGCCTGCAGATTTTATGTGGAGAACAGGGATTATAATGCGCCGGTTTCTAAGCTGTTGTTTGGGTTTAAGAGCGGGTATTACGGAAACTCTGTGCTGGTTATGTTCATGAAAAATCTGTTTGTGGCTCTGTGGACGCTGCTGCTTGTGATCCCGGGAATTGTGATGAGTTATGCTTACCGAATGGTTCCCTATATTCTGGCGGAACAGCCGGATATTGATTACAGGGAGGCTCTTCGCATCAGCAAGGAGATGATGTATGGGCAGAAGTGGGAAGCATTTATTCTGGACCTTTCTTTTTTCGGGTGGCTGATAGTTGGTGGAATCACATGCGGAGTAGCTGGGATTTTTTATGTGAAGCCCTATGTGGATGCCACCAATGCGGAGCTTTATGTGGCACTCAGGGAGGACTGGTTTGGCAAGACTGCCAGGAGCTGATGGTTTTTCCTGTGTTTGAATGAGCTGACAGGACCGGCCTGCCGGACTCTATATGGATGTATGATGCAGTTTGGACTGCATGGTGATTCGTATGGAGGACGGCAGGCCGGTTTTTTGTTGTGCAGAAAAGTTGTTCGTTTTTCCCTGTGCAGTCTGAAAGTGCTTGGGGCAGGCTGCGGCGGGTTATGGTTTGGGGTAAATGTCTTTCAGGGCGTTCATGATCAGGCGGAAGGTCAGGTCAGCCATGTGCTGGGGGGATTCGCCTGTGTCGGAGTCCAGCCAGGTTTTGATCAGGCCGATGCATCCTGTGAGGCAGAAGGAATAGGAGTATTTCAGGCTGTCCATGTTTTCCGGGAAGGTGGCTTTCAGGACCTTCAGACTGTGCTCGGAGATAATGCTCTCTATGCGGCTGACAAAGGACATGTCGCCGTTGGGACCTAAAAGGGCGCTGCAGATGTCTTTGTTTTCCCAGAGGATTAGGAAGATGTCCTCTATGAAGGGGAAGCTGGCTTCATTGAAGGGGCTGACAGGGTGTTCCTGGATGATTTTCAGGATTTCTTCCTGCAGGTCGTTTTCTATGGTTTCCAGCATGTTGTAGATGTCTGTGTAGTGGAGGTAGAAGGTGGAACGGTTGATGTCGACTTCTTCTACCAGTTCTTTTACGGTGATCTCTTTGATGCTTTTGTGCTGCATGAGTTTGGAGAGGCCGGCGCGGAGTTGGGATTTGGTTTTTCTTATGCGGCGGTCGGGTTTTTTTGGCATTATTTTGGGGCTCCTTTCTTGTCTTGATTAAAGGGACGGTGAAGTCACAGCGGCAGGGCCGGGAGGGCGGGGTGTCAGGTGAGGGAAGCGTTCCGCTGCCAGGGAGCTAACCTGCTCCCAGTTACTAAATTCATCGGCAATGGCCTCTTCATTAAGTAACTGGGGCAGGTGGATCTCCCTGGCGCTCCTCTGAGACATCCCTCACCTGACACCCCGCCCTCCCGGCCCTGCCGCTGTGACTTCACCTGGTTATCAAGTGCGGGTGGTTGAGAGTGAAGGGGTGAGGCGGTTGGTTTAAACTGTACCCCTTGTCAAGGACATTTTGAATTTGTGTAGTACCTATTTTTTAGACAAATCTACACAAAACATATCCTTGATTTTAAACAACTGAGAATGGTGACAGATCCTGGGC
>NZ_JALIFQ010000032.1:0-40273 GCF_022867815.1 Blautia sp. NSJ-175
CAAGGTACTCCTGTGAAACCTTTGCACGGAATTCTACTGTATGTGGTGATTTGGACATAAAAATACCTCCTAAGTAGCTTTTGGTTATTTCCATTGTCTACTTAAGAGGTATCATATCAGAAGTAATCCGGACAGCAGCCGTCTCGTCGTTCTTTTTGTGGCTCTTGTCTGCAATTATGCAGACAGGGAAATTCCTTTTTATTTCACAGTGATCAATTCGTATTCTTTCTGTCCAAGTCCGATCTTCACTGCATGTTCAATAGAGGATTCCCAGTTAGTCTCCGGGAAAATGGTGTGGAAATGGTCGTGGTGATGTTCTTCTTCCGTCATCTCTCCCAGAAGACTGTTCTTGATCTCCGGCTGTGCATTGACCGCGTCAGCGCAGGCCATATCCAGGGCTACCGGGTCAAAGGAAGCGAACATACCGATGTTTGGCACAATGGCCGCGTCATTTTCCGCATGGCAGTCGCAGTACGGGGACACATCGATCACAAGGCTGATGTGGAAATTGGGGCGTCCGTCCACAACGGCTTTTGTGTACTCTGCAATCTTGCAGTTTAAGATATCATTGGACTCATCGGAAGCCGGCTGTACGGCATCTTTTGGACAGACACCGATACATCTGCCGCAGCCCACACATTTGTCGTGGTCAATATAGGCCTTTTTGTTCTCGAACTGCGGGGCATCATGGGCACAGACCTTTGCACACTGTCTGCATCCGATACACAGATCCTGATCTACATGAGGCTTTCCGGCACTGTGCATCTCCATCTTGCCTGCACGGGAACCACAGCCCATACCGATGTTTTTCAGGGTACCGCCGAATCCGGTAGCCTCATGGCCTTTGAAATGAGTCAGGGAAATAAATACATCTGCGTCCATGACTGCACGTCCAATTTTTGCCTCTTTTACATACTGGCCGCCCTCTACGGGTACCAGCTCCTCATCTGTTCCCTTCAGGCCGTCTGCGATCAAAACCTGGCAGCCTGTTGTGAGAGGATGGAAACCGTTTAAGTTTGCGCTGTCCAGATGATCCAGCGCATTTTTCCTGCCTCCTACATATAATGTGTTGCAGTCGGTGAGGAATGGTTTTCCTCCCAGCTCTTTTACTACGTCTGCAACAGCCTTTGCATAATTCGGGCGAAGAAAGGCCAGATTTCCGGGCTCTCCGAAATGCATTTTGATGGCAGCGTATTTGTCCTCAAAATCAATTTCGCCGATGCCGGCCGTTTTAATCAAACGCTGAAGCTTTGTCAGCAGGTTGTCTCCATTTTTTACACGAAGGTCTGAGTAGTACACTTTAGATGCTGTCATTCGTTAATCCTCCAATCTATGTATTCTGGAGATAATTTTAGCATTTAACTATATAAGATACAAGACAAAATGGAAAAAAAAGCAATATTTGGATAGTATCCGGCATATATATCAATTTCTGACATTTTCAGTCCATGGAAAGTGTGATAGAATAAGTAACAGCGCAAAAAATATACCCACACGTTTGGCAAACAGTGAATTGCAGTTGTGGCAGAGTCTGTGATAGACTAAAAAGAGAAAACAGAAAAATCAGGATACCGGTTTACAGGGAAAAACCTGCGCCGTATCGTAAAATACACAGAAGACAGGAGCAAAAGACGAGATGAGCAGAAAATTATATCTGGAATGTTATTCGGGAATCAGCGGTGATATGACAGTGGCCGCGCTTACGGACCTGGGAGTGGAAGAGGCGTATCTGAGGCAGGAGCTTGCCAAGCTGCATCTGGACGGATACGAGATCAAAATATCCAGGACAAAGAAAAACCAGATTACAGCGGCAGACTTTGATGTGATACTGAAAGAGGATGGAGAAATGCACGGCCATAGTCATGACCATTCCCATCCCGGGGAAGGACACGAACACAGTCACAGCCATTCCCACAACAGTTACAAAGAGATCAGTGAACTGATCAGCCAGTCAGAGCTGAATTCCCGTGTCAAAGAAATGAGTCTGAAAATCTTTCACGTCATTGCAGAAGCGGAGGCGAAGGTCCATGGAATGCCTGTGGACCAGGTGCATTTCCATGAGGTGGGGGCTGTGGATTCCATAGTGGATATAACAGCCGCAGCCATATGTCTGGACAAGCTGGGATTTGACAGCATCCTGACTTCTGAACTCTGGGAAGGAAAGGGAACCACCTGGTGTCAGCACGGCAGGATCCCCGTACCGGCTCCCGCTGTGCTGGAGATGATGGCTGACCACAGGATACCCGTAAAATTTACGCCGGTGGAAGGGGAGATGATCACACCCACAGGCGCGGGAATTGCAGCCGCTCTCACTGCGGAAAGAAAACTCCCTGAGCGTTTTGTGGTTGAAAAGGTCGGTGTGGGAGCAGGGAAAAAGGATTTTCCCCATGCCAATATTCTGCGTGCCATGATCCTGAACACGGATACAGATGCTGTATCCGAAAAAAAGGAAAAAGCGGCCGGCAGTACAGAGAACAGGAAAAATGGGGCAGATAATGCTGTGAAGACAAATCAGGGAATTGCCGCAGGTTCGCTGAATACTGTTACCGTGCTGGAGACAAATGTGGATGACTGTTCCGGTGAACAATTGGGGTATGCCATGGAATGCCTGTTACGGGAAGGGGCACTTGACACCTCCTGCATACCCGTATACATGAAGAAAAACCGTCCTGCCTACATGCTCCAGGTCATCTGCAGGCCGAAGGATGAGGAGAAAATGGAAACTGTCATTTTCCGTGAGACCACCAGTATCGGTCTCAGAAAATACAGGGAGGAGCGGAGCATCCTTCCAAGAGAGATCATCACAGTCACACTTCCGGACGGACAGGAAGTGAGGGTTAAGAAATGCAGCCATCACGGACAGGAATTTTTTTATCCCGAATACGAAGATATGAAAGCCGCCTGCAGAACAGCAGACCGCAGTTTCCCGGAAATCTGTAAAGAGGCTGTGGACGCGGCGGATAAGAGAATGAACGGAGACGGAAAATGAATCAGAATTTTACAGAGAAAGAAGAAGCATTATATTCTATTATGAAGAAATACACAGACCGGGATGTGTGCATCGCTTTTTCCGGCGGTGCGGACAGCAGCCTGCTGCTGAAACTGGCTGTGGATTGTGCCGCAGAGGGCACTAAAATATATGCAGTGACTTTTGACACGGTGCTTCACCCGTCCTGCGATTTAGATATCGCAAAAAAGGTGGCAAAAGAGATGGGGGCCATCCATCAGGTGATCTTTATCAATGAGCTGGATAATTCTGCCATTCAACACAATCCGGTGGACAGATGCTACCAATGCAAGAAAATGCTGTTCCAAAACCTCATAACATTTGCCGGGAAGGTCCATGCGGCGGCAGTCCTGGAGGGAACCAATGAGGATGACCTCCATGTATACCGGCCGGGCCTTAGGGCAGTACGTGAGCTGGGGGTAAAAAGTCCTCTTGCCGAAGCGGGTCTTACAAAAAAAGAGGTGAGAAGCCTTGCAGAGAAGCTGGGAATCTCCGTGGCAAACCGCCCCGCAGCCCCCTGCCTTGCCACCCGCCTTCCCTATGGGGCTGATCTGCAGCCGGATATCTTAAGGAAGATCGAAGACGGTGAGACATATCTGAAGCAGGCAGGGTTTCCGGTGGTAAGACTGCGCCTGCACGGCAATATTGCAAGGATTGAGATTCCTGTATCTGATTTTTCTGCATTTATAGAAAAGAGGCAGGAGATAACAGACAGATTGAAACAGACAGGATTTTCTTATATTACATTGGATATGGAAGGATTCCGAAGCGGAAGTATGGATGAGACGCTTTCTTGACTGGCCTGATCTGTGAAAAGCCGCAGCCCGAGACAAGAGTCGAAAAATAATATACGTTTCTGCTTGCAGGCCGTGAAGAAATAGTATATGATATAGGCAATGGAAAAGAAAATATAAATATCAAAAAACGAGGGCACTGTGATATCTCACAGTACCCTCGTTGTGCGTCCGGCAGCAGGGAACGTCATCCTGCTTTGTTTCAGGGAAGCATAAGAATCCCGGAATAGTCAAGCCCAGCAAAGACCCGGTTGGCCTTTTCCTGGTTCTTCTGAATGATCGCGGGGCTTAATCCTGCGATCCGGACTGCTATGGTGGGCAGCAGATCCAACAGCCGCCGGAAATCACTGCTGTTGATATCCACATCTTTGTTCTGCAGGATCAGTTCACGTCTGGCACCGTACTCTGCGGCTGCGCACCAGTAATAAGATTCCGGTGTGATATCCACATGAAAATAGTTCAGTATTTCCACCTGTTTTTTTCTGACAGCCCCGTGGAAGGCAGGGGGAACCAGATCACTCTCATTGACCTCCAGGTGAAAAGAGAGGATATGGGAATCGCGAAAAATCTGTGTCATCATAATGTTGGACTGCAGCATATGAGCCTGCAGCTCATTGTCGAGAAGTCCCTCTGCCTGTGCGGCAATAAAATTCTGGATTTGACAGAGATAATCCATATATATTTTATCCAGCAGTTCCTGTTTTTTAAAATGATAATTGACCAGTCCCACCGGTACATTTGCTTTCTGGGCAATCATCTGGTATGTGGTCTTCTTATATCCATTCTCGTACATCAGCCGGCGAGCGGTCTGGTAAATCAATTCCTTTGTCAATATTCCGTTGGCATACTGCATGAAATCCCCCCTTATTTTTCTACATCCATTTTTTACATAATATCACAGATTACGTGGACATGACAACGGAAACCTGCTACAATGAATATTATATAAAATGAAAAATATTCAAAATTGAAAGGAGGGAAAATAAGTAACTGCCAATCACACGGAGAAGGAGGATGAAATGGAAAAGAGAAAAGAAAAACTGGGGGGATATCTGAAGGTATCCTATGGTCTTGCGGATTTGGGGTTTATCTTTATGGTCACCATGTCGAATACATATCTGCTCATGTTTTATACAGATGTGGCGGGAATCACGGCAGCGGCAGCCGGAACACTGATGATGGTGGGAAGAATCATTGACAGCTGCAGCCCGCCGGTCATCGGTGCGGTGATAGAAAAGAGTCATATGAAATGGGGCAAATACAGGTCCTGGCTGATCATCGGCGCGCCACTTATTTTCGTCACCAATGCACTTATGTTTTTGAATAATCGTATTTCCATGCCGGCAAAGGCGATTCTGGCCTGTATCGTCTATGCAGTGTTCTGTATCTCCACAAACATTGCCTACACGGGATATACATCCATGAATTCATCCCTTACCAATGACCAGAAAGAGCGTGTACAGCTCTCCACGTTCCGCGGACAGGGAAATGCCCTGGGAAAATGTCTGGCCGGATTTCTGCTGATTCCCCTGATCACCATATTAGGCGGAGGAAAAGAGATGAATGCCGGAGGTTTTTTCCTGGCTTCCATAGTGGCGGGGATTGTGTGTGTGCTCCTGTATGGCAATCTGGTCTGGGCTTCCAAAGGAAAAGATATTCAGAGTATGCCGGGGGATTCAGGAAAAAAAGACAGTCTGAAAGCGGGGAAATGCTGGGGCTTGTCTTAAAGAACAGGAATCTGATGCTGCTGTTTCTGACAGATGTGACCCGCATCTTAAGTATGCTGGTCATGTACGCCATGTTCCCTTATTTTTTCAAATATGTGGTGCATGATATCAACGGCGCGGCTCCGTTTTTCGGAGTGGTCAATATTCTGGCTTTTGTGGGGGCAAGCAGCGTGCCCTTTGTCACAAGATTTTTATCGAAACGAAACGCTTATATCACCGGAAATCTTGTACTGGCAGCGGGAATGATTCTAGCCATTCTGTTCAGCAGCAGCGTCACCGCGATCATTGCCTTGATTTCCGTGGGATACATCGGCTATTCCTGGGGAAATGTGGTGAATACCTCCATGTACGCGGACACTGTGGATTACGGGGAATGGAAGACCGGGAAGAATGCCAGGGGCCTGTACTTTTCCATGTTCCAGCTCTCCATCAAGATCGCTGCGGTATTCAGCACCGCCATAGCCGGTTTCGGACTTTCCATGGTGGGATATGTGGCAAATACAGAACCCACCGAACAGGTCATACGCGGAATCCGTGTCATCTCCATGGGACTTCCGGCAGGTCTTTTGATCCTGGGGGCAGTGCTGCTTGTGTTTTATGATCTGAGTCAGAAGAAAATGGAAAAGATCCATGAGGAGCTGTCACAGCGCAAGGCGGAAAATAAACAACAGATGGAATAGAGAAAAAACAGACAGGTACAGCGTAAAACTGCTGCCATAATCGGACAATGATCAAAGCCTGATATCTGAAAAGTCAATCCACAGATCATCATATATATTTGCTTTTATTTTATCGTGGAATGTGTAAGTACCTACTTGGAAGTGAGTTTCTTCAAGGTTATACACGAGGATTGTCTGCGTGATCGGATCCACGATCCAATATTCCCTAACTCCTGCGTCGGCGTACAGGTTTAGCTTCCGGATGTAGTCATGACTGGAATTACCAGGCGAAACAATTTCAATAATCCAATCCGGCGCCCCGGTACAACCCCGGTCTGTAAGCTTGTCACGGTTATATATGACGCTTATATCAGGTTCAACGATGGTTTTCTTATCCTCATATAATTTAACAGCGAATGGGGCAGGGTAGACCTCACAGAAACCGGCTTTTGATTTGATATAATTATTTATGGCAGTGTGTAGTTTATCTAAAATTCTTTGGTGTACCCGGCAGGGTGCGGCCTGGTAATAGATTTGACCGTCAACCAGTTCAGCCCAGACAAGATAAAAGCGGGAGAACAAAAGTTTGTAAAGAAAAAACACTTGACACCTTAAGAAAGATGTTGTATGATACACAAGGTGATGATGAGTGGAAAAAATTGTAGAACAGACTTTACTGTACGATTTCTACGGTGAACTCTTAACAGAGCATCAGCGCAGAATATACGAGGATGTAGTGCTGAATGACTATTCTTTGAGCGAAGTAGCCGAAGAGCTGGGAATCAGCCGGCAGGGTGTTCATGACAACGTGAAGCGCTGCGGCAGGATCCTGCAGGATTATGAGGACAAACTGCATCTGGTGGAGAAGTTTGTGAACATCAAGGAAAAGATCCACCGCATCCGGGAATTGACCGGACACTGTGAGGCCATGAGTAAACAGGAGCTGGTCACAGAAGTGGAACACATTTCCCAGGAAATATTAGAGGAGTTATAGCAGATGGCATTTGAGAGCTTAACCGATAAACTTCAGAATGTATTTAAAAACTTGAGAAAAAAAGGCCGTCTGACCGAAGCCGATGTAAAAGCAGCGCTGAAAGAAGTGAAAATGGCACTTTTGGAGGCTGATGTAAGCTTCAAGGTGGTAAAACAGTTTATGAAATCCGTCCAGGAGCGGGCAGTAGGTGCTGACGTCATGTCAGGATTGAATCCGGGTCAGATGGTGATCAAGATTGTAAATGAAGAGCTGGTCAATCTGATGGGCAGCGAAACTGCAGAGCTTTTGTTAAAGCCGGGAAGTGAGATAACTGTTATCATGATGGTTGGTCTCCAGGGTGCAGGTAAAACAACCACAACCGCGAAGCTGGCCGGCAAGCTGAAGTCAAAAGGACGTAAACCTCTCCTCGCAGCATGTGACGTATACCGTCCGGCAGCTATCACGCAGTTACAGGTGAACGGAGAAAAGCAGGGCGTGGAAGTATTTTCCATGGGCGATAAGCAGAACCCTGTGAATATCGCCAAGGCAGCATACGAGCATGCAAAAAAAGAAAAATTCAATGTTTTGATTCTGGATACCGCAGGCCGTCTTCATATTGATGAAGATATGATGAAAGAGCTTGCAGACATCAAGGAAGCCCTTGAAGTGGACCAGACTGTTCTGGTAGTTGATGCCATGACCGGTCAGGATGCAGTAAATGTGGCAGAGACCTTTGGAGAGAAAGTCGGCATTGACGGCGTAGTTCTTACAAAATTGGATGGCGATGCCAGAGGCGGTGCGGCATTATCCATCAGGGCAATCACCGGTAAACCCATTTTATTCGTGGGTATGGGAGAGAAACTTTCGGATCTGGAACAGTTCTATCCGGACCGTATGGCATCCCGTATTCTGGGAATGGGCGATGTGATGAGTCTGATCGAGAAGGCGCAGGCCAATCTGGATGAAGAAAAAGCCAAGGAGATGGAGCAGAAGTTCCGGAAGAATTCCTTTGGTTTTGACGATTATCTAGAGAGCATGAACCAGATGAAAAACATGGGCGGCTTATCCAGTGTACTGAACATGATACCGGGTATGGGCAGTCAGATAAAAGATATCGACAGCATGGTAGATGAGAAAGATATGGCAAGAAAAGAAGCCATGATCTTATCCATGACACCCAGAGAGCGCTCTCATCCGGAGATCCTGAACCCATCCAGAAAAGCGAGAATCGCCAAAGGGGCAGGAGTGGATATGGCGGAAGTCAACCGTCTGGTCAAACAGTTTGAACAGGCCAAGAAAATGATGAAACAGATGCCCGGACTTATGGGCGGCAAAGGTGGTAAAAGAGGAAAATTCAAACTTCCCTTTTAACATATAGAAGAAAAAAACCAGGAGGTGAATGAGATGGCAGTAAAAATCAGATTAAGAAGAATGGGACAGAAAAAGGCTCCTTTCTATAGAATCATCGTTGCAGATTCCAAATCCCCGAGAGATGGTAAATTCATCGAAGAGATTGGAACATATGATCCGAACCAGGACCCAAGCGTTTACAAAGTAGACGAGGAAGCAGCAAAGAAGTGGCTTGCTAACGGTGCACAGCCGACAGAAGTTGTTGCTAAAATCTTAAAAGCGGCTGGTATCGAAAAATAGGATTCCGGGAGGTAGCTTGTAATGAAAGAATTAGTAGAAGTAATTGCAAAGTCTCTTGTAGATTATCCGGATGAAGTTGCGGTAACGGAAACAGAAGAGGACAATGCCGTTCTGGTAGAGCTGAAAGTGGCTCCGGCAGATATGGGCAAAGTCATCGGCCGTCAGGGAAGAATTGCCAAGGCAATCCGTACCGTAGTGAAAGCTGCATCTTCCAAAAGCGACAAAAAAGTAGTCGTAGATATTTTACAATAACTGGACCGGCTGCCTTTCGGGGCGGCTTTCGGTACAGGCGAGGAATACGGCGGATGATATCCGTTCTGTGTAAGCGGGAGCTGTCGCGGTAAATTTTACTGCATCAGCCCCCTTTTTTCATTACAAAGAGGACCGCAATAACGTGATGTTTTATAATAGGAAGGAATTTGATCATGGAAGATTTATTACAGGCAGGTGTGATCACCACCACCCACGGAATCCGCGGGGAGGTCAAGGTATATCCCACCACTGATGATGTGCATAGATTTGAAGACCTGGACAGCGTATTGCTGGATACAGGCAGGGAGTATATAGAACTGGAAATTGAGAATGTCAAATATTTTAAACAGTACGCGATCCTTAAATTCAAAGGAATCAACAACATCAATGACATAGAGAAATACAAAGGCAGAAGTCTTTATGTGACCAGAGACCAGGCCATTCCCCTGGATGAGGACGAGTATTACATTGCAGATCTTATCGGACTTGATGTTTACCTGGAAAACGGAGAGAAATTCGGTGTCCTGAAGGATGTGATGGAGACCGGAGCCAATGACGTTTATATTGTAGAGACGGGGGAAGGGAAAGAAGTGCTGCTCCCTGCCATACACGAGTGTATTCTGGATGTGGATATTGAAGAAAACAGGATGGAGATACATCTGATGGACGGACTTCTGGATTAAACAGGTGACTGCTTTGGCGGCTGATTAGATACAGATATTATTTGTGCTGCTTTTGGGCAGCGGAATGGAGATTACGATGAATTTTCATGTGTTGACCCTATTTCCGGATATGGTGCGGCAGGGGCTGGATACCAGCATCATCGGCCGGGCCATGAAGGAGAAACATATATCTCTGGAGACAGTCAATATCCGGGATTTTTCCGATAATAAACATAACAGAGTGGATGACTACCCATATGGCGGAGGCGCCGGTATGGTCATGCAGGCAGAGCCGGTTTACCGGGCCTATTGTTCCGTTGCCGGGAAATCCCTGGCGGCAGAAAAGGGCAGAAAACCCCGCTGTATTTATCTGACACCACAGGGAAAGGTATTTAACCAGACAATGGTGGAGGATTTTGCCCAGGAGGAGGAGCTTATCTTTCTCTGCGGACATTATGAAGGCATAGATGAGCGTGTCCTGGAGGAAATCGTGACGGATTATGTTTCCATTGGAGATTATGTGCTCACCGGCGGGGAACTGGCTTCTATGGTTATGATCGATGCCATTTCACGTTTTGTACCGGGCGTTTTGAGCAACGAGGAATCTGCCCAGTTTGAATCCATGCAGGACAACCTGCTGGAATATCCTCATTTTACGCGGCCTGAGACCTGGCATGATAAAAAGGTGCCAAAGGTTCTGCTGACCGGTGACCATAATAAAATTGAAGCCTGGAGATGGGAGCAGTCCCTCAGGCGCACAAAAGAGAGGAGACCGGATCTTATGGAGAAAAACAAGACCCTGACCGTGGCGTATTTCAGCCCCACAGAAGGCACAAAACATGCAGCGGAGATGCTGGCCGGCATGCTGTCACAAAATCCACAGTATCTGGATTTGACAAGAAGAAAATTGAGAAAACAGAAACACAGCTTTACAGAGAAGGACCTGCTGCTTGCCGCAGCGCCTGTCTATGGCGGACAGCTACCCAGATTGCATGAGGCGCTGTTTACAAACCTGCAGGGGTCCCATACGCCGTGTATTTTAATGGCAGCATACGGCAACCGCCATTATGACCATACACTGGCGCAGATGAAGAAAATACTGGAGGACAGGGGATTTTACTGCATTGGGGCAGTGGCGCCTGTAATTCCTCATATTTATTCCGATAAACTGGGAACCGGACGCCCGGATGAGGAAGATATGCAGATTTTCCGCAAGTTTGCGGTGACAGTAAAGAAACGGCTGGAGGAGGAGTTCCATGGCCCCGTCGAGCTTCCCGGAGAAGCTGAACCGGAACCAAAGCAGATGAAACCGGTGGCAAAATTCTGGGATGGGGATAAGTGCAATGGCTGCCAGGCCTGTGTGCAGAAATGTCCGGCTGCCGCCATTGATAAGGAGACCTATGAGGTGGATGAAAGTCTGTGCATCAACTGTATGAGATGTGCGAGAGTCTGTCCTGCCAAAGCCAGAAGCTATGACTGTGGGGAGGTTCAGAAATATCTGGAATCCAATTATATGGAGAGACGTGAAATAGAGTGGTTTTAATTCAGTGAAAGCACTGGAGGCATAGTATTAAACTCTGCTTCCGGTGCTTTTTTTGTGAAGCTTGTCTGTTGTTTTCACTTGCGTCACATATTAGCGTCAGAATAGTCATCCGGAAGGCTGCTGCCAGGTTCCGGGTCCCCGTGAAGCCGGTTGATTTGAACCAGGCACATTAACAGAATTCCGAACATGGAGCCGACCAGGAATGATACAGCGATAAAAACGATCATAGGATAAACCCAGCCCTTCTTTTATAATATTTGTGAACAGGTATTCTAATATATATTATATTGCAAATATGGGATGTTTATTCAGTAATAAGAATATTAGATGGATAATCTGACAGATTTATATTTACAATAAATTATCTGGAACCAGTGAAGGGGAAAGTTTTGAAGTTATTTTACTGCCTTTAAATATGAGGTGATGATGTCGATCAAAAAGGTGCGTTTATCCGAGGGGCAGGTTTCAATCAGTATTTTGATAGAGTTTAAATCATTCAGAGCCTTCTGTTCTCCAAAGAGCAGGTAGTCAATATTAATATGCAGTGCGGATTTCAGCTTACACAGAGTGTCCACGGACATCCCCTTTTGTCCCAGTTCCAAATCATAACAGAAGCGTGGTGTGATATCCGCCTTTTCAGCCAGTTCTTCCCGGGTATATCCCAGTAATTCCCGTTGCTGCTGTATCCTTTTTCCTACATAAACTTTGTCAATTTCCTTCATTTTTTGTCCTCCGTATATTTTATTTATGGAAAAATATCCCTTTGACTACGATACCAGAAATAAAACGGTAAAAAATGAACTGTAAGGAGATAAAAAATGTGCTCAAGGTTCGTTTTCATTACTGCTATAAGAAGATAAAATCTAAGTTACAATAAAATGTAATTTTTTTACAGGCACTTTTTAACTGGTTATTATAGATAGTATTCTGAAAGTGCTGTTTTTTATGCAAATGGGACGTCGAAAAAAATTGCTTTATGAAGTGCTGTGTCGTTCGTGAGGCTGCCGCAGATGCGTGTGCTGCGTTCTGCCCCCGGCAGAATGGGATTTTCATTACGTGAGAAAGAAAAATGGCGTAGCGGTTCAGTTATGTTAATATGACGAATGGAAGGGGAATGATTCATGGATTATTTTTTAAAAAGCCGGATAACATAAGGAAATATGCCGGCTTTTGTGTTTATTTAAAGAGAAAACGGAACCTGTTGGAAATATTTTAGATTAATCCGAAAACAGATGTATAACAAAAGATGCATCCTGTTGCTTGACATAATATGTCAAACGCGTTAGAATGTACAGGAACAAAGGAATAAATAAGTGATTATTGGCTGGCGCTCCGTGTCGATACAGCCCTAGAATTACAGGGTGGAGTGGTCAGCTTTTCCTATACGGCTGGGATGAATGTACAAAGTTTTCGTATGATCGTATAAAATAATTCTGCCGATTGCTGCGAAAAGCGGCAAAATCATTGAGGGATTTGGGAGTTAGTTATGTATCAGAAAAATGGAAGTAGTTGGTTAAAGCATTTGGATTTCATCATACTGGATTTAATCTGTATGGAAGTTTCATTTCTGCTGAGTTATGTCTTTAGAAACGGGAAAATGTTCCGGCTGTCCGATGATAATTATCGTGATGTGGAGATTATCCTGCTTTTTATCTTTTTTGTCGTTGTTTTTTTCAATGAAAGTTACAGCGGTATTTTGAGGAGAGGCTATTTTAAAGAGTTTGTGGCTGTATTTAAACATGTGACTTATATTATAGCTACTATGCTGGTGTATTTGTTTTTTGTGAAGCAGTCCTCTACATATTCCCGCGTTATTTTTATCAGCATGTGGGGCATTTATATTGTGTTGTCCTATGTTACAAGACTGGCGTGGAAACAGAATATTAAGAGAAGAGTGGATAAGCAGGAAGGGAAGCGTTCTCTGCTGCTGGTGACGTCTGCGGATGTGGCATCTGAAGTGGTGAAGACTATCCTGAGGAATAATTTTGAGAATTTATACCTGGATGGGATTGCTATTATAGATGTGCATATGACCGGCAAGAAGATTCTGGGTGTGCCTGTTGTGGCGGATAAGGACAGTATGGTTTCTTATATCCAGAAGAACTGGGTGGATGAAGTGTTTTTCAATCCTTCAGAGGAGACGGTTATACCGAATGAGATGATAAAGAGCTGCGCCAGCATGGGCGTGACGATACATATGAAGCTGGCTAAGCTGGAAGTGCTGGGCAATAACCAGATCGTGGAGAAAATGGCAGGATATACTGTGCTTTCCAGCAGTATTAAAATGGCTTCACCCAGGGATATGTTTTTGAAAAGGGCTATGGATATTGTCGGGGGATTTGTCGGTGTTCTGATGACAGGGATATTGACTGTATTTATTGCGCCCATTATTAAGATAAAATCACCGGGACCCGTGTTCTTTTCCCAGATTCGGGTTGGAAAGAATGGGAAGAAGTTTAAGATTTATAAATTCCGTTCTATGTATATGGATGCCGAGGCGCGGAAAAAAGAGCTGATGGAGAAGAATAAGATTCAGGATGGCCTGATGTTTAAGATGGATAATGATCCCAGAATCATTAAAGGAATCGGGAATTTTATCCGAAAGACTTCTCTGGATGAGTTTCCGCAGTTTTGGAATGTTCTGAAAGGTGATATGAGTCTGGTTGGAGTCCGAGATATAATAGGGACAACCAGAGAAAACTCCAGTATTTATGCGGCATGTGTGGCTTAAGCGTTTTATGATAATTCGATTTTTCATTGCTGCAGCAGGGTCACATTATAGCGGTTCATAGATATTGGATGGCTCTTTGGATGCTCAGTTTGACCCAATCACAGAGCAATAAAAAAATCGAAAAGGAGAAAACTTGAGCCTGTTAGTCTGAAAAGAATGACAGGCTAAGGGACGTTAGTTGCAGATATGAACAATGAAAAACTAAAAAATTAAAATCCCCCAGAGTGTGTATGTGTGGGGGGGGGGGGTATAGCGAGGTATGAAAAATGAAGCAGAAGCGGATCGCTGAGTGCAAATGCAATTCCCTAGCCCCTTATAGTGGGAAAGAAGCAAACGGAAAAATTGAATATGGCAAGAATCTGATGAAACATCGGAAAATCTATCTGGCAGTTTCTATAGGCTGTCTGCTTATGGCTGCTATCTATTATCAAATAGCATCACATTTCTTAATTAATCGAAATCCATTTTTTTATTGTGCTTTGCCTGCCCTGATAATTGGGTTATGTGCCGGGCATAGATTGTTTCTTAGTAGTATTGAATGTAATATACAAAGTTCTGTGAAGGACTGCGTATTTTCTTATAAAAAGTCTTTGTTCGTTGGTAAGTCAGAGGATTGTAGCAGTTAGTTGAAAACGAACGTAATGGGATCTGAAAAATGAGTAAAGGGGAAAGAAAGTATGTATAGAAAAGATTCTACAGGATGGATAAAACATGTGGATTTTATCATCTTGGACTTAATCTGCTTGCAGGTGGCGTTCGTTTTGGCGTATGCGTTAAGCGGATATGGAGCTAATCCATACCAGCTAATTCTTTACAGAAATATGGCTGTCTTTATGGAAGTAGCAGATTTGGTAGTACTGTTTGCGATGGGAACATTGAAAAACGTTTTGAAAAGAGGCTACTATAAAGATTTTGTTGTAACAGCACAGCATGGAATAATTCTCGGAGCATGTTTATTGCTTTATCTGTTTATGCTTCAGGAAGGACAACAATATTCCAGACTGGCATTGGTACTGAATATCGTTATCTATATTCTACTTACTTATCTGGTACGAGAGCTGTGGAAACATTTGCTTAGAAAGAAAATGGAAGATGGTGAAAATCGTTCCTTACTTCTTGTTGTTTCAGCAGATGTAGTGAGTTCAGTAGTAGAGAGCATGAAAGAGCATAATTATGCCCGGTATAAGATTGCTGGAATTGCTGTCATAGATAAAGAAATGACAGGAAAGTATATTGATGGTGTGAAAGTAGTTGCAAATATGGAAAATGCTGCTGAATATGTCTGCAAGGAATGGATTGATGAAGTTCTGATTGTGACATCCGGTGTAGTTCCATATCCAAAAGAACTGATCGAGCAGTTTACAGAAACCGGAGTAACCGTTCATCTGAATCTTGCAAAGGTACAAAGCGTGCCGGGGAAAAAACAGTTTGTAGAAAAAGTTGGAGATTATACAGTACTGACTACCAGTATTAACTATGCATCTACAAGAGATCTGATGCTGAAACGATTGATGGATATTGCCGGAGGTTTGGTAGGATGCCTGATTACTGGAATCTTGTTTATATTTGTTGCTCCAGCAATTTACATAGCATCACCGGGACCGATTTTCTTTGCACAGGAACGTGTAGGAAAGAATGGAAAGAGATTCAAAATGTATAAGTTCCGAAGCATGTATATGGATGCAGAAGAACGTAAGGCTGAACTTATGAAAGATAACAAGCTGGGTGATGAAAAGATGTTCAAATTGGATTTTGACCCACGAGTTATTGGAAATAAGATTCTTCCAGATGGAACACATAAGACTGGTATTGGGGATTTTATTAGAAGAACAAGCATTGACGAATTTCCGCAGTTTTTTAACGTGTTGAAAGGTGATATGTCAATAATTGGAACCAGGCCACCTTTGATTTCGGAAACGAATTTTTATGAGCTGCACCATCGTGCAAGATTGGCAATAAAGCCAGGAATAACCGGTATGTGGCAGGTCAGCGGACGTAGTGACATTACTGATTTTGAAGAAGTGGTTCGTCTTGACAAAGAGTATATCACAAATTGGAACATTGGGCTAGATATAAAAATATTGCTTAAAACAGTAATGGTAGTTCTTAGAAAAGATGGATCTATGTGATGAAATGATTGTGGCTTGATTTCCGTAAATAGAATTTAAGCCACAGAAGGTAATAATAGATAAGTAATAAATATAATAAGAGGAAGTTATGAATAAAAGGAAAATTAATACTTTTCCACTTAAAATTGCAGTTCTTGGACATAAGACAATTCCGAGTCGTCAAGGTGGAATTGAAATTGTCGTTGAAGAATTAACGGTTCGCATGGCAAAACTAGGACATAAGATAACAGTATATAACCGTAATGGACATCATGTAAGTGGTAAAGAATTTGATGAGAAGAAATTAAAAGAATATAAAGGTATCCGAATGAAATATGTACCAACGATAGATAAAAAAGGACTAGCAGCGATGAGTGCTTCATTTTTTGCAGCGGTAGCAGCAGCGTTTGGAAAATATGATGTGGTACATTTTCATGCAGAAGGACCATGTGCAATGTTATGGTTGCCAAAATTATTTGGAAAACGTTGTATCGCTACGATTCATGGACTTGATCATCAAAGAGCAAAATGGGGCAAGTTAGCCAGCACATATATTATGCTTGGCGAAAAATGTGCTGTTAAATTTGCAGATGAAATTATTGTTCTCAGTGAGGGAGTACAAAATTATTTTAAAGAGACTTATGGACGTGATACAAAGTTTATCCCTAATGGTGTGAATCGTCCAGTTATTAGAAAGGCAGAACTTATTGACAAGAAATTTGGTTTAAAGAAAGATGATTATATTTTATTTTTAGGACGCCTTGTTCCGGAAAAAGGAATTACTTATCTGATTGAAGGCTTTAAGAACGTAAAAACAGATAAGAAGTTAGTCATTGCAGGGGGCAGTTCGGATACTGATGAATTTGCTAACCAGTTAAAAGAAATTGCAAAAGACGATGACAGAATTATTTTTACCGGATTTGTTCAGGGACAGTTGTTAGATGAACTATACAGCAATGCTTATATTTATAGTTTACCAAGCGATTTAGAGGGAATGCCATTAAGTCTTTTAGAAGCAATGAGTTATGGAAATTGTTGTTTGGTATCTGACATAGATGAATGTGCTTCTGTAGTGGAAGATAAGGCAATCATATTTAAAAAAAGTAATGTAGCAGATTTGCAGAGTAAGCTTCAAGAAGCATGTGAGGATGCACAACAGGTACAGAAATATAAAGATGAAGCAGCAGGTTATATTTGTGAAAAATATAATTGGGATGATGTTGTGGAGAGAACATTAGAATTGTATAGGAGATAAAATGAGCAAAGAATTTATTGAATTGAAAAACAAGACGATTTTTATTACAGGTGTAGCTGGATTTATTGGATCAAACTTGGCTGAAAGGTTATTAAAAGAAATAGAAGGAATAAAAATAGTTGGACTCGATAATATGAATGATTATTATGATGTTCGTTTAAAAGAATATAGATTAGAAAAACTTTCATCTAGTAAGACATTTTCCTTTGTAAAAGGAAATTTGGCAGATAAGGAACTTATTAATTCGATTTTTGAGAAGTATACTCCTCAAGTGGTTGTGAATTTAGGGGCACAGGCAGGTGTGAGATATTCTATTACAAATCCAGACGCATATATAGAAGGTAATTTGATTGGATTTTATAACATATTAGAGGGATGTAGACATTATCCGGTAGAACATTTGGTATATGCATCGAGTTCTTCAGTATATGGAAGTAATAAGAAAGTTCCGTATAGTACAGATGATAAAGTAGATAATCCAGTATCGTTATATGCGGCAACGAAAAAAAGCAATGAGTTGATGGCTCATGCATATTCAAAACTCTATAATATTCCATCAACTGGTTTACGTTTCTTTACTGTTTATGGACCGGCAGGAAGACCCGATATGGCATACTTTGGATTCACAAATAAATTGTTAAATGGAGAAACTATTAAAATTTTTAATTATGGAAATTGTAAAAGAGATTTTACTTATGTTGAGGATATTGTGGAAGGCGTTGTACGGATAATGCAGGGGGCACCAGAGAAAAAGAACGGAGAAGATGGTTTGCCGATTCCGCCATATGCTGTTTACAATATTGGAAATAATCATCCAGAGAACTTATTAGATTTTGTACAAATTCTTCAGGAAGAATTAATTAGAGCAAGGGTTTTGCCAGAAGATTATGATTTTGAGTCACATAAAGAACTTGTTCCGATGCAGCCGGGAGATGTTCCTGTGACATATGCTGATACGCAAGCATTGGAAAGGGACTATGGTTTTAAGCCATCGACAACTTTACGTGAAGGATTACGCAAGTTTGCAGAATGGTACAAAGAGTTTTATATGTAAATATATTTTAAGAATAGGAAGAAGAGAGAAAAAATGAGAGATTTTAATTCATTGAAAATTGCTGTGGCAGGGACAGGATATGTTGGATTATCTATTGCTACTTTATTGAGTCAGCATCATCAGGTGACAGCAGTAGATATTATTTCAGAAAAGGTAGAGTTAATTAACAATAAGAAATCTCCAATTCAGGATGATTATATTGAAAAATATTTAGAAGAAAAAAATTTGAATTTAACAGCTACATTGGATGCAGAAGAAGCTTATAAGGATGCAGATTTTGTTGTTATTGCAGCTCCAACAAATTATGATAGCAAAAAGAATTTTTTTGATACTTCTGCAGTAGAAGCAGTTATAAAATTAGTCATTGAATATAATCCGGAAGCGATTATGGTTATTAAATCGACTATTCCTGTTGGATATACAACAAGTATTAGAGAAAAATTTCATTGTGATAATATTATTTTTAGTCCGGAATTTTTAAGAGAAAGTAAGGCGTTATACGACAATTTGTATCCAAGCCGAATTATTGTTGGAACAGATATTAATAATGCACGTTTAGTAAAAGTTGCACATACGTTTGCACAGCTCTTACAGGAAGGTGCTATTAAAGAAGATATTGATACTTTATTTATGGGCTTTACAGAGGCAGAAGCAGTCAAATTGTTTGCAAATACATATTTGGCATTACGGGTTTCTTATTTCAATGAGTTAGATACTTATGCCGAAATGAAAGGTCTGAATACACAGCAGATTATTAATGGAGTATGTCTCGATCCTCGTATTGGAACACATTATAATAATCCATCTTTTGGATATGGTGGATACTGTTTACCAAAAGATACAAAGCAGTTGCTTGCTAACTACGCAGATGTTCCTGAAAATCTTATTGAAGCAATTGTTGAGTCTAATAGAACGAGAAAGGATTTTATTGCTGATCGAGTATTGGAACTTGCTGGAGCATATGAAGCGAATGATGACTGGGATGAAAGCAAAGAAAAAGATGTTGTGGTAGGTGTATATCGTCTCACGATGAAGAGTAATAGTGATAATTTCCGTCAGAGTTCTATCCAGGGAGTCATGAAGAGAATTAAGGCAAAAGGTTCTACGGTTATTATTTATGAGCCTACACTGAAAGATGGAGAAACTTTCTTTGGAAGTAGAGTAGTTAATAATTTAGATGAGTTTAAGAAGCAGAGTCAGGCAATTATTGCTAATCGTTATGATAGTTGTTTGGATGATGTTAAAGACAAAGTATATACAAGAGATATTTTTCAAAGGGATTGATGAATTTGAAAGTGAAAGGAGAAGACATTGAGAATACTTATTGTAAATTATAGATATTTCATTTCAGGTGGCCCTGAAAAATATATGTTTAATATTAAAAAGATGCTTGAAGATAATGGACATGAGGTTATACCCTTTTCCATACATTCCAATAAAAATGTCGAAACAGAATATTCAAAATACTTTGTAGAACCAATTGGTGGACGAGATACAACATATTTTGATGAAGTGAAAAAGACACCTAAATCAATTTGGCAGTTACTTACACGAAGTATTTATTCTCGTGAAGTAGAAAAGGCACTAAAAAAAGAAATAAATGATGTAAAACCAGATTTAGTATATATTATTCATTTTGTTAATAAATTGTCTCCGAGTGTAATTACAGGTGCAAATAAAATGGGAGTCCCTGTTGTATTAAGATTATCGGATTATTTTCTGTTATGTCCAAGATTTGATTTTATGTATGAAAAGAAAGTCTGTGAGGAGTGTTTATCAAAGGGATATAAGAGTTGTATTAAAAAGAGATGTGTGAAAGGATCGTTATTTGCATCTGTTGTAAGAGTGTTTTCTATGAAATTTCATAAAATGATAAATGTATATAAAAATGTATATGCATTTATAACACCATCAGAATTTTTGAAGAAAAAATTATCATTAAATGGATTTGAAGAAAAAAGAATTCATTGCATTCCTACTTTTACAGCAAGTAAAACAACAATAGGGAAACAGCAGATTGGATCGTATGGACTATATTTCGGACGTGTTACTGAAGAAAAGGGAGTTGAAACTGTTATAAAAGCGTATGAAAAACTGCCTGAATATACTGTTAAAATTATGGGAGATGATACAACAGATGAGGCAAAACGGCTGAAAAAATATGTAGAGAATCATAAAATGAAGAATGTTGAATTTCTTGGGTTTAAGAGTGGAGCGGAACTAGAGAATGTTATTAAAGGAGCTAGATTTACATTAATTCCTTCAATTTGGTATGATAACTTACCTAATACTGCTTTAGAGTCGTTTCAATATTCAAAGCCAGTTATTGCTAGTAATATAGGAAGTCTTCCTGAATTAGTTATTGATGGAGAAAATGGATATTTATTTAAACCATCAAATGTTGAAGATCTTATAAAAAAAATTAAGATGTTAGATGATGATACCTTGGTTAAAAAGATGGGGCAAGCTAGTAGAAAAAGGCTTGAAAGTAGATTTGCACCACAAACACATTATGAAGATTTGATGAAGATTTTTAATGAGGCTGTCAAGAGTAGAAAGTAAAGAGGTAATTAATAAAAATGAAAAAAAATGCAGAAAAAAAATTAAATGGTACAGTAATCGTTACATATCGTTGTAATGCAAGATGTTCAATGTGTAATCGTTATAAAGCACCATCTAAGCCAGAAGAGGAAATCAGCTTGGATACAATAAAAAAATTGCCGAAAATGTATTTTACGAATATCACAGGCGGAGAACCTTTTATTAGAACAGATTTGAAAGATATTGTACGTGAGTTATATAAAAAATCTGATCGTATTGTTATTTCAACTAATGGATTTTTTACAGATCGTATTGTAGATCTTTGTAAAGAATTTCCTAATATTGGTATACGTATTTCTATCGAAGGACTTGAGGAGACAAATAATGAAATACGAGGTCTCCAGAACGGTTATCAGCGTGGATATGGCACATTAAAAAAACTTAGAGAAATGGGTATGAAAGATGTTGGGTTTGGTATGACTGTACAGGATAAAAATGCACCAGATCTTGTACCGCTATATAAAATTAGTAATGAAATGGGAATGGAATTTGCAACGGCTTCTTTACATAATAGTTTTTATTTCGTAGAAGCAAAAAATATCATACATGACCGACCAATGGTTGCAAAAAATTTTGAAAAGTTAGTTAATGAGTTGTTACGTAGCAATAGTCCTAAAAAATGGTTTAGAGCATATTTTAATCATGGATTAATTAATTATATTTATGGTCAAAAAAGACTTCTTCCATGTGATATGAGTTTTGATACATTCTTTATTGATCCATATGGTGATGTTATGCCTTGCAATGGAACTAAGGATAAAGAAGTTATGGGTAATTTAAATAATCAGTCTTGGGATGAACTGTGGAATAGTCCACAGGCAGAAGAGGTACGAAAGAAAGTTCGTTGCTGTGATCGTGATTGTTGGATGATTGGCTCTGTTTCACCTGCTATGCACAAATATATCTGGAAACCAGCAACATGGGTTTTGATACATAAATTTAAATCTTTGTTTAGTAAAACACCATACAGTATGTATGAAAATCGTATTTGCTGTGACTATCGTGATGGAAAAGTCACAAAAGAAGAACTTGATAAATGTAGTACGTGTGATGTTAATTGTGTAATTAACAATGGATTAAGTGAAGCTTCGAAAGAGCAACTGAAACATAAATCTGGAGAACAGATTGTTGATGAAGATATTGCAAAACAGATGGAGAAATAAAAATGTATTCTATAACAAAAAGTAAGACTACAAAGCGATATGCTATTTTCATATGTCTAGTATATATATTTGTATTCAAAGATTGGATGGAACAGTATATACCCGTTGTTGGTTATATGGATGAACTATTTGCGGTATTATCTATCCCTGTTTTTGTATTTGAACTAAAAAAGAATCAATTTAAACTTAAAATACAAAAATGTACATGGGGGGGTATGCTAGGTTCATTCTAGTATTCTTATGTTTTGGTTTTCTATCTAGTGTCATTTATAGATATCAAAGTATATTGAAAGCAGAAGTATCGGATGCATTTTTATGTATAAAATTTTGGCTTGCATTATATGTTGGAAAAAAGATTTTTGCAAAAATAGATATGCAAAAATATGCAAGCAAAATATATTTTCATGTAAAATGCATTACGATATTGTATGGAGTGTTAATTGTTATTGATTATTCACTTCACATTTTCCAAGCGACAGAAAGATATGGTTTAAGATCTGAACAATTGATGTACACGCATCCAACGGTACTTGTAGCTTGCTGTGTGTTTTTGATTATGATTCTCCTTTCACTTAAAAATTATGTAACAGGAAGCAAGAAATATATAATAATGCTATTGCTCATAATGTGTTCTACTTTAAGAAGCAAAGCTTTTGGAGCCGCACTTGCAATCATATTAATATGTTATTTTGTGTTTGTTCGAAAGAAAAAAATAACGCTGAGAACAATGTTGCTATTTATTCCTTTGGTTGTGATTTTAGGATGGGATCAAATACAATATTATTTTTTCAGTTCAATCATTCCGGATTCTGCTAGGTATCAATTACTTACAAAAGCGTTTGAAATTGCAAGAGATATGTTTCCATTAGGTGCAGGATTTGCTACATTCGGTTCATATTATTCTGGAGTATACTATTCATCGGTATATGCAGCATATGGATTATCTAATATTAATGGGTTACGCATCGGGGCATCACAATTTATAAGTGATTCGTTTTGGCCAATGATATTAGGGCAATCAGGATATTTTGGACTGTTTTCGTACATTTTTGCAGTAATGATGTTACTCAAAGCAATCCAAGGAATTAGAAGAGTAGAAAATTCATATTATGCTGCAGCAATGAGTGGAATATGTTATTTGATAATTGTATCAATGGCAGAATCTGCTTTCGTGCATCCGATAGCGGTACCGATAGCTATGATGATAGGAGCTTTTTTAGGAAAATGTGAGTAACGACATAAATATTCGACACTGAATAATAAATGATAGAAAATTGAATGTAATACATAAAAATATAACAAAAATTATAATTTCAATTATGAAATGGTCATTTATTCAGGAGGAATATTTGTGGAACTAAAAATAAAACCTAATAAAATTTTAATGTGGTTATCATATAACTGTTTGTTTTTTTCCATCATGCTTAAAATGCTATATCAAACAAACCAAAATAGCACTATAAGACTTTTGGGATTTGGTATGCAGGCAATAGTTTTGCTGTGTTATTTTTTGGAGGAATTGATAACATTAAAAAGAAAATCAATAAATTGTATTACTTTGATTTTAGGGATTCTAGTTGTATATCAATGTGTAATTACTATATTAAATGATTCAATTTATTTACCTTATACGCCAATTGATATATTTATTTGGCCGTTAAGTGTTATTGTGTATTATAACTTTACTTGTCATAATGAAATGAATAAAAATACTGAAAATAAGACATTAATATATTACTTTATAATGTGTCTTATTTCTGTATTCCTTATAAAAATACATTTAGCAGGAAATGGAAATATAGGGCAGGTAGTATTTCTAACATATTATTGTTTAACTGCATTGCCACTGGTTGTCATTTTTGTTAAAGGAAAGAACTCGCGAAATTTGTGTATATTATTATGTGTTGCTATATCTGTCGCATCAACAAAAAGAACTGGTACGATAGCATTAATTTTAGGGATATTCGTGATGCTAGTATTAGATGCACACATACAAGGGTCGTTGAAAGAAAAATGGAAAAGATATATGTATCTTTTTATTGCTATTTGTATAGGTAGTGGAGCAGTATTGTATCTTGAAAATAGATCGGGGCTTGAGATTTTTGACCGTTTTTCAAAATTAAGTACGGATGGAGGGAGCGGTCGAGATGTTATTTGGGCGATTACTCTTCAAGCATTTAATGTGTCAAATTTAAGAGAAAAAATTTGGGGACATGGTTTTCAAAGTGTTTATTATCGTCTTAGACCAGGCGGATTTTCTCGCTTTTCACATAATAGTTACATAGAGTACCTATATGATTATGGAATAATAGGCTTATCATTATTAGTATTATTCGTTTTATTTTTAATTATTATAGAAATAAAGTTTATACGAGAAAAAAATAAGTATGCTCCAGTTATGGGGATGTTATTGATTATTACGATTTTCCTAAGTGCGTTTAGTTATTTTTTTGAAGAATCAAATATTATACAGCCAATAGCTGTTGCATATGGAATTATTTTAGGACAAGCTTACAAGGAAAGGAAGAGGTATGAAAATTAGTGTAATTGTACCTGTATATAATGCAGAAAGATATTTAGATAAATTAGTACAGTCTGTTTTGAGTCAAACATATGAGGATTATGAATTAATATTAGTGGATGATAGCTCAAAAGACAATAGTTATTTATTGATGAAAAAATACCAAGAAATGGATAGTAGAATCAAGGCGTACACGAAAGAAAATACGGGACCAGGTTTAACAAGAAAATTTGGATTTGAAAAATCGTCAGGAGATTTGTTTTTCTTTGTGGATAGTGATGATTGGGTTACGACTTCTGATGTATTTAGAGAAATTAATGATTTGTTTGAAAAAAATGAAAAAATAGATGTTCTTTTTTTTGATAGAGAGGATATTATTGGCGATACGAAAGATATTATTCCAGGATTCAATGAGACTAGGGAAGGATTGCACAATATTGAAGAATTAGATGAGGTTGTTAGACCGGGTTTGGGGGCAAAGATTTTTAGAAAAAGTATATTAACAGAAGATATGTTTTATGAGTCAACTATATTTGAAGATTTATATACCACATATATCTATTTGGATAAATGCAATAATTATTTCTATTCATCTAAATGTTATTATACTATATATCATGATGTTGATTCATCCTCATTATCTTCAAAACCTACGGCAGAATCTTTCGCAAGATCATTAAAGATGATTTTGATGGTACATGCAAAATTGGAGAGAAGCTCACTTAGATATAGTTTAGAATTATGGATGGCACTTCTTTTTACCACGTATTGGAAAGCACGAGTGAAAAATGATACTTCTTATAATTCAAAGGTAATAAATGAAAATATTCAAAAAATTGCTGGAATTTTGAAAAAAAATAAAGTTGTTATAAAACCAAGTGGGAAAAAACATATTAAAATATTAATATATAGGACACTTTTATTGATTAGCAAAAAAAAGTATGAATAAGAGTGCTGAAATTATATATTGTTATATTTTGGGCTATAAGGAACTTATATAGAGGATTAATTATGAATAATAATAAAAAAACAGCAGCAATCGTTTCACTGTATGGTAATTCAAATTTTGGAAATAAACTACAAAACTATGCGGTGCAAGAGATTCTGAAAAAAGAAGGATTAAATACAGTTAATATTGTAAATGTTCCTTGTTTGAATAACAATAAGGTGAATCATACTGAAGTAATAAAATTATACATAAAAGGTTGGTTCCGTTATATTTTAAAAGGAGACAAAATAAAGGACTGCGTTGATCCAAAAGATCCTAAAGAAAGAAAGAAAAACTTTTTGGAATTTAACAAAAAAATTGCAAACTCAAAACATTTTTTTTCTTTCTCAAGATTGCAAGAATTTGATAAATATGATTACTATTTTGTCGGTTCAGATCAGATATGGAATCCGATTTATGGTGGACTGAGTGATTTGGATTTGCTTACTTTTACTCAGAAAAAAAAGATTGCAATAAGTGCATCATTCGGAATAGAAGAGATACCGTTAGACTATAAAGGAAGAGTGAAACAGTATATTTCGAAATTTGATGCAATATCAGTAAGAGAGGAGGCCGCAAAAAATATTATAGAAAGAATAACAAATCGCCAGGACATAGAAATATTGATTGATCCAACAATGATGTTACAAAAAGAAGAATGGGATCGAATTGTAAAAAAACCAAAGGAAATGCTTCCGGATAAATATATTGTTTGCTATTTTTTGGGAACTGAAACAAAGGAATATATAAGTGCTATACATAAAATTGCAGCAGAAAAAGATTGTGAAATTATTGATTTATCTAATTTAGAAAGTGAATTTTATTGTTGTGGACCGTCTGAGTTTGTATATCTTATAAAAACAGCTGAATTTGTATGTACAGATTCGTTTCATGCGTCGGTTTTCTCAATTTTATATAATAGACCATTTCTAGTATTTGATAGAAATGGGAAACATACAGGAATGGGAAGTAGAATAAACACTTTATTAAAAACATTTCATTTGGAAAAACTGCATTATACTGGAAACTTTCAAGATGTCAAGTTTGAATATGATTTTTCAATAACCAATCAGTCGTTAAAAAAGGAAAGGGAAAAGGCATACAGATTTATTCACCATGCATTAGATGAATAATGATAGTACAAAAAGGATAATGCGAGGTTAAATAAATGAGTGAGAATAATTATAAAAAATTAGTATATAATACCGCAATTTTTGCAGTGGGTAATTTTGGAAGTAAAATATTAACCTTTTTGATTGTTCCATTATATACATATGTGTTGACAACAGCAGAATATGGAACAATTGATTTGTTTATAACGTCATTAGGCATGGTAATTCCATTTTCAACTATGATGGTTAATGAAGCACTTATACGTTTTGTTCTTGGAAAAGACTTAACGCCAAAAGAAGCAGCAAGTAATTGCTTTGCAGTTTTTTTATTTGGAGCTGCAATATCTATAGCATTTACTCCAGTGTATAAAATGATTTTCAAATTTGATGAATATATTTGGATATTTGTTGCTCTTCTAGTTGTTAGAACATTTAATCAGATATATAGTGAGTATTTTCGGGCAATAAATCAGAATGTAAAATTTACAATTTTTGGTCTAATTACAACAGCTACGACATTGGGATTCAATGTACTTTTTCTTTTAGTTTTTAAGTGGGGAATGGCTGGATATTTATATGCGACGTTGTTAGCAGCAGTTATTGGCACAATATATATTCTTGTATTCAGTGATTTTTTTAAAGTTGTCTCCTTTAAATGTATTGATAAAAAAATATTGAAAATGATTTTGAAATATAGTATCCCGTTAGTCCCGAACAGTTTAATGTGGTGGATTATGGCAGCTGGTGACAAATATATTATCAATTACTTTTTGGGGGATAGTGCAAATGGAATATATTCACTTGCTTTAAAAATACCTCAAATCATAAATATGGTCTATTCTTTGTTTATTCAGGCCTGGCAAATGTCTGCTATTGAGGTTGAATCAAGTGAAGACAAAAAAGGATTTTATCAAAATGTTTTCAATGTTACGTCATTTGGAATGGTATTTATTACAATTGGAATTGTTATGCTTATTAAGCCGGTTTATGTAGGCGTTATGAGCAAAGAGTTTGCCATAGCATGGGAATATGTACCTTTATTATCGGTGTCAACAATTATTAGTTGCTATGCTTCTTTCTTTAGTGTTGTGTATACGGTAGGGGCTAAAACAAATAAAGTTTTTATTACAACTGCATTAGGTGCTGCGACCAATCTTTTATTCAATTTTATTTTAGTTAGGCCGCTTGGAATGCAGGGAATTGCGATTGGAACTTGTTTAGGATATTTTGCTGTGCTTTTGATAAGGGCACGTGATATGAAAATAGAAATGAACATAGGGATAAGTTTCAAGCGTAATATTTTTTCGTTTGTATTGCTAATCATACATTCACTTATTCTTATTTCATTTGGTGAAATACAGGCATTTTTATTTGGAATAGTTTCTTTGATAATAACTTCGTTTATGTATCGTGAGGAAATGAAAGCGATAATTCATAAATTTGTCAAAAGAAAGTAAATGAAAGGAAAAACATATGAAATTATATAAAAAAGTTTTTGTAAATTTAGCTAAAGTCTTGCCGGATTCAATTTATTTAAGAATGGTTTTTTTTAGTAAATTGAAGAGAAAGCTGGATTTGAGTAATCCAAGATCCTATAATGAAAAACTTAATTGGTTGAAAATAAATGACCGAAAAGAACACTACCAAATAATGGTAGATAAATATGAGGCAAAAAAATATGTTGCAGATAAAATTGGTGAACAATATGTTATACCTACTTACGGTGTGTGGGATCGTTTTGAAGATATAGACTTTTCAAAATTGCCATCTAATTTTGTTTTAAAAACAACACATGATTCTGGTGGAGTAGTACTTATAAATGATAAAAACAATATGGATATAGATAAAACAAAAAATGTATTGGAAAAGAGTTTAAAAAATAATTATTATTATCTATGCAGAGAATGGCCATATAAAAACTTGAAGCATCGGATTATAGCAGAAAAAATGATAACGAATACGGTACCAAATGATTATAAATTTTTTATGTTTAATGGAAAAATGGATAGCGTGATGGTATGTACGAATAGGGCATCTGGACATCCAACTTTTCGTTTTTATGATAAAGGGTGGAATCGCTTATTATATCAAAAACCGGAATTAGAACCTGAATCAAATGTGGAAAGACCGGAAAACTATGAAAAAATGATAAGGATTGCCGAACAACTCTCAGAGAATTTGGTTCATATGAGAGTGGATTTATATAATATAGATGGGCAAATTTATTTTGGAGAACTGACCTTTTTTGATCAAGGCGGTTTTGATACGGATATTACGCTTGAGACAGATTTGAAATGGGGAGAACTCATGGATTTGGATAAGATTAAATAAGGTGTATTTGGGGAAATTTACAGTTTGGAGGGAGATAGAATATGGCGATAAACGAAAAAAAAGCGTATGCGGCATATTATGACAATGACATAAGGATGAAAAGCTCTTCAGGTGCAATTTTTTCTTTGTTGGCAAATGAGGTTCTTGAAAAAAAAGGAATTGTTTATGGAGTTGCAATGAATGCATCTTGCACAGAAGCTGAGTATATTGGCATTACAGAAAAGCAAGATTTAGAGAAACTCCTGGGATCCAAATATTTACAAGCTAAAATTAAAAATATTTTTAAGAATGTTCGTGAAAATTTAGTGTTAAATAGATTGGTTTTATTTACTGGAACAGGATGTCAAATTAATGGATTAAAGAAATTTCTTCAGAAAGATTATAAAAA
Source organism: Blautia sp. NSJ-175 (assembly GCF_022867815.1). Classification (NCBI taxonomy): domain Bacteria; kingdom Bacillati; phylum Bacillota; class Clostridia; order Lachnospirales; family Lachnospiraceae; genus Blautia; species Blautia sp. NSJ-175. The sequence continues at coordinate 29,520 of NZ_JALIFQ010000032.1, forward strand.
TCTTATTTGTGTTGATATTATTTGCCATGGGGTTCCATCACCTGCATTGTGGAAAGAATATGTAGGTTATATGGAAAATAAAATGCAAGGCAAGATGGAGAAAGTTAATTTTAGATGTAAAGATCAAGGATGGGAAAACTTTGGAATGAAGGAGTATGGTTCGTCTAAAGAAGTTTATATCTCTAAAAGCAAAGACCCGTATATGCAAATGTTTTTAAGTGATTTCTGCCTTAGACCATCCTGCTATGAATGTAAAGCAAAGACATTAAGATTATCAGATTTAACGATAGGAGATTTCTGGGGGATTGACACTATTGCTCCAGAAATGAATGATAGTAAAGGAACATCTTTGGTAATTGTTCGAACGAATCAAGGAGAAAAAATATTTAACAGGCTCATATCTAAGTCATCTGTAAAAGTTATGGAAGTAGAATATGACGATGCTACAAAAGAAAATCCAGCAGAGTTCCGTTCTGTTTATAGACCAAAAGAGAGAGAGACTTTTTTTATAGATATGAAGAAAATGGATTTTGAAGAGTTAAGAAAAAGTTATTTATCTTTGCCAATAAAACAAAGAATAAAAAATGCTATTAAGAAGATATTAAAACCGGTGCTTAAAAGAGCAAGACGGGGGGGGGGGTATAAAGTCAAATCTTGATTACGGTATGTTAATGCAGTTCAATGTGGGAGAGAAGAATGAATAAAAAAATACAAATAATGCGAGGGTTATCAATTATTGCAGTAATTGTTATCCATACATATAATACATATGCGTGGGGGGGGGGTACGGAGTAATAATTCGGCCATTGGTTAATTTTGCAGTAGGTATGTTTATATTTCTTTCTGGTTATTTAACCAAAGAAAACGAAAATGGAGTATATAGAGATATAATATATCGCAGAATTAAAAAAATAATTGTTCCTTATATAATTTGGTCATTTATATTTGCGATAGTGAATCGTAGAATAAATACCTTTATACCGGATGTTTTCATGTCAAAATGTAATGGAATATATTATTTTATTCTGGTTTATATACAGATGGTACTATTAATACCAGTTACGTTTAAACTTTTGCGAAGTAGATTTTCTAAATTAGGGTGGTTTGTAACACCCGTTAGCATTTTTCTAATTCGTTATATAAGCTTGTGGTTTAATATTGAATTAGGCTTTCCATTTCAGGGTGAATTATTTGTTTTTTGGTTTGGATTTTATTACTTAGGGGTAAGTTTAAAAAATGGGTATATCAATTTACAATTATCCCCAAAATGTTTAACTAACTTGTGCCTGTTTTCATTGGTAATTCAAGGTGTTGAAGGATTTATTTGGTATTGGATGGGAAACTTTGATATGGCGACAACACAATTAAAAATGAGTTCTATTATAACAACGGGGCTTTTTTGTATAAGTGCATACATATACATAGAAGCTGGTGATTTAAATTTGAATGAGCAACCAGTTGTTTTAAAAAAATTTTTAAAAGTTTTGGGCGATAATTCTTTTGGAATATATCTGTGTCATATGTTGATAATTAGAATCTTAAATAAGTTAGTTCCAATGGCAAATGTATTTCCGATAAATGCAATATTTGTAATCATGATTTCTACAGTGTGCGTTATGATGGCACATAGAATACTAGGAAAACATGCTTATATAATAGGCGTATAAAGGAGGAAAAGATGGACAGGAAAATACCTGTACTATTTAAAGAAAAAAAAGAATGTTGTGGGTGTACCGCTTGTTATGCAATTTGTTCTCAAATGGCAATTTCAATGATTGAAGATGAAGAAGGATTTGAATATCCTCAGATAGACGAAAAGAAGTGTATTAAATGCTATCAATGTCTGAAGGTATGTCCATTTAAAGAAACATAATAAAATAAGAGGGAAACAATAAAGTAAAAGCTAAGATAATAATTTTGCTATAAGATTTATCATAAGGCAAGATTACAAGTAAAAGGGAGTAAATAATTATGTGTGGAATTGTAGGATTTACAGGTAAAGAACAGGCAGCACCTATTTTATTAGATGGTTTGTCTAAGTTAGAATATCGTGGTTATGACTCTGCAGGAATTGCAGTTCGTGATGGAGATAGGGATGTTGATATTATAAAAGCAAAGGGACGACTTAAAATTCTTGCTGAAAAAACCAATGATGGGAAAGCAGTAATTGGTTCATGTGGAATTGGTCATACTAGGTGGGCAACTCATGGAGAACCATCAGAGAATAATGCTCATCCGCATAGAAGTGATGATGGAAATGTTGTAGCAGTACATAACGGTATCATTGAGAATTATCAGGAATTGAAAGAGAAACTTGTAAGAAAGGGCTATGCATTCTATTCTGATACTGATACGGAAGTCGCAGTGAAGCTTGTTGATTACTATTATAAAAAATATGAGGGGACACCAGTAGATGCAATTAATCATGCAATGGTGCGTATTCGTGGTTCATATGCTTTAGCCGTAATGTTTAATGAATATCCAGAAGAAATTTATGTCGCAAGAAAAGATAGTCCAATGATTCTTGGTATTGAAGATGGAGAATCTTATATCGCATCTGATGTACCTGCTATTTTAAAATATACAAGAAATGTATATTATATTGGTAACATGGAGATGGCTCGTGTAAGGAAGGGCGAAATTACTTTCTATAATCTTGATGGAGATGAAATTGAGAAAGAATTAAAAACTATTGACTGGAACGCAGAAGCGGCTGAAAAAGCAGGATACGAACATTTTATGATGAAAGAAATCCATGAGCAGCCTAAAGTTGTGGGAGATACAATTAATTCTGTTGTAAAAGAGAATTTTATTGATTTGACAGATATTGGTCTTTCAGAAGAAGATATAAAGAAGATTAGCCAGATGTATATTGTTGCATGTGGATCAGCCTACCATGTTGGAATTGCAGCACAATATGTAATCGAAGATTTAGCAAAAATTCCTGTTCGTGTAGAACTTGGTTCGGAGTTTCGTTACAGAAAACCATTGCTTGACAAGAATGGTTTGGTAGTAGTTATAAGCCAGTCGGGAGAAACAGCAGATAGTTTAGCAGCACTTCGGGAGGCAAAGGAAAAAGGAGTACGAACATTAGGAATTGTAAATGTAGTTGGATCATCTATTGCTAGAGAAGCCGATTCAGTATTTTATACTTTAGCCGGTCCAGAGATTGCTGTTGCTACAACAAAAGCATATAGCACACAGCTTGTTGCAACGTATGCGTTGGCTATCCAATTTGCAAAAGTTCGAGAAGAAATCTCAGAGGAAAGATATGTTGAACTTATTAGAGAGATAAAAACTTTACCAGAAAAAATTGAAAAGATTTTAAAGGATAAAGAACGTATTCAATGGTTTGCTTCAAAGCAGGTAAATGCACATGATGTATTTTTTGTAGGAAGAGGCATTGATTATGCGATTTGTATGGAAGGTAGCTTAAAGATGAAAGAAATTAGCTACATTCATTCAGAAGCATATGCTGCCGGAGAATTAAAACATGGAACAATTTCCTTAATTGAAGATGATATTTTGGTAGTTGGTGTATTAACTCAGTCAGAATTATATGAAAAAACAATTTCTAATATGTTGGAGTGTAAGAGTCGTGGAGCATATTTGATGGGGTTAACTACTTTTGGAAGATATGATATTGAAGACACTGTGGATTTTACGGTTTATATTCCAAAGACAGATCCATTTTTTGCAACATCACTTGCAGTGATTCCATTACAGTTACTGGGATATTACATCAGTGTAGCTAAAGGCTTGGATGTAGATAAACCACGAAATCTGGCGAAAAGTGTAACTGTAGAATAATTATCTTTAAGGGAAAGAACAAATTATGAAAACAACATTAGTTATCATGGCTGCCGGTATCGGTTCCCGATTCGGTGGTGGAATCAAACAACTTGCTCCAGTTGGTTTAAATGGAGAAATCATCATGGATTATTCTATCCATGATGCAATAGAAGCAGGGTTCAACAAAATAGTTTTTATTATCCGTAAAGATATTAAGGATGCCTTTAAAGAAGCAATCGGTGATCGTATTGAAAAGATTTGTAAAGATCTTGATGTAGAGATTGCCTACGCATATCAGGAATTAAATGAACTTCCAGAAGGTGTGGAGCTTCCAGCAGGACGTACCAAACCTTGGGGAACAGGACAAGCTGTTCTTGCTTGTAAAGAAGTCCTGCATGAGCCATTTGCAGTTATCAATGCAGATGACTACTATGGAAAAGAAGCATTTGTTAAGCTTCATGATTTCCTTGTAGGCTACACACCGGAAAAAGCGAATCAGTTTTGTATGGCAGGTTTCATTTTAAAGAATACTTTAAGTGAGAATGGTGCTGTTACTAGAGGAATTTGTGAGACAAATGAGGAAGGTTATCTCACAGCAGTACATGAAACTTCCAATATTGTCAAGACTTCAGAGGGTGCAGCAGTAGACAACGATGGACAGCTCACTTCAATTAATGCTGAATCCTACGCATCCATGAATATGTGGGGACTTACACCGGAATTCATGCAGATTTTAGAAGATGGATTTAAAGAGTTCTTTGCAAATATGGGAAACAAAGATATTATGAAAGCAGAATATTTACTGCCAATCTACATAGACGAACTTCTTCAGGCAGGTAGAGTTTCTGTAAAAGTGTTAGATACGAATGACAAATGGTTTGGGGTAACCTATAAAGAGGATAAAGACTATGTAGTGAAATCATTTGCCAAGCTGATAGAAGCTGGTGTATATCAAAAAGATTTGTTTGAAGATTTGAAATAAGCAGTGAAGGAGAACAATGGAAAGTAAGATAATCGAAATATTTAATAAAATAGTATATAATGTATTATCAGCACTTTATCAGCCCTTTTGGGCTGCCGTTCTCCTTGCCTTTTTAACAATGTTCTTATATTTATATGGTAAGGAGCATGGGTGGAAAAAGAATAATTTTATCCGAAATATGTTTGCAACATGGTGGAGAGCATTTAAAAGTTCTTCAAATTTTCGCCGGACATTCTTATTAGCTTTTTATACAGCAATGATATTACTCCGAACAGTTTTAAATCGTGAGATATGGTTTGATTCGCTTGGAAAGATTTTTGGAGGATGGGGATTATATGAAGATGGACAGTTTACAACAGAATCTATAGAGAATTTCATGTTATTTGTTCCATTTTCTATTTTACTATTATGGGCATTTCGAAAAGAATTACTTGATGAATCTGAGAATATTAGATTTGGAAAGACCGTTTGGAAAGCCACAAAAGTTGTAGCAGTATTTTCTTTTATGATAGAATTTACTCAGCTATTATTCCATCTTGGAACATTCCAAATATCAGATCTGACCTATAATACACTTGGTGGAGCAGTAGGTGGTGTCATCTATTATTTGGGATATTGTCGAAAGGGAAAGCGAAAAAATAAAATAAGAAACAGAGGATAGCAATCGGGGCATTAGTCCGGAGCAGGGAATCCTCTGTTTTAGGTGCAAGTTGATTGGATTCACATGGAAATAGGAGTTATAAAATGGCAGGAAGACCAAAAAAGAAACCAGAATATAATCCAGAACTTCAATTTAATAATTTTCTTCAAGAATTAAGAGATGCCTATGAAGAAGCAGCTTCCTTAAGATCACTGGCAGATGAGTTAAATATTAGCCTGCTGAAACTTCGTAAGCTACTTATTACTGCTGATGTGTTCACATCAGATATATGTACAGAAATTAATAATCTGCATCAGTCAGGAAAAAAGATTTCGGAGATTATGAAACTCACGGGTCTTTCCAGAGCATCAGTTCATTCCTATTTGCCCTACACTAAGGGACTTTATAATGCAACAGAGATAAGTCTAAATGCGGAACGATGCCGGACATATAAGATCAGACAGGAGCAGGTTCGGCTTCTAAAGGAAACACTATCAGAGGAAAATCTGTGGCAAGCGGTTATTGCATTTCAGGAGTATCCATTTAAAACGGCAACAGGATTACCGTTCCGGTATAAATTAAAGGTTGGTAAAAACGGAGAGTATAACAGAGAGTTGCTGATAGACCGGCGAGAGAAAAGTAAGAGTCTTGCCTGGAGTAGTGTGGTGCTGGCGTTTGAAAATAGTAAGAGGATTTCAGAAGAAGTGAAGAAGCCGAAGGCACTTGGAGATATTAGAGGAGTTTCATATATTTATCCGATACTATGGCGATTTGGCTTAATCCGAGTTCCGGAAGCAATAGAGAAGAAAATGGGAAAGCAGAGATAAATCCCTGCTTCATTGTCTGTAAGCGATTAGATTAACATGGATATATTAAAGAGTTTCTCGTAAAATAGAAAATGCATCAATGATTCCTTGTTTATAGGCAACCCGTATATATTCTATAGATGAAATGTTTTCAGCAGTGATAGCGGCATCAACAGTGTCCCATTGTTGAGGAGTTAGATTAAGATCCCGTATTTTTTCATTGGCTTTATTGCATTTTTTCTGAGCTTTTTGATATTTTACATCGTGCTTTATTGCAATAGGTAATGTTGTTTCCATACGAAAAGCTGCAAGCTGATCCAGAAAACTTTCTGATGATGTCAGATTGTTTTTAGGATTATGAATGAAATATTCTGTGAGTGCTTTATAGAGATTCTTTTTTAGTTTCTGTTCTTTTTTGCTCATTAGATAAATTCCTCCTTAAAGTTGTACAAGTAAATAACGGTATAACGTTAATTTATCATCGGTTTGCAGAAATGTCAACGGTATACCGTTAATAAATGAAGGGGAAATCATTTATACTGAATATATATTGTGATTTAAGGAGAATTTGCATGACGTATTCAGATGCCATAATAAAGAGATTAACTGATCTGTGTGTTGAGAGAGGGATAACGACAAATAAACTTGCTACATTGTCAGGGATTACGCAATCAACGCTTAATAGTATGATGAGAGGAGAAACAAAGAATCCAAAGCTGAAGACTTTGCGTAAGATTGCTATGGGATTTAATATGACTGTTTCTGAGTTACTGGATTTTCCAGAAATGAACGAAATGGAATTTGAGGATGAATGAAAGAAAATATGTTCGGAAAATTGAAAAAACATATTGACTTACGAAAATTTGTTCGGTATAATTATTTCTATCAGAAACGCAACGTTTCCGATAGAAAGGTAAGGTGAAAAGATGCGGCATAAAAGCGAAGAATTGATGAAGCAGATTATGGATTATGCAGAACAGTTTCAGTTGCTGAATCATCGTTCACCTTATACCAGCGAAATCGCAGATGCGCTCGGTATAGTCAAGAGTACAGTATACAAGTACCTTGTTGCTATGAATGACAGAGGAATGTTAAGCTACCGCAATGGGGAGATTGTTACTGAGAGAACGAATAAAATATCTCTACTTACGAAGCCGGCGGCAGTACTTGGGTCAGTATCCTGTGGTATGCCGCAGCTGGAGGAAGAGTATATTGAGGAATATGTTTCTCTTCCTGTTTCATTATTTGGAGAGGGTGAGTTCTTTATCTTGCGGGCCAGTGGAGATTCTATGATTGGAGCAGGTATCAACAGTGGAGATATGATTGTAATTCGGAAGCAGAATACAGCTTCGGATGGAGACATTGTTGTAGCACTTGTAGATAATGAATCCACATTAAAGCGGTTTTTCCTTGATACAGAAAGAAGGTGTGTACGGTTGCATCCGGAGAATCCGAAGTACCCGGATATTTATACACAAAATTGTACTGTTCAGGGTGTTGCTGTTCATGTGATCAAGTCATTGGAGTAGATGACATGAACAGTAGCAGGTGTAGGTTGCGATGAGATTGTCAGAGCCAATCCCAGGGGAAGATCATATAGCAGGTGGCATGGCTTCGGTGCTACGGAATCGCCTGCTATTAACTCATCAACGGTTTTCATTTCCCTTATCCGTTTGAGTGATAGTTTGTGTAGATATTACTTGGAGGATTATTGATGAGCAAAGAACCATTATTTGTTACATGCCCGGTATGCGGCAAAGTGAACCAGAAAAGCCTTTTTACCTATTCAGAGGTACGTTGCCAGAGATGTCATAGAGAGCTGACAGCATTTGCAGATTTGGGTGTAGTTGTTGGCATTGATATGAATAAGAAGCGGTCGAAGGAAGAAGTTGATCGCTTAGAGATGTATATGTCACATCTGGTAGGAGTTCTCCGGGATACGGAAGAATGAGAAGAAGTAAAGTATAGTGATACAATTTAATATGCAGGAATGAGAATATCCGTGAATCTGTAATATTAGACGGCAGGAATCTTCACATACAGCATGGATATTCAAGAGTTTGCTGAACGTGTTGGAGATGGCACAGAAACATCAGGAACCCGGCAAAACATATGCAGGAAGTTTATGGAGATAGTATACCTATATATTATCAACATAGCGATTAAGCATAGTGTTTTGTCGGGTTTTCTTTTTTTAAGTAGTGATTAAATCATTTAAACACTAGACAAAAAATAACAAGTATGTTAATCTATTTCTAACTACCACATAACTTCAAATAACTTTATTTTTTTCGGTAGTTAATGACTTATTAATTCCAAAATTTTATAGCAGGAGGGATATAACAATGCGACAATGAAATTAAGGATTAGATTAATTTTTATGGACGTATTTTAAGATTTTTGGAAATATTTTTATTCAGTTGAGATTTGTGAGGGGTATCAAACTCCGTATATGTAATAGATATAACCCTAAAGCAAATAATTAGAAAAATTTAGTCAAAGAAATGGATTAAAAAATTGGTACAGCATCTAATAAATCGCTGCACTAAGATGGCAACAATTTATTAGGTGCTGTACCAAAAATATGATTGTAAGGATGATTAGTGTAATATTACGCTAGAAGTCTGCCCATTTTTAGATTAAATCTAATTATTTGCTTTGGGGTTATTTTTTATTTACAAAGGAGGTGAATGGTATTGCCACAAGTCTCAAAATCTGAAAACTTACAGGAAGTCGGAAGGAAGATCAGACATTACAGAGAAAAGAAAAAGATGTCTCAGCTTGAACTTGCTGAGGCAATAGGTGTAACACAGAATACCATTTACCTAATAGAAACAGCTCAATCAGAAATGAAATTGGAAAAGCTGTTTCGTATAGCCGAAGTACTGGATGTTACACCAAACAAATTATTGCCGGGTGAGGCAAAGACAGAATCTAATAAATTTTTTGAATTTGAACATATGATGAAACAATTAAGTGAGGCAGATCAAGAACTTATTTTTAATATGGTAATGCCCTGTATGAAGCGGCTTTTACCAAATACATAGTGATATAAGTAATCTTTTTTATAGAGATTATTTATATCACTTTTTTTATGTCAACATTGCAGATTGTGAAATAATAAAAAATTACATTATGGGCTGTGAAGAGTTTCGGACAGATGTTTGTTAGAATTTTATTACATCAAATGGAGGAGGAAAAGCTCATGACGCAGGAAGAATTGGAGTTTCGCCGCAGGTGTCCCTACGATGCCTTTGGTGATTATTCAGATGTATTAAAGGAAATCCGTCAGAAAGAAAAAGAGAACAAGACGGATACCGTATCAGTAGTAAATAGAAGTAAATAATGTTGGTTGAATCTTAACACTGTGATTGTGCAGCAGATTTTTCCATACAGAAGGCAGCAGGTTGGAGCTTCGGTTCCGCTAATAAAAAAAATTAGCGGAATCGGGGTCTATTTAGCTTAGCTGCCTTTCTTTTTGTCACCGGTTTCTGCGGGAAAGGTGGCAATTATGCTGACATTAAGAACATTGAAAGAACTGATCGACACACCAAAGAGAGGAGAGAAACTTCCTACACCGAAGCAGCTTCGTACAGGGGAATCACCGGTAGTTGCTCATAAAACAACAGGAGCAGGTGTGAATGAGGTACATATTATCGTATATCAGTCCGGATATGCGGTTTATGGTATCGGAAACAGAGCAACGGTATTCCCGGTAAATCTGGAACTTGGTTATGGTTATTCTTCTGTGACAGAAAAGAAGAGAAAAGAAGATGAGAAGTATAATACCTGGAATCCAGAGACAGGACTTCGTGAGAAGAAGTATTTCTGTGAATTAGAGGAAAGCTTTTTTGAAAAGGAAGAATGGTATCTGCGTCTGATGCTGATTGGCGAGGACCGGCTGGCACATAATCTGGCTACTCGTGATCGGGGACGCTGCATTTCATTCAATGGCATTTCTGAGGATTTTGAAGGAATGGAAGATGAATTGATGGATGTAGAAGAACGTGTGAACCGTCAGCAGATTGCAGAAGAGATGATGAGTGTACTTAGTGATAAGCAGAAAAAAGTAGTTCAGGAATTTTACTGGAATCAGAAAACACATAAACAGATTGCAAAGGAAAATGGAGTAAAGAGAAATGCCGTAACAGAAATATTGAAATATGCTCTTAATAAAATAGAGAAAAATTATGATGAAGATGGCAAAAAAAGATAAGTAAAATGAGAAGGGGAAGCTGCATGTGTAAAGCAGTTTCCCTGTAAGTTAATTTTCAATTCTAAATAGCATTTATATTCTAAAAAATTTTTTTGAAATTTTTCTGACCTTTTGCCCTCTGCCGCCTGTGATTAGTGGAAAGAGGGCAAAGTCATTCAAGACAACATTTCTAAATGATTTAATCCCAATCCGCCGTACCTTGCTACGAAAATAAAACACGTAGCAAAAAACTGAACCTTGACAACAAATGTTTTCAACAATTATGAAAGCATCACTATAAAGCAGTCACAGTATTGGCTGCCTGTAGTGAGAGATTGA
>NZ_JALIFQ010000033.1:0-36759 GCF_022867815.1 Blautia sp. NSJ-175
TGTTTAATAATCAGGGAGCAATTAGTGTGATTGTCCAGCTTTAGGGAAGCACCTGGAAGAGGCGTCTAAAATGAAGGGACTACACTAATTCGATTGTCCACTGTTATGGGTACATTATAAGTAGCCGGAAAGCTGAGATGGTTTGTGAGGGAAAAGAGAAATAGGGATGAAGCTGAGGAAGGAGGATGTTTGGGTTATGAGAGATGAGGATGTGAATGGAGTTGGGGAGACAGAAAGGGCAGGGGAGATGTTTGTCGAGAGGCAGAGGATGTTTGGGGAGTGTCATGCGCATGTGTTTATGGATGGAGTAAATTACAAAGAGGCTGTGAAGAGGCATTTGAATGGGGTGGATGAAGGGGTGATCCGGAGGCATTTTGAGATGTATCGGGAGAAGGGGATTGCGTTTGTGAGGGATGGAGGGGACTATCTGGGGGTCTCGGAAAGGGCAAGGGAGATTGCGCCGGAGTATGGGATTGATTACCGGACGCCGATTTTTGCCATACACAGGAAAGGGTGTTACGGGGGAATTGTGGGGAAGGGATTTGAAAATATGAGGGAGTATGCGGAGCTTGTGAGGGAGGTTAAAGCACGCAGGGGGGATTTTATTAAGATCATGACTACGGGAATCATGGATTTTGATACGGATGGGGGGATTACAGGGGAGGCACTTCCTTTTGAGGAAGTGAAGGAGATGGTGCATATTGCACATGAAGAGGGGTTTGCGGTGATGTGTCATACGAATGGGGCCGGGCCTGTGGCGGATTTAGTGAGGGCCGGGGCGGATAGTGTGGAGCATGGGAATTATGTTTCGGAGGAGACACTGCAGATGATGGCGGAATCGGATATTGTCTGGGTGCCTACGATCACTGTGGTGGCCAATATGTTTGGGTGCGGAAGGTTTTCGGATGAACTGCTGCATGGGATTTATGAGAAGGGGAAGAATAATATCAGAAGGGGATTTGAATTGGGAGTACATATGGCACTGGGCAGCGACGCAGGTGCTTATCTGGTTCCGCATGGGCAGGGACTGCTGGATGAATGGCGCTGTTTTCGGGAATGTGTGGAGGATGAAAGTGTCTTAAAAGAGCGTATTTTTGAGGGAGAGGAAAAAATTAGAAAAAAATTCAGATTTTTTTAGCAAAAGGTATTGACGAACACGAAATTTGGTGATATACTTTCACTTGTCGTTCGGAAGTGATAACAAAGAGCGACAGAGAAAAGCGGGAGTGCTGGAACTGGCAGACAGGCTAGACTAAGGATCTAGTGGTCGCAAGATCGTGTGGGTTCAAGTCCCATCTCCCGCATTTATAAATCCGAATTTGATTCCGAGAGGAAACAGATTCGGATTTTTGTTATTCCGGTGAAAAGTTCTTCAGAATCAACAGATCCTTTGCAGGACAGCAGAAGACATTCGGGACAGGTACGTGAAGGGGCAGGGAATACAGCGGCGGTATCATGGGAGATGCCGCTGTTTTTGAATGACAGCATGTAGATGAAGTGACAGAGTAATAAGGCACAGGATAGAAAAGGTACAGGATGGCAAAATACAGAACGCTAAGTGTACAGAAAGCGAAAGGTACAGAACGCTAAGTGTACAGAAAGCGAAAGGTACAGAACGCTAAGTGTACAGAAAGCGAAAGGCACAGAAAGCGAAAAGTACAGAACGCTAAGGGAGCAGAAAGCAAAAGGTACAGAACGCTAAGGGCACAGAAAACTAAAGCAGCAGAAAGTAAAAGAGGCATCGACTTATGGAAGAAAAGTATTATGAAGCTCAGGTATTTAAAGATTTAAAAATAAACGATGAAATTTTTGAGGGTTATAAGTTTACAGACTGTGAATTTGAAAACTGTGTCTTTGAGTCTTGCAGGCTCCTCAGCTGTTCTTTTTCAGGCTGCAGTTTTATAAAGTGTACAGTGATGAGCCTGGAGGCGGAGGCCCATTCCCGGATACAGTATGTGGAATTTGACAGGTGTAATCTGATTGGTGTGCACTGGGAAGAGCTGATGCCGGACGGTGCATTTGCTGAGCCGATAAAGGGATTTTACGGCTGTCGGTTGAAGTATAATACATTTTCGGAGATGAATCTGAAAAAGTTTGATTTTACAGGAAATGAGATTTCAGATTCCATGTTCGCGGACTGCCGGCTTCAGGAAAGCAGAATGAAGGGCTGTAAGCTTGAGGGAACAGAATTTTTTAAATGTGACCTGAGAAAAGCGGACTTGCGGGGAACTGCCGGGTATCAGATGGATATCCGGTCATGTAAACTAAACGGAGCCAGTTTCTCTTTTCCGGAAGTGGTGAATCTGCTGAACGGATTGGAAATTGAGATAGAGTATTGATAAAGAGAAAACGGAGGAAATTATATGCTGACAATAGGATGTCATTTATCCTCAGCCAAAGGATACGAGGCCATGGGGAAAGAAGCGGTTAAGATACAGGCAAACACCTTTCAGTTTTTTACCAGAAACCCCAGAGGCGGTAAGGCGAAGGAGATAAAGGAGGAGGATGTGGAAAAGTTTTTGAAGCTTGCACAGGAGCAGGATTTTCCCTGTATTCTTGCCCACGCGCCCTATACCCTGAATGGCTGTTCCGCGGATGAGGGAATCCGGGAGTTTGCCAAAAACACCATGGCGGATGATTTAAAGAGAATGGAATACACGCCGGGAAACTGTTACAATTTTCATCCGGGCAGCCATGTGAAGCAGGGGGTAGAGATTGGGATTACCTATATAGCCGGGATGCTGAATGAGATTCTTTCAAAGGAACAGCGGACCACAGTGCTGCTTGAAACCATGGCCGGAAAGGGCAGTGAGGTGGGCAGGACCTTTGAGGAGTTAAGAGAGATCCTGGACCGGGTGGAGCTTCAGGAGAAAATGGGAGTGTGTCTGGATACCTGCCATGTGTATGACGGCGGATACGATATTGTGGGGGACCTGGACGGTGTCCTGACAGAGTTTGACCGAGTGATAGGACTTGACAGGCTGAAGGCGGTACATTTGAATGACAGTATGTTCGGGTTTGGGAGCCATAAGGACAGACATGCCAAAATCGGAGAGGGAAAGATTGGATTTGAGGCCATGAAGCGGATCATCAATCACCCGAGTTTGAGAAAACTGCCCTTTTATCTGGAGACACCCAACGACCTGGAGGGATACGCAAGGGAGATCGCCATGCTGAAAGAGGCATATATGGAGTAGAATTACGGGAGATATGCACGAATTTCCCGGCAGAGGAAAAAGATTGGCCGCTCTGCCGGGAAATTTTTGCTGTTTATGAGGGAATGTGCGGGGAAAGAAAAAAATTGCGAAATTTTTGCCAAAGAAAAAGGAAATCCCTGTTTTATGCGTAATAATGTATATGAGAAAGTTTTTTTACTGGCTTTGCTTTTGAAGAGAGAAGGTGAGCTGCCGAATGAATATCCGTGAGGAAATGGAACAAAGGGAGATGGAACTGTTAAGTCCTTATGCTGCCCACAGCAGGGACAGCAGGGGCAGGGACCGTTATGAGGAGGAGTGTGATATCCGGACGGTGTACCAGCGGGACCGGGACAGGATCCTGCACTGTAAGTCTTTTCGGAGACTGAAGGATAAGACCCAGGTCTTTCTGGCGCCTCAGGGGGATCACTACAGGAACCGTCTGACCCATACCCTGGAAGTTTCCCAGACTGCCAGAACCATTGCGAAGGCCCTGAGGCTGAATGATGATCTGGTTGAGGCCATTGCTCTGGGGCATGATCTGGGGCATACGCCCTTCGGACACGCGGGGGAGAGAGCCCTTGACAGGGTCTGCCCTCTTGGATTTGCCCATTACAGGCAGAGCATTCGAGTGGTGGAGTGTCTGGAGAAGAACGGCGAGGGACTCAATCTTACCTGGGAGGTGCGGGACGGAATCCTGAACCACAGGACCAGCGGTTCTCCCCATACCCTGGAGGGACAGATCGTACGGCTCTGCGACAAGATATCCTATATCCATCACGATATGGATGATGCCCAGCGGGCAGGGGTCATCACAGAAGATGATATTCCCATTACCCTGCGCCTTTTACTGGGTGAGAACACAAAAGAACGGCTTAACACCTTTATTCATGATATTGTGGACAACAGCAGAGGGAAAGATACCATACGCATGTCCCCTGAGATTGAGGAGGGATTGCGTGACCTTCGGAACATTATGTTCCAGAATGTCTATCTGAATCCCGTTGCGAAAGAGGAAGAGGAAAAGGCGGAGAACCTGGTGGAAGCCCTGTACGGCTACTACAGCACCAAGCCGGATCAGATGTCCGAGGAGTATAAACGGCTGCTTAGGGACGGTGAGGAGATGAACCGGGTTGTCTGTGACTATATTTCCGGTATGACGGATCAATATTCCATGGAAAAATTCAGGGATATTTTTGTTCCGAAAGGATGGAGTGTTTACTAGATGTTTTATTCCGATGACATAATTGAAGAAGTCCGCATGAAAAATGACATTGTGGATGTCATTTCCGGTTATGTGCGGCTGCAGAAAAAGGGCAGCTCCTACTTTGGCCTGTGCCCTTTCCACAATGAAAAATCACCCTCCTTTTCCGTAAGCCCCGGCAAGCAGATGTATTACTGCTTCGGGTGCGGGGCAGGGGGAAATGTGTTCACCTTTATAATGGAGTATGAGAATTTCACCTTCATAGAGGCTGTGAAATACCTGGCTGAGCGGGCAGGGGTAAAACTGCCGGAGGGAGAGTATTCCAAAGAACAGAGGGCTGCCGCGGATTTGAAGACGGTTCTTCTGGAGGTGAACAAAAAAGCAGCCTCCTACTACTATTATCAATTAAAGCAGGAGAGCGGCAGGCAGGCTTATGAGTATCTGAAAAACAGGGAATTGTCGGATGAAACCATTAAGAGTTTCGGGCTTGGCTATTCCAGCAAATATTCGGACAGCCTGTACCGGTATCTGAAAGGAAAAGGCTATTCCGATGCCATTTTAAAAGAGTCCGGCCTGTTCTCCGCGGATGAGAGATATGGAATGCATGACAAGTTCTGGAACCGTGTCATGTTTCCCATTATGGATGTAAATAACCGGGTGATCGGTTTCGGCGGCCGCGTCATGGGCGACGCCAAGCCCAAATATCTGAACTCACCGGAGACGAAGATCTTTGACAAGAGCCGAAACCTGTACGGGCTTAACATTGCCAGAAAATCCAGGAAGAACTATCTGATCGTCTGTGAGGGGTATATGGATGTGATCTCCATGCACCAGGCAGGCTTTACCAATGCAGTGGCGTCCCTGGGAACGGCTCTTACAAGCGGACATGCCAGCCTTATGAGCCGCTACACCAAGGAAGTGCTTCTTACCTATGACAGTGATGAGGCCGGGCAGAAAGCCGCACTCAGGGGAATTCCCATTCTCAGGGAGGCAGGCATCAAGCCCAGAGTGGTGAATCTGGCGCCTTACAAGGACCCGGATGAATTTATCAAGGCTGAGGGACAGGAGGCTTTTGAAAAACGGCTTTCTGAGGCTATGAACTATTTTCTGTTTGAGGTACAGGTCATGGAACGGCAGTATAATCTGGCGGACCCTGAGGACAAAACAGAATTTTACAGAGCAATTGCAAAAAAACTGCTGGAATTTCCGGAGGAACTTGAGCGTAACAATTACATGGAGAGTATTTCCCGGAAATACCAGATACGTTATGAAGACCTGCGGCGCATGGTGAATAACCTGGCCCTGTCAGGCACGGGCATCTCGGCAAAACCGAAGGCCCCTGCAAAAGAGCGGAAACGGGAGAAGAAAGAGGACGGCAGAGACGCTTCCCAGAAGCTGATGCTGACCTGGCTTACCTCCTATCCGAAAATGTTTGACACCATTGAGGGCTATATAGGCCCGGATGATTTTACAACGCCCCTGTTTCACCAGGTGGCAGAACTTTTATTTGAACAGCACGAACAAGGGGAGGTCAATCCGGCTAAGCTTTTGAACCGGTTCACTGACAGCGAAGAACAAAAGGAAGTTACATCCTTATTTCACGCAACCCTGCATCTGGAAAATGACCAGGAGCGCAGGCGCGCTCTTCGGGAAACCGTCTGCAGGATGAAACGGGACAGCATTGCGCACCAGAGCCAGTCTCTGGCGCCGACGGACATTGCAGGCCTGCAGAGACTTGTAGAGGCAAAAAAACATCTGGAAGAAATTGAAAGTGGAAAGGTAACACTGCATATTTCTTTTGATTGAGGCAAAGATATAATTAAGTAATGAGAGGATGGAACATTTTATGGAAATGAACATGGCGAAATTCAGCGAAAAACTGCAGGAATTGGTGGAGCTGGGAAAGAAAAAGAAAAATGTCCTGGAATATCAGGAGATCAATGACCATTTCAAGGAAATGCCCCTGGACCCTGACGCCCTGGACAAAGTATTTGACTATCTGGAATCCTGCGGTATTGACGTGCTGCGCATTCCGGAGAGCGATGAGGATGTTTTTATCATCAGCGATGATGACGGCATCAACCTGGACGAGGAGGAAGAGGTAGATGTGGAGAATATCGACCTTTCCGTTCCGGAAGGTGTCAGCATCGAAGATCCTGTCCGCATGTATTTAAAAGAGATCGGCAAGGTGCCCCTTCTGTCCGCAGAGGAGGAAATTGAGCTGGCAAAGCGTATGGAAGAGGGAGACGAGGCGGCCAAGAAACGTCTGGCAGAGGCCAACTTAAGATTGGTTGTCAGCATCGCGAAACGATATGTAGGGCGCGGTATGCTGTTTCTGGATCTGATCCAGGAGGGAAATCTGGGTCTTATCAAAGCTGTGGAAAAGTTTGACTACAGAAAAGGATATAAATTCTCCACATATGCTACCTGGTGGATCCGCCAGGCCATCACAAGAGCCATTGCAGACCAGGCACGTACCATCCGTATCCCTGTGCATATGGTGGAGACCATCAACAAACTGATCCGTGTGTCACGCCAGCTTCTGCAGGAACTGGGCAGAGAGCCGCAGCCGGAGGAGATTGCAGAGAAGATGGATATGTCCGTGGACAGAGTCCGTGAGATCCTGAAGATCTCCCAGGAACCCGTATCCCTGGAGACTCCCATCGGTGAGGAGGAAGACAGCCATCTGGGAGATTTTATCCAGGATGACAATGTGCCTGTCCCGGCAGACGCCGCTGCCTTCACACTTTTAAAAGAACAGCTAGTGGAGGTTTTAAACACGCTGACAGACAGAGAGCAGAAGGTTCTCCGCCTGCGCTTCGGCTTGGATGACGGAAGAGCCAGGACACTGGAAGAAGTGGGCAAGGAGTTCAATGTGACCAGGGAGCGTATCCGCCAGATCGAGGCGAAAGCACTCCGTAAACTGCGCCACCCCAGCCGCAGCCGCAAATTAAAGGATTATCTGGATTAAGGATGAACAGTATGAAGAATGTGCAGCTTTCGGACAGGCTTCGCGCTGTGGCATCCCTGGTGACACCCGGCAGCAGGATCGCGGATGTGGGGTGTGACCACGGCTATATTCCTATTTATCTGTATCTGGAAGGAAGGATACCGGGAGCCATTGCCATGGATGTAAACCGGGGTCCTCTTCTTCGGGCAGAGGAGCATATTAGGGAATATGGGCTGGGAAAATACATAGAAACCCGCCTCTCTGATGGTGTAAAAGCCCTGTCAGCCGGTGAGGCGGATACCGTCATCATAGCCGGCATGGGCGGCCCGCTCATGGAGAAGATCCTGACAGAGGGCAGCGAGGTGCTGAACACCGTATCGGAGCTGGTTCTTCAGCCTCAGTCGGAGATTGGCCGGTTCCGGCATTTTCTGCTGGACCACGGGTACCGGATCACGGCGGAGGATATGGTGTTTGAGGACGGTAAATATTACCCCATGATGAAAGCCATACGCGGGGAACAGTGCTATGAGGAGGAGATCGAGTATCTCTTTGGCAGTGCTCTTCTGAAAAACCGGAATCCGGTTCTTACGCAGTTTCTTTTAAAGGAACAGTCCTCTGTGGAAAAAATCATGGAGCATCTAAAGAACACGGATACCAGGACAGGCAGAGAGCGGCTTTTGGAATTGGAACAGGAGCTTTTTTATATTAAAAAAGCGCTTGGGCTTGACAGCAGCGGACAGAAGCCCATATCCGGTATCTGTCAGAAACATGCGAGGCAACAGATATGAAATGTAAAGAGATTATAGAAATTTTGGAAAAAGAATATAACCCGTCCTTTGCGGAGAGCTGGGACAATGTGGGGCTTCTGGCTGGCGACAGGGAGAGGGAAGTCAAAAAAGTCTTCCTTGCGCTTGATGTGACAGATGAGACTCTGAAGGCAGCCATTGATTTCGGCGCGGATATGATGATCACCCACCATCCTCTGATTTTTTCCGGTATGAAACGCGTGGTGGCGGAGGATTTTATCGGCCGCAGGATCATTGGGCTGATCGGGAATCATATCAGTTATTATGCCATGCATACCAACTTTGACATTCTGGGCATGGCGGACTTGAGCGCGGATATCCTTAAGCTGACAGACCGTGAAGTGCTGGAAGTGACTTTTGAGGAGGGGGAGCGAAGAGAAGGAATCGGAAGAATCGGTTCCCTTCCCTGTAAAATGACGCTGAAAGACTGCGCGCTGTTTGTAAAAGAACAGTTTGAGCTTCCCCATGTGACGGTTTACGGCAGTCTGGATACAGAGGTGGAACGGGCCGCTGTCTGCACCGGCTCGGGCAAGAGTCTCATGAAGGATGTCATGGAAAAAAAGGCACAGGTCTATATAACCGGAGACGTGGATTACCACACTGCCATTGACGCGGTGGCACAGGGGGTATGTATCATTGACGCGGGACATTACGGAACCGAATATATATTTATGGAATATATGAGGCGTAAGCTTGCGAAAAAGCTGCCTGAACTGGAAGTGAGCAAGATGGAAGTCCGGCATCCCTGTGCAGTCCTTTGAACTTAGATTGGGCGGGTCAGAATAACTGCCCTGTAAAGTGCATAGACTGATATAACGGAGTTAAACTGTGATGCACCGGCGAAGCAGAGCCGGTGCGTTTTTTGATACTGGCCGCAAGCGGTCCATTCCGGTGGGGCGAGTCCGGTGCACCGGACACTTTATTATAAAAGAAGTGATAAGTGAACAGGAGGTATCTATGAGCGACAGAAATATAGCGGTAAAGATTCTGGGAAAGACAAAAGAATATCCGTACGGCACGCCATACGCGAAGATCGTGGAGGAGTATGAGGGGACAACCAGATATCCCATTGTGCTGGTGATGAAGAACGGCAAGCTCTGCGAGCTGCATAAAAAATTGAAAAAACCGGGCACTCTGGAATTTGTGACCACCGCGGATGAGATCGGACATAAGACATATAAGAGAAGCGCCTCCCTGCTTGTCTTAAAGGCGGTCTATCATGTGGCAGGCCATGAAAATATAAAGAAGGCTGTCCTTCATTATTCTGTCAGCTCAGGATATTACTTCACCATCGACGGAAATGTTAAGATAGACGAAAAATTCCTGGCTGAGGTCAAGGCATACATGCTGCAGCTTGTGGAGGAAAGAATCCCCATTTTGAAGCGGAGCGTGGGCACGGACGAGGCCATTGAAATTTTCCACAACCACGGAATGTATGACAAGGAGAAACTGTTCCGGTACCGCCGGGTATCCAGGGTCAACATATACAGTCTGGGTGATTTTGAGGATTATTTTTACGGCTTCATGGTAAATCATACGGGATATCTCAAATATTTTGATCTGTATCCCTACGACGAGGGATTCGTGCTCCAGCTTCCGGAGCAGAAAGACCCGGAGACTGTGCCGCCGTTTCATCCGCAGCCGAAAATATTCCAGGTGCAGAAGGAGTCCGGCCGCTGGGGTGAGATGATGCAGACAGACACCGTAGGGGATTTGAACGGACAGGTGACGCAGCAGGGGGCAAACGAACTGATCCTCATTGCCGAAGCGCTCCAGGAGGGCAAAATATCCAAGATCGCAGACCAGATCGTGGCTGCGGGAGACAAGAAGTTTATCATGATCGCGGGGCCCTCCTCCTCGGGTAAGACCACATTTTCCCACAGGCTGTCCATTCAGCTTTCTGCCCATGGACTGCATCCCCATCCCATTGCAGTGGACAATTATTTCCTGAACAGGGAGCAGACCCCGCTGGATGAGCATGGGAATTATAATTTTGAGTGCCTGGAGGCCATTGATATCCGGCAGTTTAATGAGGATATGAATGCACTTTTAAGAGGAGAACGAGTGGAACTGCCGTCCTTTAATTTTAAGATCGGTCAGAGAGAGTACAAGGGTGATTATCTGCAGCTCGGCGCGGATGACATTCTGGTCATAGAGGGGATTCACGGGCTGAATGACAAGCTCAGTGAGACATTGCCGAAGGAGAGCAAGTTCAAAATATATGTGAGCGCCCTGACCCAGATCAACATTGATGAACACAACAGGATTCCCACAACAGACGGCAGGCTCATAAGGCGGATCGTCAGGGATTCCAGGACAAGAGGAACCTCTGCAAAGCATACTATCGCCATGTGGAATTCCGTGAGAAGAGGGGAGGAGCAGTACATTTTCCCCTATCAGGAGTCTGCGGATGTGATGTTTAATTCCGCTCTCATCTATGAGCTGGCGGTGCTGAAAATGTACGCGGAGCCCCTGCTTTTCGGGATCACACCGGAAGAGCCGGAGTACAATGAGGCAAAGAGGATACTGAAATTCCTGGATTATTTCGTGGGAATGCCGGCAGATGCGGTGCCCCATAACTCCATTCTCAGGGAATTTATCGGAGGCGGCTGTTTTGATGTCTGATCCGGGGAAGGGAATGGGTGCGGCAGGCATTTTTGGTTATTTACAAATTGGTTTTGCTGTGTTAAAATGACGTTTGTGTCAAGTAGAATGAATGATCGCGGCTGGCAGGACCGAAAGGGGCCAGGTGAGGAAAGTCCGGGCTTCGCAGGGCAGGATGCCGGATAACGTCCGGTGGAGGTGACTCCAAGGATAGTGCAACAGAAATGTACCGCCAGTGTTTCACTGGTAAGGGTGGAAGGGCAGTGTAAGAGACTACCGCCTTCCTGGTAACAGGGAGGGCATATGTAAACCCCATCCGAAGCAAGACCGAATGAAAAGCAATGTGGCTGCCCGTCACGCTTTTAGGTGGGTCGCTTGAGTCTGCTGGCAACAGCAGAACTAGACAGATGATCGTTCACGACATAACCCGGCTTACAGTTCTGCTTGAAACAAAAGGAAAAACGCCTGGTATGTATGTCTGACCGGAACTCTTCGGAGTTTTGGCCATGCATGCATACCAGGCGTTTTGCTGTTACTGCTGTCCCAGAAGGTAGTCGATAAACTGCTGGGCTGTACGGCCGGAGAAGCCGCCGTGCTGGAGTTCCCAGGCGTTGGCTTTCAGGAGCAGTTCATCCCGGTCCATGGTGATGCCGTTTCGCCGGGCCAGGGAGGTAACGATCTCCTGGAATTCTTTTTTGTCCGGGGAACCGAAATAGATGGTCACACCAAAGCGGGATACCAGGGAGAGCTTTTCCTGTACCGTGTCGTTTGTGTGCAGGTCATCGTTTCTGTCCTCCTTGTCGCTGAAACGCTCACGGACCAGATGGCGGCGGTTGGAGGTGGCGTAGATCAGAATATTGTCCGGCTTTTTCTCCAGACCGCCTTCGATCACGGCCTTCAGATATTTATATTCGATCTCGAAGTCCTCAAAGGACAGGTCATCCATATAGATGATGAATTTGTAATTGCGGTTTTTGATCTGGGCAATGACGTCGTTTAAATCCTGGAACTGGTGTTTGTAGATTTCAATAATGCGGAGACCCTGTTCGTAATACTGGTTCAGAATGGCTTTGATGCTGGAGGATTTCCCTGTGCCCGCGTCACCAAAGAGAAGACAGTTGTTGGCGCGTTTTCCCTGGATAAAGGCTTCTGTGTTGTCGATAAGCTTTTTCTTTGCAATCTCGTAGCCCACCAGGTCATCAAGCTGTACATGGGCTATCTTTGTGATGGGGACAATGCGCGCATTGGCCTCTGTCTGCAGATGTTCCAGACGGAAGGCTTTGTGGAGGCCCAGCTTGCCCACGCCGAAATCCTTATAGAATTCCACCATATCATTCATGAATTCCTCCACATCCTCTGCCTGGCCAAGCCGCCGGCTCAGCGTACAGATGCGGTCGCGGATGCGCTTGTTGAACAGCTTGCTGTTCTCATCCACATTGGTGTAATCGCAGATCAGGGAACAGCAGGAAGTGCCGAAAGCCTGATCAAGAGCTGTCAGGTCAAAGTCGAACAGTTCCTTGAATATGGTAAAGTCGTGTTTTGCAAAATCGTTGATGCTGCCTTTTACCGGGCCTACGATCTCGCAGGCTGTGCTGAAGGCGTTTTCATGGTTGACCAGCAGAAAGGTTAGATAATTGTGCCAGAGGTTGCCGGCAAAGCCAAAGGAGCCGGCCATCTCCACAAGCTGGCCGGTACACCGGTAGAAGAGTTCTCTTAACTCTGCAAGAGACGGGTCTTTTGTTTCACAGGCCAGGAGGATGGAGAACATGCTTTCCAGTGTCTCCTCCTGGTCAAAATTGCGGTATAGGATGCATTCATTGATGTTTTTCATGGTTTTTCCTTCTTTTGTTTTTAGTAATTTCCGTGTACCCGAAGATTCCGGGCCTCGGATTTCAGGCCGCGCAGGGCATTTTTGACTGCGCTGTCACTTAGATTTCCCTCAAAATCCACGAAGAAGCGGTATTCCCAGTTGCGCTCCATAATGGGGCGGGATTCGATCTTCGTCATGTTCAGCCCATTGTAAATAAAGTGGGAGAGGCTGTTATACAGACTTCCGCTCTCATGGGGAAGTTCATAGCTGACACTGATCTTACGGGCATCCCGGCAGAAGATTTTCTCCCTGGTGACAATGATAAAACGTGTGGAATTGTTCACATTGGAGTATATCCCTTCCTCCAGAACGGCGAGGCCGAAATGTTCAGCCGCGTAACGGCTGGCAATGGCAGCCTGTGCCGGGTTTTTCTCATCAGCGACTTTCTTGGCAGCGGCAGCGGTATTGTTCCACTCCATCTGCTGCCAGTCCCTGTGCTTTTCCAGGAACTCCCTGCACTGCATCAGCGCCTGGGGATGGGAGTAGACCGTGTGGATATGGGAAAGGGATGTGCCGGGAAGTCCCATGAGCACATGCTCACAGGGAATGATCTGCTCGCCCACGATCACATGGTCGTACTCTGTGAGCAGGTCGTAAATATCCTGGACAATACCGGCTGTGGAATTTTCAATGGGGAGTACGGCAAAGTCAGCTTTTTCCATCCGGATAGCCTCCATGGCATCCTTCCAGGTATCCACAGAAAAGCTTTTGATCTCCGCTCCGAAAAAAGTGTGCATGGCGGCAAAACTGTAGGCACCCTCCACGCCCTGGAACACCACCGTGGCATTTTGCTTTTTCAAACCATCTATTTTGACAAAGTCTGATTTTTCTTCCATGCCGTTTTCCTGAAGAAGCTGGTACTGGCGTTTGCGGCTGATGGACATGATCTGCTGGAACAGTTCCTGCACGCCGCAGCGGTTAAAGTCATTGTGGGCTTTGCCGCCAAGGGAGTCCAGTTTTTCCTGTTCCCTGCTTTTATCAAAGACAGGTTTCCCTGTCTCAATCTTGAACTGCGCCACATTCTCGCAGATTTTCATCCGTTCTTCAAAGAGCTTTACGATACGGGTGTCAATTTCATCGATGTCGTTACGCATTTTTTGTAAATCTAACATACTTTTGTAACCTCTCCGTTTTTTGAATTAAATCCGCCCGGGTTTTGCAGGCGGACTTTCTGTTATTTATCATACACCGGCACTTTACAGTACGCAAGTCTTTTCTATGTATTCCATGTCTATAAAAAGAACTGTGCGCCTGCCGGGCAGTCTAGGCGAGTATCATTTAGCGGATTTGTATAATTTGAGCTTCTGAAATCCATAATAATAAGAAAAATAACAGGAGATAAAAAGCATGAAAAAGCATACCTTTCTGCTCTGCGGCACTGCCGGCTGGTGTATGGAGATTCTGTGGACCGGAGTCCATGCCATTCAGAAAAAGGATTTCCGGCTGATCGGGCAGTCCTCGATCTGGATGTTCCCTATTTATGGAATGGCTGCCTGTATCAGGCCGGTGTCCAAATGCCTGAAAGGATGTTCCACCTTTCTGCGGGGCAGTATTTATATGACGGGAATCTTTGCGGCGGAGCTGACCAGCGGCGCGCTGCTGAAGCATTTTCATATGTGTCCCTGGGACTACAGCAAGGCGAAGCTGAATTACAAAGGATTGATCCGTCTGGACTACGCACCGGTGTGGTTTGTGACAGGGCTTTTTTTTGAAAAGATACTGTCCGATAATTCTTGAAATTACCCCTGAACTGGTATATGATAGTACATGGTAATCGCACAGGAAGAACGCGCCTGTGGGAATACAAGATGATAATTATATACACAGGAGGTAATCTATGAGACACTTGATGAGTCCGCTGGATTTTTCCGTGGAAGAGCTGGATAAAGTCTTGAATCTGGCCAATGATATTGAAAAGAATCCGGAAAAGTACGCTCATGTCTGCGACGGCAAGATCATGGCGACTTTGTTTTATGAACCAAGTACAAGAACACGTTTGAGCTTTGAATCCGCTATGCTTCGTCTGGGCGGCAAGGTTCTGGGATTTTCCAGTGCAGATTCCAGTTCCGCTGCAAAAGGCGAGAGCGTTGCCGATACCATCCGCGTGGTTTCCTGCTACGCAGATATCTGTGCCATGCGCCATCCGAAAGAGGGGGCGCCGCTTGTGGCATCCATGGCATCTGAGATCCCTGTCATCAATGCCGGAGACGGCGGCCACCAGCATCCGACACAGACCCTGACCGATCTGCTTACGATCCGTTCTTTAAAAGGACGTCTTGATAATATCACCATCGGTCTGTGCGGAGACCTGAAATTCGGCCGTACCGTGCATTCTCTGATTGAAGCTTTAGTACGTTATACAGGTGTAAAATTTGTCCTCATCTCTCCGGAAGAGCTTCGTGTACCGGACTATATCAAAGAGGACGTGTTAAAAGCCAGCGGCCATGAATTTGAGGAAGTAGAGCGTCTGGAGGAAGTTCTTCCGAAACTTGACCTTCTCTACATGACCAGAGTACAGAAAGAGCGTTTCTTCAACGAGGAAGATTACGTCCGTATGAAAGACTTTTACATTCTGGACAAAGCCAAAATGGACCTGGCCGGACCGGACATGCTGGTGCTGCATCCCCTTCCCCGTGTGAATGAAATCTCCACAGAGGTGGACAGCGACCCGAGAGCCGCCTATTTCAAACAGGCCCAGTATGGTGTCTATGTCAGAATGGCACTGATTCTCACACTACTCAAGGAGGTGGACTTATGTTAAATGTTGGCCGTTTAAACGAAGGTGTGGTGCTTGACCACATCAAAGCCGGAAAATGCATGACCATTTACAAAGACCTGAAGCTTGACAAACTGGACTGCTGTGTGGCCCTCATCAAAAATGCCAGAAGCAAAAAAATGGGCAGAAAAGACATCATCAAAGTGGAATGTCCCATCGACACCCTGAACCTTGACATCCTCGGCTTCATTGACCACACTATTACCGTTAACATCATAAAAGACGGCGAGATCGTCCAGAAAAAAGAACTGGAGCTGCCTAAACAGATCACCAACGTGATCCAGTGCCGCAACCCCCGCTGCATCACCTCCATCGAACAGGAATTAGACCAGGTCTTCATCCTGTCCGACCCCGAAAAAGAAATCTACCGCTGCAAATACTGCGAAGAAAAATACCGTGGCAGCCGCAATAAATAATAAATTTTTTAGTATATAAAAACCTGCCTTCACAGTTTAACACATCTGAGGAGGCAGGTTTTTTCTTTTCAGAATGTAGTGCCTTAAAAAACCAGGAGGAGCCGCGCCAACAGATTCACACCCCCGGCCCCCATCCGGCGCGGCTCCTCCGTCCCCTTATTTTAAATCACCCCTTCATTCTTCTCCTCCAACACCCGTATCCCATGATAAAAAAACTCATTCAAAGGCGTCTCCACCCCCACTTCCTTCCCCATCCGAACCACAGCCCCCGCAAAAATATCCACCTCTGTCTTCCTCCCCGCCTCAATATCCTGCAGAGTCGATGGTTTATTCTCATAAGGAATCCTGGGAAACACCTTTCTCTGGGCCACAATATCCTCCTCGGACAAGGGAATCCCCTTTTTGTTTGCAATCGCCACCACCTCCCGCATGGCAGCCTCCCGAATCGCATTGGCATGTTCACTGACTACCCATGCCCCAAAAGGAATCCCCAGAATAGCGGCACTCTGGTTTTCGCTCACATTGCACATGAACTTATGCCACATATCATACACCATATCCTTCGGCACAATACACTTTATATTGGCCCGGTCAAACAGATTCTTCACGGCCTGCACCTGCGGGGAGATCACCGTGTTGTCCCGTTCCCCGATCTCAAAGCGCGCGTTCTCCTGCCGGAAGCTGACCTCATTTCCCTTCATCACTACACTGACTCTGGCGATGGAGTAGAGCAGATGTTCCCATCCGTATGTTTTGGCCACGACCTCCTCGCTCTCCACCCCGTTTAGGGGGCACATGAGAATGGTATCAGGTCCCACCTGGTTTTTCACATCCTGTACAGCCTGCTGAAGCCCACCCATTTTTGTGATCAGGATGACCAGGTCAGCAGGTTCCATTTTCTCCTCAGGGGATACCACATGAAAATACAGAGGTTCTCCATTTACGATAATACCGTTTTTCTCCAGCCTGTTTTTGCGCTCCCCGCCGGCAATGATCCGCAGGCCGCTGTATTCCAGCGCGTATTTTAAATGTGATGCCAGAAAGCTTCCAATGGCTCCCAGCCCGATGAGTGCAACGGTTTTGATTTCTTTCATATGTCTGTCCTCCTAAATATGATTTTTATTTTTAATTTTATCTTTAATCAGCCGGTTCTGCAAGAAATATCAGAAACGTGGTTAAAATTATGGATATGGAAAAACGGATACAGATGTGTTACTATATACTACAGTTGGCTTTAAACAGCTTTACTTTGTCCGGAAAATACCGTGTGTACGCATAGTTTCCTCACAGAGTGAAAATTATAAAGTAAGGAAGGCGCAGAAATGAAACAGAAGAAAGAGACAGATTTAGGCAGGGAACCGATAGGCCGGTTGTTATTCAGGCTTTCCGTTCCTGCAATAACAGCGCAGGTGGTAAATGTGCTCTACAATATGGTGGACCGTATGTATATCGGCCATATTCCCGGTTATGGAGCACAGGCACTGACAGGTGTGGGTGTTACTTTTCCGCTGATCATGCTGATCTCCGCATTTGCGGCACTGGTGAGCATGGGCGGCGCGCCCCGTTCTTCTATTATGATGGGAAAGGGAAAGAAAGATGAGGCGGAGGAGATCATGGGCAACTGTGCCATGGGACTTCTCATAGCGGGGGTGCTGCTGACCGCATTTTTCCTGATATTTTCCAAAGATTTGCTGCTTTTGTTCGGGGCAAGTGAGAATACCATTGCGTATGCAACAGCATATATGCAGATTTATGCCATGGGTACTCTGTTTGTGCAGGCGGCTCTTGGTATGAATGCGTTTATTACGGCACAGGGGTTTGCCACGGTCAGTATGCTGAGTGTGGTGATCGGAGCTGTGTGTAATATTGTTCTTGACCCCATCTTTATTTTCGGGATGCATATGGGGGTGCGCGGAGCCGCACTGGCAACTATTATTTCACAGGGTGTGTCCGCTGTGTGGGTGATTCGGTTTTTGTGTGGTAAGAAGACAACGCTCAGGCTTAAGAAAAAGTATCTCAGGATTTCTCCGAGAGTGTTTTTTCCGTGTATGGCACTGGGGCTGTCGCCGTTTATTATGCAGTCTACGGAGAGTATACTGAATATCTGCTTTAACTCTTCTTTGCTGAAGTATGGCGGGGATATGGCTGTGGGGGCTATGACGATCTTGTCCAGTGTGATGCAGTTTTCCATGCTGCCGCTTCAGGGGCTGACCCAGGGGTCACAGCCGATTGTGAGTTATAATTTTGGAGCAGGGAATCCGGACCGGGTGAAGAGGGCGTTTTTCCTGCTGCTGCGGTCCTGTGTTGTGTATTCGGTGGCTATCTGGGCTGTGGCCATGTTTGCACCGGGGGTATTTGCGGGTATCTTTACGAGTAATCCGGAGCTGACGCAGACGACGAAATGGGCGATGAAGATTTATATGGCGGTGTCCTGTATTTTCGGGGTTCAGATTGCGTGCCAGCAGACGTTTATTGCTTTGGGGAAGGCTAAGGAATCGATTTTTCTGGCTTTGCTTCGGAAGGTGATTTTGTTGATACCGCTGATTTATATATTGCCGATGTTTTTTGGGGATAAGACCATGGCGGTGTTTTTGGCGGAACCGGTGGCGGATATGCTGGCGGTGACGACAACGGGGGTTTTATTTGGGGTGCAGTTTAGAAAAGTGATGAGAGAGATGAAGGCGAGGGTGAAACGGTAAGGGGGACGGCGGTAAGAGAATGTTCCGGGGGCCTCTGCGCCTGCTGCCTCTTTGCAAAAGACTGCCTTCGTCGGCAAGACTTGCTATGAAAAAAACAGACTCCCGGTTCCCTGACCGGGAGTCTGTTTTTTTTTCTTAGCAAGTCTAAGCCTCCTGCGGAACACTCTTTTGCAAAGAGGCAGTAGGCGCAGAGGCCCCCGGAACATTCTCTTACCGCCTGGCGGCTTCGGGCGGGTGACTTGGATAAAAATAAAATGGAGTTGACTTATAGGGGAGTTGTGCGTATAATGAACAGTGTTCAGTTTGAAAATAAAAAATTTATATAAGAGCGGAGGAGATTGAGGTGAATACAGTTGTGACGTCAAGGGAGGAGATTTTGAGGGCTGCGGGGGAGATGGTGAAGGTGGGGAAGGGAGACGGGGTCAGTATGAGGGGAATCGCGAGGGAGTGTGGGATTGCGGTGGGGTCTATTTATAATTATTTTCCGACGAAGAATGATCTGATGATCGCGGTGGTGGTTGAGATGTGGAAGGAGATATTCTTTGTGCCGCTGAGTAAGATAGAGGGGAAGAGTTTTTTGGGGATTGTGGAGTGTATTTTGGAGAGGATGGGGGAGAACAGAGGGGAAGGACAGGGCTTTTTGGCGGAGCATGCTTTTGTTGTGGGGGATAAGGAGAAGGGGCATCTGGTGATGGAAGAGTATCTGGGGCATATGAGAGAGGAGCTTCTGGCAGTGCTTATGGGGGACAGCGCTGTGGCGGACGAGGTCTGGAGTGATGGATTTTCGGCGGAGGATTTTGTGAGGTTTGTGGTGGATTTTCTGGTGGAGGATCTGATGCGGGGGACGGACAGAGCTGTGTTTCTCAGGGAATTGATACTGCGTGTGGTTTATGGAAGGAAACGGGAGGATTTGAGATGAAAGTGAGAAAAAATTATCTGCTGCTGATCGCGGCGATCGTATGGGCCGTGGCTGGGGGGAATATTCTGCGGATTGGACTGGAGGTTTACGAAAGCTATGTCGGAGTGCTGAATGTTCTGCTGTCAGCTGCGGTTTATATGGTGTTCCAGATTTTTGTGTTTGGGAAGATGGTGCGGAAGCATACCGTGAGGATTGTAGGATATGAGGAGGAAAAGCAGTTCTTTCTGAAGTTTTTTGATAAGAAGGCATTTTGTATCATGGCGTTTATGATGACCTTCGGTATCGGGCTTCGGGTGTCAGGATGGTGCCCGGAAGTGTTTATCGCTGTATTTTATACAGGGCTTGGGGCGTCGCTTCTCACGGCAGGCGGGTTGTTTCTGGTGAATTTTGCGGGGGTTATGAGAGGGAACACCCAGGAGGCGTAAAACAGAGGGAAATAAATTTGAGATTATGATTGAAAATTGAAAATACTGGTGCTATACTTGCTTTCAAGCGAATTGCCGCACATGCCGAACCAGAGTGTGCTAAAATGCCCGGCCATATCAAGGGCAGAGACACCGGTTCGGATGGAAACAGGTGGCCTTATAAAAAGTGTTCCGGTTTGTCCGGAGCACTTTTCTATGCGCCGAAGACGTGCCAGGGACGGAACATCCGTTCGTCTCCTGTCCGACAGCCGGAAATATTACATGATAGAAGAGAAGGAGACTATGGCAGTTATGGAAAAAGATATGACAAAGGGCAGTCCGTTCCGGCTGATCCTGGCTTTTACGATTCCCCTCATAATCGGCAATGTTTTTCAGCAGCTCTATAACATGGTGGACGCCATCATTGTGGGACGGACGGTGGGAGTCAACGCGCTGGCAGCTGTGGGGATGTCCGGCAGTATTGTGTTTCTGATCCTGGGGTTTTTAAACGGACTGACGACGGGATTTACGGTCCTTACCTCAAGGACTTTCGGGGCGGGAAATATGGACGGTATGAAGAAATCTGTCTATTCCTCCTCCGTGCTGGCAGTTGTGGTCACTGTGATTCTGACTGTGATCAGCGTGGTGGGGCTGAAAGGACTGCTGCGCCTGATGAATACCCCGGATGAAATTTTTCAGGATGCTTACCAGTATCTGTTTGTGGTGTTTCTGGGGATTTGGACCCAGGTGCTCTATAACCTGCTGGCAAGCTTTTTAAGGGCCCTTGGAAACAGCAGGATACCTCTGTATTTCCTGATCCTGGCGGCAGTGCTGAACATTTTCCTGGATCTGTTTTTTATACTGGTCATGAAGATGGGGACCAGAGGAGCGGCTGTGGCTACGGTGATCTCCCAGGGCGTGTCCGGTGTTCTGTGTCTTGTGTATATAGTGAAAAAGGTGCCGCTTCTGCATATGAAGAAGGAGCACAGGGTTCTGGAGAAAAATTCCGTCCGTTTTCAGATCAAGGTGGGGATTCCCATGGGTCTTCAGTTTTCCATTACCGCGCTGGGGATCATGATCCTGCAGAGTGCTCTCAATGGATTCGGAGCCAGGGCAGTGGCCGGCTTTACGGCCTCCACAAAAGTCATGCAGCTGATCAATCAGGCCATGATCTCCATCGGTGTTACCATGGCAACGTATTCCTCACAGAATATCGGGGCGGGAAGGTTTGACAGGATCAGAAAAGGAGCCAGGGTCTCCACAGGGATGTCCGCTGTGTATGCCGTGCTGGTCACTGTGATCCTTCATTTTTTCGGCAAATACATGGTGCGCATGTTCATTGACAGCGGACAGACAGACGTGCTTGGGTACTGCGAGATGTATTTTTCCATCATTGCGCCGTTTATGCTGATTTTGGGGTCCATTTTTATATACAGAAATATTCTGCAGGGAATGGGATTTGGCTTTGTGCCCATGATGGCAGGGGCGGCTGAGCTGGCAGCCAGGACAGCGGCAGCTTTTACCGCGCGCCATTTCGGCTCTTTTGAGGGAATCTGCTGGGCAGACCCTCTGGCCTGGGTTGCGGCTGCGTCGCCTCTTGTGATCACTTATCTGTGGAGAATCAAGAAATTGGAGAGGGAAGCCTATGAAAGAGAGTAAAAAGACAGCAGGTCATTTGATGGCTTTATTTACAGTGGCTGTGTGGGGAACCACATTTATTTCCACAAAAGTGCTGCTTCGGGAGTTTACACCCATAGAAATTCTGCTTTTCCGGTTCCTTATCGGTTTTGCGGCGCTTTGTCTGGTGAATCACAGAAGGCTGAGAATCAAAGAGAGAAGCCATGAGCTTTTGTTCGTGGCTGCGGGAATCAGCGGTGTCACACTGTATTTCCTTATGGAGAATATTGCGCTGACCTATACTTATGCGTCAAATGTGGGGGTGATCGTGGCGACAGCACCGTTCTGCACCGCCATTCTGGGATTTATTTTCCTGAGGGATGAGAAACTGAAGATGGGATTTTTTGTGGGATTTGTGATCAGCATAGCAGGTATTGTTCTGCTCAGCTTCAACGGGCAGAAGTCCTTTCATCTGAATCCGAGAGGGGATGTGCTTGCCCTTCTGGCGGCTGTGGTGTGGGCCTGCTATTCTGTGCTCATAAAGAAGATCAGCAGCTACGGGTATCAGACCATTCAGATCACCAGGCATGTGTTCTTCTACGGCATTCTTTTTATGCTGCCTGCCCTGTTCTTTATGGATTTCCGCTGGCAGTTCTCCAGATTTAAAGATCCGGTGCTGCTGGCAAATATTTTATTTTTGGGGCTGTGTGCCTCTGCCCTCTGTTTTGTGACCTGGAATCTGGCGGTGAAGATTGTAGGCGCAGTGAAAACCAGTGTCTATCTGTATCTGGTTCCGGTGGTCACCATTGCAGCTTCAGTCCTTGTCCTCCACGAAAAAATATCGGTGGTGTCTGTTCTTGGGACCGTGATGGTGCTTATGGGGCTGGTCCTCTCAGACAGAGGAAAGACAGCAGAAAAAAATAATTAGAAAATGTTGCCAAAACAACTTTTTTAATTGCGCGAAACGTGTATAATAATAGAAACAAAATAAGAACCGTTTTTCGGACAATTCCGAAAAGCGGTTTTACAATATTGGGAAAAACGGGGATAAGCGGAAATGAGAGAGATAGAAACAACAAAAGCGGCAGGACATATTCTCTGCCATGATATCACGCAGATCATTAAAGGAGAAAAGAAAGGTCCTGTGTTCAGAAAAGGCCATGTAGTCAGGGAAGAAGACATTCCTGTCCTCTTATCTGTGGGCAAGGAGCACCTGTTTGTCTGGGAAAAGACAGAGGGAATCCTCCATGAAAATGAGGGCGCCGAGATTCTGCGGGATATCTGCAAAAATGAATATATGTCCGAATCGGAGATAAAAGAGGGAAAGATTGAGCTGAAGGCCCAGATAGACGGGCTGTTTAAAATAGACAGAAAAAAACTGCTGGCAGTTAATTCCCTGGGAGAGATGATGATTGCCTCCCGCCACGGTGATTTTCCGGTAAAAAAGGGAGACAAGCTGGCAGGCATGCGCATCATTCCCCTTGTCATCGAGGAGGAGAAGATGAACCGGGCGAAAGAGGCCGCGAAGGGTGGTCCTGTTTTTCAGATCCTGCCCTATCGGGAGAAAAAGGTGGGCATTGTGACCACAGGCAGCGAGATTTCCAAGGGCCTGATCCAGGATACCTTCGGTCCTGTGATCGAGGAGAAGCTGGGGGAATTCCCCACAACAGTGATGGGCCAGGTGTATCCGGGGGATGACAAGGAGAAGATCACAGAGGAGATCCTTTCCTTTATAGAGCAGGGCGCGGATATGGTGGTCTGTACTGGCGGTATGAGTGTGGACCCGGATGACCGCACGCCGGGAGCTATTAAGGATACAGGGGCTGAGATCATTTCCTACGGGGCACCGGTGCTGCCGGGAGCCATGCTTTTGGTGGCCTATTATAAGAAAGACGGGAAGCGTATTCCCATTGTGGGACTTCCGGGATGCGTTATGTATGCAAAGAGAACCGTATTTGATCTGGTACTGCCCAGGCTCATGGCGGATGACCCGATAGAAAAAGAAGAACTGGCAGCTCTTGGCGAAGGCGGATTATGTCTGAACTGCGATGTCTGTACCTTCCCCAACTGCGGGTTCGGAAAAGGAAGATAATATATGGCTGACAGAGAAATGTATCTGCAGATCGCCGCGCTGTTTGCTCAGACAGATGAGATCACCATTGAGACCACGCTTATGGGGGAACAGGCCGGACAGAAGAAAATACTCACCGGGGAGGAGCGCATGCTTCCTCCGGGGGAACATGTATACAGGGAAACGCTCTACGGGAGAAGCCGGGCCGTTGTCTGCGGCGGAGGGCATGTCTCCCTGGCACTAGTGCGCTTTTTAAAATTGCTGGATTTCCATGTGACGGTGATCGACGGGAGAGAGGAGTTCGCCAATCGGGAGCGGTTTCCCGAAGCGGATGAGATCCTGTGTATGGACTTTGAAGAGGGTCTGGAGCAGCGTGATTTTGGAGAACATGCCTATTACATTATTGTGACCAGAGGGCACAAGGATGACTACCGTTGTCTTCGTTCTATTTTGAAGAAGAAGAGAGACTACGTGGGCATGATCGGCAGCAGGGGAAAGGTTGCCATGTCTTTTGAACGGCTGCGGCAGGATGGAGTGGAAGAAGAAGAGATTCGGAAGATCCGTGCGCCCATTGGCCTTGCCATCAGCGCCCAGACCCCTGCGGAGATCGGTGTGAGCATCTGCGCGGAGATCATTCAGGAGAAAAACAAATATCCCCGCAAGACCCTGGAGGAGGAAGTGCTCAGGGGTATCCGGGATGAAAATGCCGTGACTATGGTAACCGTGGTGGAAAAATCAGGGTCTTCCCCCCGGGGAGAGGGTACGCGGATGGTGGTATGCCGAGACGGAAGCATATACGGAACCATCGGCGGCGGGCCCATAGAATTTGCTGCGGTGAAAGAAGCCCGGAACTTTTCAGATGCGGGCGGTTTTTCCATCCGGGAATATGATCTTTCCAATTCCAAAGCAGCCACCCTTGGGATGGTCTGCGGCGGAAAGGTAAAAGTGTTGTTTGAAAAGCTTTGACAGCAGGCAGGCTGTTTTGCGACCGCCGGGCGGGATGTGCACAGGAGTTTTGACGGACAGCAAACTTGCGGCCAGTGTTGAAGGAGCCGGAAATAACACGATGATCGGACAAGAGTCAGGGAGGATTCACTATGAAAAAAAGAACAGCAGGCCTTTTGGGTATTTTTTTGGCAGCAGCTATGATGACCGCAGCATGCGGCAGTGACAACAGCCAGGAAACTGCAGAAAAAACAGCGCCGAAGACAGAGACAAAGGACAACATAGAAAGTAAGGACGACGCAGAGGGCAAAGACGAGGCAAAGGCAGCAGACGATGAGACAACAGATAACGGGGAGAAAAAGGATGCAGAGGAGCCGGTCACCATATTGATGGCAGCGGCAGCCAGCCTGGAATATTCCATGAAGGATGAGCTGATTCCCATGTTCCAAAAGCAGCACCCAAACATTACAGTGGAGGGCACCTATGACAGTTCCGGAAAGCTTCAGACTCAGATAGAATCCGGCATGGATGCGGACTTATTCTTCTCCGCAGCGGAAAAACAGATGACTGCCCTGAAGGATGAGAACCTGATTGACAGGGATTCCGTTAAGCATCTGCTGGAGAACAAGATCGTTCTTGTGGTTCCTTCAGATAAGAAGGACGCATACACAAAATTTGAGGATGTGGTGAACGCAGAGACGGTGGCAGTGGGAGACCCGGAGAGTGTGCCTGCAGGACAGTACGCGCGGGAGGCACTCACAAGTCTCGGACTCTGGGACCAGGTATCTGCAAAAGCCAGTCTGGGAACCAATGTGACAGAGGTACTCAACTGGGTATCTGAGGGAAGCGCGGATGCAGGCATTGTATACGCCACAGACGCAGCCACCAAGAAAGACAGCCTGGCAGTCGTTGCGGAAGCACCGGAGGGAAGCCTTGCACAAAAGGTTATTTATCCGGCAGGTATTGTGACAAGCTCCGCAAAAAAGGAGGCAGCACAGCTCTTCCTGGATTTCCTTGCCTCCGACGAGGCGTCCGCAGTATTTGAGGAATATGGTTTTACACCAGTGAAATAATGATCACAGCATTCAGGCATGGCCGGTCTGCATAAGCCGGCTGTGCCATTATTCTACAGGGGGACAGGCAGATATGGATTACTCACCGATATGGATATCAGTTAAGACGGCATCACTTACCATTGTCATCGTTTTTTTCATCGGTTTGGCGGCAGCCAAGCTGGTGGCAGGGCTCAAAAACGAGAAGATCAAGATGGTGCTGGACGGTATTTTTACCCTGCCTCTGGTTCTCCCGCCGACTGTGGCCGGATTCTTCCTCCTATATTTATTTGGAATCCGGCGCCCGATCGGGGCTTTTTTTGTTGAGTATTTTGGCGTTAAGATCGCATTTTCCTGGGGAGCGACCGTGCTGGCGGCAGTGGTGATCTCCTTTCCGCTCATGTACCGTTCCGCCAGGGGTGCACTGGAACAGGTGGATGAAAACCTGATATTTGCAGCCAGGACCCTGGGATTTTCCGAGTGGCGGATCTTCTGGAAGGTTATGTTTCCGGCGGCGCTTCCGGGCATTGCAGGCGGCGGCATTCTGGCTTTTGCCAGAGGACTGGGCGAGTTTGGGGCTACAGCCATGATCGCGGGAAATATAGCAGGCAAGACAAGAACTCTGCCTCTGGCTGTCTATTCCGCAGTGGCAGCAGGGGATATGGATACCGCCTACAAATATGTCATGATCATTTTACTGGTCTCCTTCCTGGTGGTAGTCCTCATGAATTATTTTACAGCGAAAGAGAGAACATACGGAAAGCGGGGAAAGAAAGCATGAGTCTGCAGGTGGATATCAAAAAAAGATGGAAGGGATTCTCCCTGCAGGTCCGCTTTGAGACAGGAGAAGGACTTCTGGGAATCCTGGGAGCCTCCGGCTGCGGCAAGAGCATGACATTAAAGAGCATTGCAGGCATTGTGACGCCTGACGAGGGGAGAATCCTATTAAACGGCAGAACACTTTTTGACTCGGAGAAGAAGATCAACCTGAAGCCCAGGGACAGGAAGGTGGGATATCTTTTTCAGGATTACGCCCTTTTTCCAAATATGACGGTCAAACAGAACATAAGCTGCGCTGTCAGGGGGAAGGATAAAGAGAGGATGGCAGAGGAACAGATACAGAACTTCCAGTTGGAAGGGCTGGAGGACCAGTATCCCCATCAGCTCTCCGGCGGACAGAAGCAGAGGACAGCACTTGCCCGCATGATGGCAAATGAGCCGGAGGCACTGCTTCTGGATGAACCTTTCTCTGCCTTGGACTATTATCTGAAGGAACAGCTCCAGGTGCAGATGCTGGATTTTCTGAAGGACTGCAAAAAGGATATGATTCTTGTCACCCACAACAGGGATGAGGTATACCGTTTGTGCGGGGATCTGCTTATTATGGACGGCGGGGAGAAGATTCGTATGGGACCCACAAAGGAGATCTTCCGTTATCCGGGCTGTGTGGCTGCTGCGCGTCTGACGGGCTGTAAGAACTTTTCCAGAGCCAGAAAGCTGGATGATACTCACGTGGAGGCGCTTGACTGGGGAATTGTGCTGACTGCGGGGAAACAAGTACCGGATGCGGTTTCCTCAGTGGGAATCCGGGCGCATTATTTTATTGCCTGTCAGGATGACAGCCGGGAAA
Organism: Blautia sp. NSJ-175; assembly: GCF_022867815.1. NCBI lineage: Bacteria > Bacillati > Bacillota > Clostridia > Lachnospirales > Lachnospiraceae > Blautia > Blautia sp. NSJ-175. Next base: position 27,158 of record NZ_JALIFQ010000033.1, read on the forward strand.
ATACGTTTCCCGCTGAACTGGTGGAGACCGTGGAATCCCCCTTTGAGATGAATGTAGTCATCCGGAAAAAGGGAATGCCGGGACATGACAGGCGCGAACAGATCTGGTGGAAGATGGCAAAGGAGAAATGGGCCGGCATGGAGGGGAAAGTCCCGGAATTTCTCAGGGTTTCCCCGGAGGATGTGCTGCTTCTCACAGACAGGCCGTGAGGCCGGGCAACAGAAGATAATTGACAACAGAACGATTACGGCGTAAACTAATAAAAACATTTATGCCCAATCAAAACAAACCTGCGCGGCAGAATGTCCGGGCAGGTTTTTATTTTTTCGGCACACGAAAACAGGCGGAAACACACCGCCTTGCAGGACAGGAGAGGATTATATGGAACAGGATTTGAGAAGACAGGTTTTAAATATTTTGGAGAAAAACAGCAGGCTTTCCCCTGCGGAGATTGCAGTCATGACAGGAACCGATGAGCAGACAGCGGCGGATATGATCTCTTCGCTGGAAAAAGAGGGCATTATCTGCGGATACCACACCCTCATCAACTGGGATAAGGAAAATGATGATTCCGTGACAGCCCTGATCGAGCTGAAGGTCACACCCCAGGGCGGCGACGGGTACAACAAGATAGCAGAACAGATTTACCAGTATCCCCAGGTGGAGACCCTGTACCTTATGTCAGGGGCTTACGACTTTTTAGTGCTTTTAAGAGGAAAGAGCATCAAGGACATCTCCCTTTTCGTTTCAGAAAATCTGGCGTCTATAGAGGAGGTGCAGAGTACGGCTACATATTTCACCCTTACAAAATATAAGGAGCAGGGAGTTAACCTTGCAAGGAAAAAGCAGGACGGAAGAATGGTGATCACTTTATGAGAGAATTTGTCACAGAGAAAGTAAAACAGATCAAGCCATCCGGAATCCGGAAGTTTTTCGACATTGTGAGCGAAATGCCGGATGCCATCTCCCTGGGAGTGGGGGAGCCGGATTTTGACACTCCCTGGCATATCCGTGAGGAGGGAATCCGTTCCCTGAAGGCAGGGAAGACTTTTTACACCTCCAATGCGGGACTTATGCCTTTGAGACAGGAGATCAGCAGATACATAGAGGACAGAATGCAGCTCACCTATGACCCGGCATCTGAGATCATGGTAACCGTGGGCGGAAGCGAGGCCATTGACATTGCATTTCGGACTGTTTTGGAACCGGGGGATGAGGTGATCATCCCTGAACCGGCGTTTGTGTCCTATGTGCCCTGTGTGCAGCTTGCAGGGGGCGTGCCGGTGACCATCCCTTTGAAGGCTGAGAACGCGTTTCGTCTGAAGCCCCGGGAGCTGGAGGCAGCCATTACGCCTAAGACGAAGGTGCTGCTTTTGTCCTATCCGAACAACCCCACAGGCGCCATTATGGAAAAAGAGGACTTGGAGGCTCTTCTGGGCATTATTGAGAAGCATGACCTGCTGGTGATCTCCGATGAGATTTACAGTGAGCTGACTTACAATTCCAGGCATGTGAGCATTGCCTCCCTTCCGGGAATGCGGAAGAGATGTGTGGTCATCAACGGATTTTCCAAATCCTATGCCATGACAGGCTGGAGACTTGGCTATGCCCTGGCACCGAAGGAGATCATGGAGCAGATGGTGAAGCTTCATCAGTTTGCCATCATGTCCTCTCCCACCACAAGTCAGTACGCTGCGGTGAGCGCCCTGAAAAACGGCAATTCCGACGTGATGGAAATGCGGCTGGCCTATGACCAGAGAAGACGTTTTCTGCTTCACGAGATGGAGCGGCTTCAGATTCCCTGCTTTGAACCGAGAGGCGCTTTCTACATATTTCCGGATATCTCGGAATTCGGCATGAGTTCGGAAGAATTCGCCACAGAGCTTCTCAGGGAGGAAAAGGTGGCTGTTGTTCCGGGCAGCGCGTTCGGGGACTGCGGTGAGGGATTTATCAGGATATCCTATGCCTATTCTATAGAAGAACTGAAAGCAGCCCTTGCCAGGATTGAGGTTTTTCTGAAAAAAATACGTCAAAATAAGTAGAAAATACTGGACAATTGGCGAATCAGATTATATTATAAGTTTTATACTTTAATTTATAAAAGAGTTACAGGGAGGATTTGAAAGAAATGAGAAAAGTGGTAAAATTCGGCGGCAGTTCCCTTGCCAGCGCAGAACAGTTCCGGAAAGTCGGCGAGATCATCCGTGCGGATGAGAGCAGAAGATATGTTGTGCCCTCCGCACCGGGAAAGCGTTTTTCCGCTGACACGAAGGTCACCGATTTATTATATCAGTGCTACCAGGCAGCAGAGAAAGGGGGAGCGGAGTTTCAGGCTCTTCTTTCGGAGATCAAGAGCCGTTATCAGGAGATCATAGACGGCCTGGAGCTGTCCATTTCCCTGGAAGAGGATTTTGGCCTTATTGAAGAGAATTTCAAAAAACAGATCGGCGAGGAGTACGCAGCTTCCCGCGGCGAGTTCTTAAACGGAAAGGTCATGGCAGATTACCTGGGCTTTGAGTTTGTGGATGCTGCCCGCATCATCCGTTTTGACGGCGAGGGACAGTTTGACGCGGAGATGACCAACCGTCTCACCAGAGAGTGCCTGAAAAACATGGAGTATGTGGTAGTGCCGGGCTTTTACGGCGCTATGGAGGACGGCACGGTCAAGACTTTCTCAAGGGGCGGTTCTGACATTACCGGTTCCATCGTCTCCGGGGCGCTGGATGTGGACCTGTATGAGAACTGGACAGACGTATCAGGATTTCTCGTGACAGACCCCAGGATCATCAAGGAACCCAAAGTCATTGACACCATCACCTACCGTGAGCTGCGCGAGCTGTCCTACATGGGCGCCACCGTGCTTCACGAGGAGGCAATCTTCCCTGTGCGAAAAGCCGGAATCCCCATCAATATCAGGAACACCAACGCGCCGGATGACGCGGGAACCATGATCGTGGAGGACACCTGCAAAAAGCCGGCTTACACAATCACCGGTATAGCGGGCAAAAAAGGTTTCTGTTCCCTCTTTATTGAAAAATCCCTGATGAACTCCGAGATCGGATTCGGCAGAAAAGTGCTGCAGGTTTTGGAAGAGCAGGGAATCTCTTTTGAACATGTGCCTTCAGGTATTGACACCATGACTGTGTTTATCCATCAGGATGAGTTCGCGGAGAAAGAGCAGCAGGTGATCGCCGGCATTCACCGTATGGTAAATCCGGATTACATGGAGTTGGAGTCTGATCTGGCACTGATCGCGGTGGTTGGCCGCGGCATGCGTTCCAACAGAGGAACCGCAGCCAGAATCTTCGCTGCACTGGCACACGCCAATATCAATGTAAAAATGATCGACCAGGGCTCCAGTGAGCTGAATGTGATCATCGGCGTGAAGAATGAGGACTTTGAAGGGGCAGTGAAGGCGATCTACGACATTTTTGTGACAACACAGCTTTGAGAATAGCCGTGCTTGGCGAAACTGCCGGGAAAAGGCTGAAATTGAGAAAAGAGGACATAAAAACAACATGAAACTGGTTATCATTGAGCCGCTTGGCGTGGAGAAAGAAAAGCTTCTGGCAATTGCCGGGGAATATGTATCTGACCGGGTGGAAATTATATACTATGACACAAAAGTTACGGATACAGCGACCCTGATCGAGAGGGGAAAGGATGCGGACATCATCGTGGTGTCCAACCTTCCCATGAACGGGGAGGTCATCCGCGGATGTGATAAACTCAAACTTCTCTCCGTGGCATTTACAGGCGTGGACCATATTGACCTGTCCGCGTGCCGGGAAAAGGGTGTGACTGTATGCAACTGTGCCGGATATTCCACGGCAGCGGTTGCGGACCTGGTGTTCGGCATGGTGATCGCGCTGTACAGAAATCTGATCCCCTGCAACGATGTTGTGAGACAGGGAGGGACCAAGGACGGCCTTGTGGGCATGGAGCTGGAAGGCAAGAAATTCGGAGTGGTGGGCACCGGTGCCATCGGCATGCGCACGGCAAAGATCGCCCGGGCTTTCGGCTGTCAGGTCTTTGCTTTCAGCAGAACAGAGAAAGAACTGCCGGGCGTGGTCTATCTGCCTCTTGAAAAGCTTTTGGCATCCTGTGATATTATTTCACTCCATGTGCCATTGACAGAAGAGACCAGGGGACTGATCGGGAAAGAGGAGCTGGCGCTCATGAAAAAGAGCGCGATACTCATCAATACAGCCAGAGGTCCGGTGGTGGACAGCACTGCCCTTGCCAATGCCCTTCAGACAGGGCAGATTGCAGGTGCCGCTGTGGATGTTTTTGAGACAGAGCCTCCGGTGGCGTCTGACCATCCTCTTTTGCAGGTGAAAAACCTCATCGCCACCCCGCATGTGGCATTTGCCACAAAAGAGGCTATGGTGAAGCGCGCACACACGGTTTTTGGCAATGTAAAAGCCTGGGAGGCGGGAACCCCCCAGAATGTCATATAGAAGCTGACAGCAGGAGGAAGCAAAATGAACAAATATATGAACATGAATAACAAGAACAAGAAGAACGGGATGCTGAAGTGGGTTGGACTTGTGGAGCTGATCATGGGTGCTATGAACCTGTCAAACGGTCTGCTGTCCATGTATGTCCTGTTTTCCAAGGGCCAGGAAGTACTGGATGAGATAGAGAAGACCAATCATATTACAGTGACCATGCAGGAGATGACCATTTCCGTTTTGGTGACTGTGGTGCTGGGAGCCGCCATGCTGGCTGCAGGCCTCATTGCCATGATGTTCAACGGCATCAAGGGAAAAGAGAAGCTGCCGTTTATCATGGGCATTATCCTTCTTGCGTGTATTCTGATATCGAATATCATCAATATTGTGATGCTGAGAAGCTCTTTCAGTCTTTCCTTTATCTTATGGGTAGTGATCCACGGGCTGTATCTGTACGGCGCTTACCGCAATAAGCAGAATATAGAGGCTGAGAATTTGTAGAAGAGAGTGGGCAGATATGGAAGTTTACAGACATAAGACCCAGTATTATGAGACAGACCAGATGGGAATCGTACATCACTCCAATTATATCCGCTGGTTTGAGGAGGCGAGGACAGATTTCCTTGAGAAGCTGGGGATGGGATATGACAGGATGGAGGCAGAGGGAATCATAAGCCCGGTGCTCTCCGTGTCCTGTGAGTACAGGACTATGACGCATTTCGGAGAGACTGTGGCGATTGCCGTGGCGCTGACAAAATATAACGGTATCCGGCTGGAGCTGGCATATACGGTCAGCAGTGCGGACACCGGGGAGGTTCGGGCAGTGGGAAGCTCAAAGCACTGTTTTCTTGACAGGGACGGTAATATCCTTTCTCTGAAGAAAAGGAGTCCGGGGTATCATAAACGGCTGGAAGAGTGTGTGAAATAGAAGGGCAGTCTTTTAACCGGACGTCACCCGGCCCCTGGCTTCTCTCACGCAAACACCCGCAACGCTCGGCCGAGCTAACCGTTAACTGCAACTAAGACGTTCGGGAAAGCCCTCACGCCTAAGTTTCCGTAAACGGTGGATCTCGTCCTCCCTAAGTGCGCGGGCAAATGTTTACGTGAGAGAAGCCAGGGGCCGGGTGCCTGTTGGTTGGAAAGCGGGAGGTATCCGGTTTGCAGACGAAATGTTTTCTCCGGTGCGGAAGTGTATTACACCGGTAATTGGTGTCTATATATTTATTTATGTTAGAAATACTCCGCCTGTGAAATTTATTTTGAGAACTTTCGTTTCCAGTACACAGTCATGGGGGCATGGGAATCTCTCAGGCAGGCATTTGCCCGCGCTTTTAGCGATGGCGAGATCCACCGTTTACGGAAACTTAGGCGTGAGGGCTTTCCCGAACGTCTTAGTTGCAGTTAACGGTTAGCTTGACAGAGCGTTGCGGGTGTCTGCCTGAGAGATTCCCATGCCCCCATGACGTCCGCTTAAGCCAAAAAAGTTACGAAGAAAAATTTCCGCTTCCTCTTGACAAGGGGGCGGAATTTTTTTATACTGTAAGTGTACTAAGACACATAGTACACTAGATACACATAAATCGGACCAATAAAGAAAAGAGGAAACTCTATGATTGTGATTGATTACCAGAACCGAAAACCGATTTACGAACAAATTGTAGAGCGCTTTCAGATGCTGATCGTAAGAGGCGTGCTGGAACCGGACTCTCAGATGCCTTCTGTCCGTTCTCTGGCAACGGAGCTGTCCATCAACCCCAATACCATTCAGAAAGCATATACGATCCTGGAGCAGCAGGGATATATCTACCCCGTTAAGGGAAGGGGAAATTTTGTGTCCGGCAGCAGGAATCTTGTGGAACAGAAGAAGGATAACTTTTTCCAGAAGCTGAGGATCGTCATTCGGGAAGGGATTGAGCTGGGCGTTACAAAAGAGGAGTGTGTGAGCCGGACTGCGGCGCTGTACGAGGAGGTTAGCCATGATTAAAGCAGAACATCTGTCTAAAGCCTTTGGGGAGATCAAGGCAGTGGACAACATCGACATTGAGATTCCGGATAACAGCATATTTGGTCTGGCAGGAACAAACGGTGCAGGTAAGAGTACCTTTCTGCGTCTTTTGTCCGGTGTTCTGAAACCGGATCAGGGGAGTGTTAAAATAGACGGAAAGCCTGTCTTTGAACAGGAGGAGATAAAGCAGGAGATTTTCTTTCTGCCGGACAGTGCGTATTTTATTCCGAATGCCACAGGAAGATCCATGGCTGACTGGTATGCTGTTTACTATCCGAAATTTGACAGGAAACGGTTTGACGAGCTGGCAAAAAGGCTGGATCTGGACACCGGAAGAAAGATACATACCCTTTCCAAGGGAATGAAGCGCCAGGTATCCATGCTTCTGGGCGTCTGCGCGGGCACAAAGTATCTTTTCTGTGATGAAACCTTTGACGGTCTGGACCCGGTGATGCGGCAGGCAGCCAAGAGTATACTGGCCTATGAAGTGACAGAGCGGGAGTTTACCCCTGTGATCGCCTCCCACAACTTAAGGGAACTGGAGGATATCTGTGACCATGTGGGACTTCTCCACAAAGGCGGCGTCCTTTTGTCAAGAGAGGTGGAGGATATGAAGCTTCACATTCATAAAATCCAGTGTGTCATCCAGAATCCTGTGCTGGAGGAAGAACTTTTAAGGGAACTGGAAGTGGTGCAGCATGAGAAGCGGCTGTCCCTCATGACCATGGTTGTCCGCGGGGAGAAGGACAGGATCATGGAAATCGTGGAGAGCAAGTTCCCGGTATTTGCGGAGATGATTCCGCTGACCCTGGAAGAAATCTTTATCAGTGAAACGGAGGTAGCAGGATATGACATCAAAGATCTCTTTTACTAAGATGGTGATGCAGAATGTGAAGGAAAGAGGCGCATGGCTTCTTGTCACATTTCTTGTACTGCTGATGACACTTCCGGTCCAGATCATGATGCGTCTGGACAATGTGGCTGCCCTGGGGCTGAAACCGAAAGAGATGGAAAAACAAGCGGCGGATGTATTTCTGAACACCACAGGGTTTGACAATGTGTTCCTGCTGTTTTTTGTGGTGATTGCTGCGTTCTGTCTGGGAATGACAGGATATCATTATCTGTACTCCAGGGAGAAGACGGATTTTTACCACAGTCTTCCTCTGAAAAGGGAACGGATATTCTTTGTGCCTTATGTGAGCGGGATTCTGATCTTTGCCGTACCGTATCTTATCAACCTGCTTCTGGCACTGCTGGCCGGAGCGGTTAAGGGAACCTTTCCCGCACACGCCGTTTCACTGGCACTGGGGGCGTTTCTGACCCATATGGTATTCTTTCTGGTATTTTATCATGTGGCCATACTGGCTGTGACGCTTACCGGAAACCTGTTTACCGGGGCTATGGCATATGCTGCTTTTTTAAGCTATGGATTTATTATAAAAGAAGTTTTTATAAGCATGTCCGAACGGTTTTTCCAGACTGTGGTGCCCACCATGCTGTATGGCGGAAGCTTCAGTTTTATGAGGATTTCCTTCCATGGAGGCGGGTGGACTTTCTCACCGCTTTATGCCTATTATATGGCTGCTTTAGAGGCGGTAAAGGCAGTGAGAGTGACAGAGAGAAAAACCCCGTGGGTATGGTGCGGGATCGGCGCGGTCCTTGCACTTGTGATTCTGCTGCTCTGTATCCTGGTGTACCGCCTGCGGCCGTCAGAGAGCCATAACAAGGCCATCGCTTTTAAGAAACTGGAGCCGGTCATTAAGATTGCGGTGGTATTTCCGTTTTCCATTCTGTTTGCCATTGGCGTCAGCTCCGGAATCGGGACACATGTATTTATCTGGTTTGTTATGATCCTCGTGTTTTCGGCGTGGGTACTGTCCACTGCCATGGATTTTCTGTACCGCATGGATATCAAAGAAAGCCTGCGCCCCCGCCTTTCGACGGGCGTGGTGCTGGGAATGCTGGCAGTTATAACTGTCATCTACCGCTTTGACGTCCTGGGGATGGACACGTATCTTCCGAAAGAGAACAAGATAGAGTATATGTCTGTCTACATTGAGAAAATAAACGGTCTGTACAGCTATCCCTACAATTCCGTGTATTACCAGGGAAGCAGCCGGATGAAATCCTATCTTGACAACACGAAATTCGAGGATTTTGAAAGTATTTACGATCTGGCGAAAATGGGTGTGGAAGTCCAGGAAAAAGACGGCGGTTTTCCGAAGGTGCAGGACGGAGAGAGCGTACTCTACTACTGTGTGAAATATCACTTAAAATCAGGAAGAGACGTCTACCGGTATTATGAGATCAAGCAGGATGAGCAGGCGGTCTCCCTGATGGGTAAAATTTATGACAGCTGGGAATACAAAGAGCAGACTCTTCCTGTGGAATTTATAGATGAGGACAAGATCACAGAGATATCTCTCAAGGACATATACTCTTCCAACCGTCAGGTCACAACCTCTGCAGAAATGATGAAGAATATATTTAAGACCTACAAAAGTGAATGGGAGAGCTTAAGCTTTGAGGACAGCACGAAACAGCAGGTGGTGGGCTTTTTGTACGTGGAAAGTCTGACAGGGGAAACAAACGAAAAATATGAATATGGAACCGTGGTCTATGATGACACCCAGACCCAGACACTTCCTCTGTATGAAGGATTTGTAAACACAAGAAAGCTTTTAGAGGAGGCAGGGTGCACGGTCTATACCGCCAAAGATCTGGACAAGATAGAAAAAATCGTACTGGTTTCAGCGGATAACTACGGAAAAGAGGAGGAATACACCTTCTCAGACCGGAAGGATATAAAGGAAATTCTGGAAAATTCTCTTTTTGACCAGTACAGCAATCCGGCCCTTGACAACTATCCGGATTATACAAAGGGTGTGCGCATTTACTGGAAGGATGGCCAGGGCGAGACAAAAGAGGGTATTTTCCTCAGCAATAACCCGCCTTCCTGTGTGAAAAAAGTTTTAAAAACCGAAGATTGACGAACCGTCTGAGATATATAAAAACAGGGGCTGCGTTACTGTTCAGAGGTATGCATAAGTCATTGTAAAAAATGACGAAATTTATTTTTTTATTTTGTGGATAACCATTCGCGGCAGGAAAAACTGTGTTTATAGTTTTTCCTGCTGTTCTTT
>NZ_JALIFQ010000034.1:0-33455 GCF_022867815.1 Blautia sp. NSJ-175
GCTGAAGGCATCTAAGCGTGAAGCCCCCCTCAAGATGAGATATCCCATTCTTTAAAGAAGTAAGACCCCTTGAAGACGACGAGGTAGATAGGGCAGAGGTGGAAGTGCAGCAATGTATGTAGCTGACTGCTACTAATCGGTCGAGGGCTTGACCTGAGCACGGAAGTGCAAACGGCGGGTAAGAAAAAGGTTTTTGAGTTTTGTATATGCGGTTTTGAAGGTATATACCTTCGTGATGGCCCAGTGGCTCAGTTGGTTAGAGCGCCGCCCTGTCACGGCGGAGGTCGAGAGTTCGAGTCTCTTCTGGGTCGTTATTTTCTTGAAAAAGAAAATAATAAAATATAATGGGATCTTAGCTCAGCTGGGAGAGCATCTGCCTTACAAGCAGAGGGTCATAGGTTCGAGCCCTATAGGTCCCATTTTTGGACGGTTTCCCGAGTGGCCAAAGGGGACAGACTGTAAATCTGCTGCAAATTGCTTCGGTGGTTCGAATCCACCACCGTCCACTCTAGCTGATAAGATTAGACTTCAAAGTGAATATGCCGATGTGGCTCAATTGGCAGAGCAGCTGATTTGTAATCAGCAGGTTATCGGTTCGAGTCCGATCATCGGCTTTTCAGTAATTATTTTTATTGCTGTTATAAATTAATAACGCGGGGTGGAGCAGTCTGGAAGCTCGTCGGGCTCATAACCCGAAGGTCACAGGTTCAAATCCTGTCCCCGCTACTCAAGTTTTACGCCCAGATAGCTCAGTTGGTAGAGCAGAGGACTGAAAATCCTCGTGTCGCTGGTTCGATTCCGGCTCTGGGCATTTTTATTGCCTATTAGTTTGATAATTGAATATGGAGCATTAGCTCAGTTGGTAGAGCACTTGACTTTTAATCAAGTTGTCCGGGGTTCGAATCCCCGATGCTTCACTACTTTAAAGGTGGCTTAAACCCAGTATTTATAAGGGTTTGAGCCATTTTTGGTTGTCTATAATTGCCTTTCTATGACTGTCCATAAATGGCATTTAAATGTATCATTTTGGTGTCATGGAAGAGGTAATGTATCATTTTCGTATCACATAAATGCGTCTTCTACGGCTCCTGCAGCGTCCTCTTTATCCAAGACAATATGATTGTACACTTCTATTACCATTCGCTCTGTATCACCCAGTAATTCCGCAATTTTTTTAATGCTGACCTTTGGTATTTGGTAACATAGGTTGGTACAATAGTTATGCCTAAACACATGGGCCGTCAGACCGGTTATCTGCTCATCTGATGCCGCTTGCATGTTCTTAATGATCCTGGCCCACATCTTGTCATAGCTACTTTTCGTCATCGGCTCTCCGTTTCTCATTACGAAAAGCTGAGTGCGCCTAAGGGATTTGACATAGTTCTCAATCACCGGAAAGATCATAGACGGTATAGGGACAGTACGATTACCATTGTCCGTCTTCGGCCCTTTTGGTTGGGGTTTGTCATCCACGAACTTATGAGCCTTATTTACTGTCAGGAGATGTCTTTTCAGATCTACGTCAAACTTGGTCAAAGCCAGAGCTTCTCCACGTCGTAGTCCGCATCCAAATAAGATATACACAAATACTTTATCCTGTGTGGATAACTCTGCTTTAAACAGAGCTTTTTGTTCATAATCCATCAGCGGTCGCTTTTCGGTTGGGCGATACTTTATCACGTCCATATTATTACAGATATCCTCAAATACGTTGGCGGCAAAGAGCCGATCAGAGACAGCGGACCGCAGGACCTGCTTAAATGTGATCTGGATCTGCTGCTGAGTACGCTTTTTATCGCTGGTGCTGGTCATCAGCATCTGATAATGCACTCGGCCTATGTCTTGCAGCTTGACGCCTTTTAAAATCACAAAATGCTTGTCTATGATGTTTTTATACATTGCTTGGGTATTGGTCTCTTTGCCGGCCTTGTACACTTGCAACCACGCCTTGGCGTAATCTAAAAATGTTACGTCTGATATACGCAGGTGTTTACGCATCTCCACGTCCTGGGCAAGCTGATTGACCTTGTTTTCGAGGTCTTTACTACTCTTCTTTGACCGCAGCATGATGTAATGTTTTGTGCCGTCATCGTTGTAACTGCCGTCCCAGACGCGTGTTTGAAAGTATCCGTTTTTCTGCTTGGTATATTTTGCTTTTGCCATGATATCATCCTCCTTAAAAATGGGTATAAAAAAGACAGATGGTCTCTTGCCACCTGTCACCGAAGATGATACAATATAAATGGTCATATGTACGTCTCTTCGGAGATATGAGCCGTCCTAGTGTTGGTAGCACTGGGGCGGTTTTTACTATTTGACATTCCAGTATATTTTGTTATAATATACTTAACAAGACAGCCGACAGGTAGGTGCACGCTACCCGTCCCGGCGAATCAGTTTTAAGCTATAGAAATAGCCGTCCACTTTTCTCAGGAGCAGGACGGCTATTTTTTATGTATCTGAACAATCAGTGCGATAATACCTGTTATCATGATAATAAAGGTAAAGAGGTCACTATAAGTCACGTACATAAGCACCACCCCTTTCCGCAAGACTCGGAACGGGATAGAGAGCCGCCTGTTCGGCTGCCTGGGTGAATATATTATTTTGTAAGGCCCATGCTGTTGACGCAGGGGCCGGTTTTTATTTATTTAAATTTTACCGTATGAACTAATTTGTCGATGTAATCAGAGTAATCTTCTCCATTAGATGACTGACTGTATGCTGCAGTGAATATACCATCATCAGTTGAAACAGAGTACATGATACATGAAGCATCTCCCGTTTCATCTTGCATGGTAAAAGTCACTTTGTAGCCTTTTGTGCCATCAATTGTTACTTCTTCTTTCTCGAAATTTTCAGCACCATTTTCAGCAATCCCATCTATATATTCATCGAAAGGCTGGTCGTCGATAAATGCAGTCATTATATAAGACGCATTAGGATCTGCAGTTCCGCCAGGAAAATGGACATTAACATCATTGGAAGTTTCTTCTGCCCATTCTTTAGGTACTTGATAATTAACAGTGCTTAGTTTTCTCTCCACAACCTCTTCTTTGCCGAAAGGCACTTCTTTTCCACAGGAACATAAGCTAATGGAAGCACTCAAAGTTGCTGCCATAAATAATGATACAATCTTTTTCTTCATAAGTATCTCCCCCTTTTAAGGTGTATTTTATTAAAACGCCGTAACGAATTAATCTATTTCAGACGCAATTCAATAAGTTTTACACTGTATCCAGTTATTCTGGATATCTGCTCAAGAGTATATCCTTGATATTCATTAATAAAATCATCAGAAAGCAGAAGGCGAATAGCGAAATCATTGGCTTCTGTTTCATATTTGGAAGTAGTAAAATGTGTACGTGTATCCATGAAAATAGCATTGGCTTTTTTGTGCAAAAACATATGGCCAAGCTCATGTGCACAAACAAAATATTTATCCTGTTCGGGGAGGTTTTCGTCTATGTAAATTATATTATTCCGCTGGTAGTATTGATAAAAACCTCGTACACCACTCAAAGGATATGAGACAAGGATTACATTCATTCCCTGTATCATTTCAAAGGGATTCCTTGTCCGGTATTTTCTGGCAAGGCTGTTAACCTTTTTGTTAATTTCCATAGACAATCAGTCCTTTTTATATTTCTTTGGTGTATATTTTTCCTTGTTCTTTTTCTTGGCCATTTCCATTCCTATCTGCATGGCTGCGACGATTGATTCTACTGCTTCTGGAGTGGCAAAATCTCCGTCAAACATAAGTCCTTCTTGGGTTAGAAGCTGTTTACGGGTTTGTTCTAAAATCTTTTCTATGTCGCGCTCATCTTTTGAAGTTAATTGAATTTCCCTGCCAAGAAGGTAGTCAATAGACACATTAAAATAATCAGCAACTCGTTGAAGTTTATCAGAACTAGGTGAAGATTTTTTCCATCTACTAATAGTCCCATTTCCCAATCCTAATTCTACCTCTAGTTGTGGCAAGCTCATACCTTTCTGATTTGCCAATACGCGTATTTTATCTACTAGTGTCAAAATAGGTAGCTCCTTTCCGTTTTTTAAATTACATGAAAAAAATCATGCAAAACTATTGACAACTAGAAAATTATCATGTATTATGTGTTTGTAACAGAAAACGCATGAAAATAATCTATTCAATTAAGTGATTCGGCAAAATCATTTGAATAGAAGCATGAAAATTTTCGGCTATCTTTATGCCTATATAATAGATTATTTTCATGCAAATGTCAATAGCTATGTGAAAAATCATGCGGAAAGAAGGTGAAAAATTGATTTACGAAAAAATCAAACATCTTTGCTACAAAAGACATATTTCAATCTATAGATTGGAAAAGGATTTGGGGTTTTCAAGTTGTAGCGTATGTAAGTGGAAAAAATCTAAACCAGCTGTCGATAAACTGCAGAAAGTAGCCGATTACTTCGGCGTGCCAATTGAGTATTTCTTGGAAGAGTAGAAGGAGGTGAAGTGACGATGTTAAGAAAAATCTATCAGGAGCTGGTAGCCATAAGAAAAGAACTCCAAGCTATCAGATGTAACTTGGAGTTCCGTGAATTTGCACAGGAAGACAGTAATGGAAAATATATAGAAAAATCAAGAGGAACTGCCAAACCTTAACCAAAGATATTTTCACGAATATATTTCCATTGCTTTTCCGACAACCAACCTTGATAATTGGCCTTTGTTTCAATAACTATAAGCCGGTCATTAGAATCTAAATGAGGGGTGATTTTGTCAGATACCTGTTGAACAGTAAGGTTTGATTTTATAAGGTATGAAGATTTCCAATAAGAACACCAAGCGCCAGTGGAAGCATCTTTAATGGATTGGATAACATCCTCATAATTCTGACCCTTACTATTAAGGTCATAAGTAATCATGTATACAGCCATGTTATTCTCCTTTCTTTCGTACTCGGCGCTGCAACGCCTGTAAGTACATTATAGACAGGAGAGTGTAAGAAAACAAGAGGAGGCATAACAATGGAATTTCCAAAGAAAATCATGTACCAAAAGGAGCTGGTTCAAATGGGATTCCCGGAGAAAATGCTCCGCAGAATCAGCCATGAAAAAGGCCAAAAGGTAGCATATAAGGTCAATCCCAATAACCGTACAAGCCCAACTTTGTTTGACACGGATGAGCTCCAGAAATACCTCATCCGACAGAACCGGGCGGCTGATCTGGCAAGGCAAAGGGGGTGCGTGATGTAATGCATTACACCACAATAAAAGACGCAGCCATATGCACCGCCCTTGCCGCATCAACCGGATGGTGGCAGCCACGGGACGCACCGCAGGCAGTTATGTGCTACATATTTATATTTGTGCTGCTGGTGGTTGGATTTGAGATTGCCAGAGAGTGGGAACTAAGAAATAAAAAACCCCTGGCTCCGGCAAGCAATCAGGGGCACAAAAATAACATTACGTCCTTATTATAGGATAAGACTGGAGGAACGTCAATGGCAAAAACAATAGCAGAATTTGTGATCAGGAGATGGATTGACACAAACTTTTACCCCGGAAGTGTAAAGGTGCTGGTTGAAGGAAACACAGCAAAGATTACGGATAAGAACGGAGATACGGCCGTCCTTATCTATGATAAAGACACAAATGAGGTGTATATGCTGGATGACTGAATTTGAACAATTGGCGGAAGAGATGGAGCCGATATTCAGACAGATCCAGGCGGTAAAGGATCGTCATGGGATAACAAGCCTTACCATAGAGTGCCTACCACTGGTAGATCAGTTTTGGGGCAGTCATGGTGGCAAAGGGGATTTTGTCGCAACTAGGCGCTATCACCACCAAAGAGATATGATCACAAAATTTAAAAAAGTAAAATAAAATGTCCGGAAGTGTGCGAAACTTCCGGACAAGCCATATTTGTTAAAATAATATTGTCTTATTTATTATAGCATGTATGGCACAAAATGGCAACGAAATAATGCGGGGGATTCCCCGCTTTAGACTTGATAAGTTTATTATCTTAAGACTTAGGAGAGAATAATATGCCATACATGAAAATGACATGCAGGGCAGGCAGGACAAAGGAAGTAGCAAAGTATTATACATACTGGCAACAGCCGAAAGGGCGGAAGAGACAGCCAAAAAGGAATAAAACTTCAGAGCGGCAACGGAAGATAAATGACCGCCACTTGGAAAAGAAGCTGACCAGAATATTGAACGCCAATTTTGACAAAGACAGTTGGTATCTGACCTTCTCATACCATAAGGAACTGCGACCTGATGGAGATGGATTGAAAAAGCACAGGAAGAAGCTGCTGGACGACCTTAGGAAGATTTATAAGGCAGAGGGGAAGCCGTTTAAGTATGTAGAAACTGCCGAAGTCGGGAATCGTGGCGGCACTCATATCCATATGGTCGTAAATTCCATTGACATTAGAAAGATAAAGGACCTTTGGAAATATGGATGGGTTGGTGCCAAACCTTTGGATGATTCAGGCCAGTACCGCAAACTGGCAGGATATTTTATCAAATACAGCCAGAAGACCAAAGGAACGGATGGGCAGATCCAGAAGAAGGCGTACAACTGCAGTAGAAACCTGATCCGGCCAAAGCCAACAACGAAGAAAATGAAAGGCAATAAATTTTCACGGGAGATAAAGGTTCCAGAAGGATGGTACCTGGATAAGGATAGCTTACGAGAAGGATTCACCGAGGACGGATACGAGTTCCTGTATTACACATTGATCAAGGAGGGCGGATAAGATGCAGCGGGTAGATATCTATATAGAGACAGACAGTACATCTCCCAGGACACAGGCGCGTAAGTACGGTTATGTCCTGGAGTGTGAGCTTCGCGGCCGCCCAGTGACCAGAGAGGGGTTTGGACAGACAGAGGGTACTTACAACCAATCCGTTCTCACGGCGCTGACAGAGGCACTTGCCCGGATCAAACAGCCCTGTGAAATACATATCCACTCCGGAAATGAGTTTGTACTTAATATGGTGGACAACAACCTGAGTAAGTGGGCAGCAGGTGGATTTTTGTCCGGGAAGGGAAAGCCGGTAGCAAACCGGGAAGAATGGGAAACGATCTGGAATCTGCTGAAAGGCCAGATGACAGTAACAGAACATGGCGGCCACGCCTATTCCGGGTGGCTCAAAAATGAAATGGAGAGGAGAGAACTTGATGTTTGATAAATTTGGAGAATTTAATTCATCTGCCGAAATAAATGAGCTGGCAGAAAATCTCTTTAATGAGGGCGACATGGAGAGTATCAAAGTCATGGCAAAAGAGAACGGGATCCAGGACGAAGTGGTAGAGATGTACCTTCAGGGCGAAGTGCCGGCACTCTGCGATACAGTGACGGCAGCGGTAGGAAAGATAGAAGCTGAGGCGGAGGAGCTGAAACCCCAGGAGATTTTGGAGGATTGGGTGCAGTACATAATAGGACAGTGCATAAAAGATGAACTTATGGCAGCTTATGTGCGAAAAAAAGGCAAGAGCCTGAAAGGGTGTATTGCAGCACTGCTGACCTGGTCATTTTCAAATTGCTATGAAATAGACAAGGACATAATCGCAGAAACGGGGATATTGTCTGGGAAAATACCAATGCCGCCAGCCGGAAAAGGATCCAGCAGGCAAGCAATCACAATGGGAATCCCAGGGATGGGCCGGGCAAAGAAAATCATCCGGGAATATTACATGGGAGGTGGCAAGGAATGAAGCGAACAGCTATTTTAAAGAATACGCCACCATGTGAAAGGCCGGAACAGATTAGCAATGAAGTGCAGGGAGTCAGTCAGATAGTGGAGTTTGGCGGAAAAGAGATCCTGAACATCGACCTGTTCTACATGGGTCACTTGAGGAGCCGGTATTTTGCGGACAAAGAGGAGAAATCCCATGCTGCCTTCGCTGACGGAAAATGGTACTCCTGCATGATCAACAACGTGGCCAGAGTATGCAAAGACCTGGACACTATCAAGGGAGACGGCTATTACTACGGGGATGACTGGGAGTTTGCAACGGAAGAGGATAAAGAAACTGCCTTGAATTATCTGGGTAATTATAATGTGACCAATTTTGAAGTATGTTGCAACCAGGTGAAATACGAAAGAGCCTATCAGAGAAAATGCCGACGCATTGATGAGATGATGGGAAAAATCCCATGTGTGCCGGATGCAATGGAGAACTGGGTGCAGCAGGAAATCTTCCCAGGGAATTACCTTTTTTTCAAAAAAGGCAAAAAACGCACGGATTATGCCTGCACGGCCTGCGGAGGCCGTGGATGGAAAAAGAAAGGCTGGAAACACGGAGAAATGACTGTCTGCCCGAAGTGCGGAGCGATCATCAAAGCATACAGCAGGAAGCAGGAACAGACGGCAAAAGCTCCAGTGATACTCCTTCAGCAGCATGGTGAGGAATGGCTGGAAAGGCAGTTCCGGGCGGTATGCACATGGAAAGCCGGAGAGAAAAAAGAGATTGAACTTTACGAGGAGGTACGGGCCATCATTCCAAAGGGGGAATGCTGGGGAAAGGTATACTATGGAACTGAATCACAAGCAGATGAATTTGCCCAAGACTGGTGGGACAAAAACCAGCTCAATAAGAGGTTTGTGTCCTCATATCTGTATCCGGGAAATCTGGATGAGGTACTGCCATATGGAGATCTGCAGACTAGTGGATTGGATCTCCTGGCCAGGCAGAAAGAAAAGCTGAACGTAAATAAGTTTATCACAACATTCCACCAGCGGCCATGGTTGGAATATATGGCCAAGGCCGGACTCACTAATCTAGTGGCAGACATTGTGGATCGATATGGCTGGTGGGGCAATCCGGAGAGTATCTGTACACATGGACAAAGTTTACAGGCGGCGTTGCAACTGGATGGAAACCGGACAGCAAGGATGAAACAAATCAACGGCGGGCTGAACACGTTGGAGTGGCTGCAGTATGAAGAGGAGATGGAGTTCCTGGAAAAGAAAATAAAAATCACGCAGAAATCCCTGGAATATCTAAACAAAAAGAAAGTAAAAAAAAGCGAATGCGAGGATATTTTGAAAGAATTAAAAAGCGTCAACCGCATGGTCAACTACATGATAAAACAAAAGATAGCCACGAACAGGCTGGCACAGACATGGAGAGACTACCTCCGCATGGCCAGGGATGAGGGGATGGATACTACCGATGATATTGTTCGCCTGCCTAAGGATTTAAAAGCCAGGCACGATCAACTGGTGGAACTGAGAAACGCCAGGCGAGATGCGGAAAGATTAGAGAAAGAAAAAAAGAAGCATCAAGTGCTGGATGAAAGAATCAGGGAGCATCTTCCGGAAGTGAAGAGATATTTCTGGGAGGACGATACATACATGATCATCCCGGCCGGAAGATGTGAGGAACTGGTCACAGAGGGTCGAACGCTTCACCATTGCGTGGGAAGCAGTGATCACTACATGGAGATGATGGCAAAAGGAAAAAGCTGGATACTCTTCTTGAGGAAAAAGGAAAATCTGCATAAAGCGTATTACACCATAGAGATAAGACTGGAAGATGACAGAATTTTACAGTATTATTCCGAGTTTGACCGCAAGCCGGATCAGGCCATCATCAGCAAGGTATTAAATAAATTTAAGAAAAATATAAAACAGCAGCAGGATCCAGTGAGAATCCAGGTGGTTGCTATAGCGTAAATGAAACGGCGACAAATTGTCGCCAGTTGAAAAGGAGAAAAAGATGGAATATACACAATTAACACTGGATGACTGGATGAACATGAAGGAACAATTAAAAAAGGACCTGAACGGAGTGGCAGAAAGCTTTGTGCGTATCGGTTACATGCTCAGAAAGATTGAGGAACAGCAGCTATATCAGAAAGACGGATATGACACCATAGCTGATTTTGCCAGAAAGGAATACGGATTATCCTCATCCACAGTATCGAGATTCATGGCCATAAATGCCAAATACTCTATAGACGGGTATTCAGAGCGCCTACGGCCGGAATTTGCCGGGATCGGCAGCAGTAAACTGGCAGAAATGCTGACACTGCCGGATGGGGACTTAGAGATGATCCGTCCGGAGACAACCCGGGAAACGATAAGAGATTTGAAACAGTTCAATGCCCAGGAACCGGGAGGATCAGGAGATCTCCAGGAATTGATAAAGTCATTCTTTCGGGATAACCCTGGGAAACTTAAAAATCTATATGCAAGTGAGGCATTTGCTACAGGCGATGTGGAGGAAATGGTAGAGCAGGTCAACCCGAGTGGAAACCTGTCATATCGCAAGGGGATACACTTCCTGATGATGTACGGCCCGAGTGAGGGCTTGAAGATCAAGAAGTTTGGACAGCCAAAACCAGAAGATATGTCATGGGCAGATTTCTTTTTCCTGACAAGAGATATCTTCGGAGAAGAGCTGCCAGAAGAGGAGCCACAAATACCGGGACAGATGGCGATACCGGATGATTACCCAGAAACTGCACCAATTGCGCCGGCGCAAAACCCAGAAACCCGCAAAAATACTATAAGCGAGCCGGACCATGAGGATATGACGAACAGGCAGCAGGAAGCCGGAAAAACACAAGAATCACAGCCAGAAAACCCGGATATCCGAACAGAAGAGGATACGGTTTTCACGGGGAAAATACAAAATAAAGAATCAGAAGTTGCGCCAGCGCAAGAAAATCCCCCTGAAATGCCGGAAACCCGCATAAATACTATATGCGAAGAGGATAGGGGGCAGCAGGATATTGCCGAGGCCATGAACCCGCCGGAAGTACAGGCGGAACAGTATACGGCCAGAAAGGATTACCTGGATACCCTGACCGTGTACGGAGCTGCTGAATATCTGTTCAAATATCTGAAGCCGGAGATATTAAATAGCCAGACAGCATTAGAATACTGGCTGATGAAAGAAGTAGATGTGAAAGGAAGGGAAGAAGATGAAGAGTGAAAAAAATGAAATGCAGGAAGTCATACTGCCAATGATGGAACACATCTGTGACAATCTTTGCGTGCATACTAAGCGAACGGATATAGCGGAAGAGGAACTGAAAGATATCTGCGCTGACTGTGAAATGGGCCAGTATGTGGCTGATATCCTGAATACATATGATAGATTGAACGGCCGGACTGATGAAACAAAATCAAGAATTGTCTGGTGTGAGGATTGTGAATACTGTTTTTATCAAAAATTAACTAATACCTATTGGTGCAGGTTATGCAGCGGGATTGACGGGGATTTGGAGCCGTGGGACGGATGTACACGGGGAAAGAGGAGGAAAGAGGTATGAAAATAAGAGTAACAACAGAAGGAAAGAGTGTAATGGTGGACATGGAACCAAAGCTGGCAGACAAGGTGTTTAAAGCACTTGTGCTGCAGCTCCTGCAGGCTGGGGGGGATAGAGAACAGCTTTCTGCGCCACACCCTTTAAAGCCAGTGGAAATCCCACCTGAATCCGAGGCAGGACCAGAAAAGGACTATGAAAAACTGGATGGGCTGCACCAGTACAAAGGTTTTTTCTATACGATATGCCCGGAATGTGGAAATATCAGGGGGTTTTGCAGCAAGAAAGAGATTGAAGGGTTCCATTGCTTTAAATGTGGGGCGGATATCCCATTTACGGAAGAACTATTGCCCTTGCATGTGAACTGTGAATGTGGGCATCATTTTAAGTATATGACCAACATGAAAGAGAAGATGTTTGATATTAACTGTATAGAATGCGGTAATCCGGTTGCTGTCAGGTACAATGACAAGCGGAATTCTTATGAAACGATATGAGGAAGAAAATATGATAAAGACGAAGATAGTGAATAGTATTGCAGAGGTAGATTTTGACGGTATAAGACAGCCTATGATAGCTATATATGACCATCCGGATGATTTTCCGAATAAGGTAGTGGCCAGAATCTGGGATATGGACAAGCCGACGGACACGATAATGATTGCTGACACGGCGGAAGAACTGGGAAAGGACATACACCGGCATACAGGCACGGTTTTCTTTCGACGTGGGGCGGAAGATGTGCCTTGTCTTTTAGGGGTATGGGTGTAGGAGAAAATATGTTTAAAACAAGCGCTTATGACGCCATCAAAGTGAAAGGATACGATGGAAACTACTATACAATAAATATAAGCAAGCGAACAAGGAGCAGGGATGATTTAATACATATGGAAAATGAAGTTTTCGATACAATTTAAGTCTACCCTGCTGATGACCGGAGTGTTGAAAAAGTTGTTAATGATTGGAACAGGAGGAAGCAGGACAAGCGAGCCACGACCGATGCCGACGGATTTATGAATCTCACGGACGGGATTGACAAAGAATTGCCGTTTGACTGAGCAGGAGGGGACCATGGATGATTTAGAACATATGAATGATCTGGGATACATGGATAGAAAACTATGGAAAATAACTGTATTTCAGAACCAAGTGGACGAATGGAGAAAGAATTTTCACCAGTGGTACAAAGACGAAATAAAGAAAAAACCAGAAGAAAGGAATGGATGGAGTGGGAGGATTGATGTTTCCAAAGCAAAAACGAAGAAAGAAAAGAATGAAACATCCGGACAGTATCCTGCACAGCAAAGAAAATAGAACATGCTTTCTTTGCATGAAACTGCACGGTGATTGCAGAAAATTCCCTTATTTGGAGGCCCATCATGTTTTCGGCGGTGCCAATCGGAAAAAATCAGAGAATTATGGTCTGAAAGTGTACTTATGCCTGGAACATCACAGGGAAGGCCCGGAAGCTGTACACCGGAACCATGACATGATGCGCCTTGTGCAGCAGGAGGGGCAACGAGCATTCCACCTGGTATATCCAGAAATTGATTTCAGAAAAGAGTTTGGAAAAAACTATTTAGGGGAGGACAAGCCATGCTGAGATTAGTGAGTGCGGATGCTGTTAAAGATATTATATGCCACTACGAAAACCGGAACATACAGAAAACGATGGTCTATGAAATTGAGAAATTGACTGGTGTAGTCGCAACGGATGAACAGTTGCTCGAAATTTTGGGAAATGATGATATTAAGATGGAGGACGAGCCATGAATGAACCAAAATATAAAACCTGTATGCATAGTCAGAAGGTGGGACAGATTGCCGTATTAGTTGGTCCTGGATGCCCAAGGGCAACATTGATAAAAGGGATTCTAGTCAGCAGTAAACAGCGGTGTGAAACATGTAGGAGCTGGAAGGAGAGAAAATAATAATGACGAAAGCTAAATGGACGAAAAATAATGAAATAGGCTCGTGAGGAGTGAGATTACCAAAATAAGAAATGTTGAATTATGAGGTGAGGGCAATGACAGAACGGGAATTCTTACAAATCCACAGAAACAACATGGAGCTTACAAGCCTTCAGGCGAAGTATGACAAGATAGTTGGCGGCTCACTTGTCCTTGGTAAAGAGATAAGCGGGATGCCCTATGTTGGGCGGGTGTTTGACACTTCGATGAGTAAAACAGAAGAAAGAGTAGACATAGAAATACAGTACAAGGACCTGTATTACCGAAACCAGCTATTGATCAACAAAGCCAGGGACTATATTGCAGAACTCCCAGACATGACTTTGAGAATGATACTGACCCTGAAATACATAAACGGAATGATGACTTATGACGTGGCAGCGGCTATTGGGATATCAGAAAAAATGTGTCAGCGGATTTTAAAGGTACATTTTTCCAATGTATTCTAGTCATTATATTTGTTCTAAAACATACTTGACATTTTATGTATTGACAGGTATACTCAAAGAATAGAAGTATATAAAAAAACAAAGAACACCTGGTTAGCGAGGATGCTGGCTGGGTGTTTTTGCGTAGAAAGGAGAATAGTCTATGGAAAGTAGATCAGCGATATTGCATGAGTGCAGTAAGGAAATGTGCAGCAAGTGTTCAAACCTATGTATAGCGAGGAAATTTATAGAGAAGCCAAGGAATGCGGAAAGCAGATGTAGTAATGCACTTGTTATCAAAAAGGAAGACGTGCTTATTCTAAGAACAGATATGAAAATGGCAGAGGAATACATTGAGGAGCAGCAGGAGGTTTTATCTAAGAGGATAGGGTGTAAAGTTAAAATCATTGACTCCGCGTATGAGATAGAAGGAGTGATGCGGTAAATGGCAAGAGAGTTCGCCAAGCCATTTTATAACAGTGGCAGATGGAAGAAATGCAGAGCCGCCTACATAAAGCATCGCAAGTCTGTTGATGGAGGATTATGTGAGACATGCCATGACAGCCCAGGCTACATAGTTCATCATAAAGTGGAACTGAATCCAGATAACATCAATGACCCAGACATTGCTCTGGGTTTTTCTAATCTAAAATATGATTGCCATATCTGTCACCAGAAGGAGAACATGAAGGACGGACCGGCAGCAGGATTGACGCAGTATGATTTCAGTCCGGAGGGAGATTTGATGCCCAGACTCCCCCCCTGATTGAGGTCATATTTTTGATTACGGAAAACCAGACGTCTACCTCCATGTAATGCACGGGTTATCGTAAAGGGGGTGTGGTATATATGATAAATTACGATGATTTTGAAGAAGAAGCGCTAAAAAGAGAAGCTGAATATGACAGTATTTCCGGGTATTTGGAGAAGAAAAAGCGGATTGAGAAAGAGGAAAGAAGACTTAAAAGGTTATTCTCAAAAATAGACGAAAATAAGAAAAAATTGGTATTTGCCACCATAGAAGACGTGGCGTTTATGACTATTACCATGCAGGACTTAAGAGAGCAGATTGTGCGGGAAGGAACTACGGTAGAATACAAGAACGGTGAGAACCAGTATGGTACGAAGCAAAGTCCAGACGCGCAGCTATATCTCCAGATGTCTCAGAAACAGACACAGGCAATGAAGATCCTGGTTGATTGTCTTCCAAAAACAGAAAAAGTGGCGATACAGAAGAACGATGGATTTGAGGATTTTGTAAATGGCCGGGATGATTAAATACCCTTTAGCATATAACCCCATTCTGGAATATTGGGAAAAGATACAGGATAAAGAGATTCGTGTTTCGGATAAAGTATTCAGGACCTATAAAAAAGTCGTAAAGGATATTGTAGAGCCGGGAGAATATTTTTACAGTGCAAAACGAGCCAACCATATACTTGAATTTGCAGAGAACTACTGCCGCCACTCAAAAGGAAAGTTTGGCGGTAAGCCAGTACAATTAGAGTTATGGGAGAAAGCACATCTGGCAACTGTATTTGGTTTTGTCGACATCGAGGGAAACCGGAAATACCGGGAATCGCTCCTGATCGTGGGAAAGAAAAACGGTAAATCCCTTCTGGCATCCGTCGTAGGATTGTATATGCTGACGGCAGACGGAGAAATGGGACCAGAAGTCTATGCGGTTGCTACCAAAAAAGACCAGAGTAAAATTATATGGCTGGAGTCTAAGCGGATGGTCAGAAAATCACCTTCTCTTTCAAAAAGGGTGCGGTCCCTGGTGGCAGAGCTGGACACGGATTTCAACGATGGAGTCTTTAAGCCTTTGGCATCTGACAGCGATACTCTGGACGGTCTCAACATCCATTGCGTCTTGATGGATGAGATACACCAGTGGAAACAGGGGAAAGCTCTTTACGATATCATGGCAGATGGCACGTCGGCCAGGGAGCAGCCCCTGGTATACATCACTTCGACTGCGGGCACGATCCGGGAAGACATTTATGATCAGAAATATGAAGAGGCTGAAATGGTCATCAATGGTTACGAAGATCCGGATGGATACAAAGACGAACACTTTATTGCTTTTATCTATGAACTGGACAACCGGAAGGAATGGACAGATGAGACATGTTGGGAGAAAGCAAACCCAGGCCTTGGGACCATAAAGAACCGGAATACCCTGAAAGATAAAGTGGAGAAGGCAAAAAAGAATCCTCTACTGGTGAAAAATCTGCTCTGCAAAGAGTTTAATATCCGTGAAACATCATCCGAAGCCTGGCTGACTTTTGAACAGGCCAATAATACGGCTGTATTTGATATCAGGGAGTTGAAGCCAAGATATGGCATCGGTGGCGTGGATCTATCTGCTACCACAGACTTGACAGCGGCAAAAGTGTTATTTAAGGTGCCGGAAGATGAACATATCTATGTAATGTCTATGTATTGGATACCGGAGGACCTGGTGGAAAAGAGGGTGCAGGAAGACAAAATTCCATACGATGTGTGGATCGAAAAAGGGTATGTGCGGACTTGTCCGGGAAATAAGATATCGTACCGGGATGTAAAATCCTGGTTTGTGGAGGTACAGCAGGAACATGACATATATCTGAACCTGATAGGATACGATTCCTGGTCTGCAGTCTATTTTGTGGAGGACATGCAGGATTATTTTGGGAAATCCAGTATGGTACCGGTCATCCAGGGCAAAAAAACCTTGTCGCAGCCCATGAAAGCCCTGGGAGCCGATCTGGAAAACAACCTGATCGTCTACAACAATAATCCGGTGGATAAGTGGTGCCTCTGCAATACAGCAGTGGATGTGGATAAGAATGATAACATCCAGCCGATCAAGGGCAGTAAGCCCCGAAGGAGGATTGATGGTACAGCGGCTCTGCTGGATGCCTATGTAGTGTTACAGAATAACATGAATGATTATATGAGTCTGATATGACGCCTTTACCGGGCGTTATTTTTATGGCCGGATTTGCGCCGGCGCAAACGAAAGGAGTATAAGAAATGGATTTGGGAAAAAGGATTGATAAACTTAAAACAGATATAGATGAATGCATAAAAGAGGGATGCAAGAACGTCGAAATGGCGGACAATCCAAGAAAAGAAATAGAAATGTATTTCAAGCACATGAGATGGGCAGCCCCTGAATTGTCCGCGTACATTAAAAAACAAATGTTAATCATTCTCAATCTTGACGATTGAATGTTTATTAAACTCCTTTCTTCGATACTTGGCATTGGCGATGCCTGTAAGAAGATTATAGTACAGTATGAAAGTGTGAACAACCAGAAAGGAGAAGACCTATGAAATTATTTGGCAAAAAACAGACCAGGAACCGGGAACCCACAGCTAAAGAAGGACTTCAGATGCTTACCACCTGGCAGGAACGGTATTATGCCTGGGATGGGAAACTGTATGAGAGCGATATCGTTAGGGCCTGCATCCGGCCAAAAGTAAAGGCTATCGGGAAACTGGTGGGAAAGCATATCAGGGATGACCCAGCAGGGGGACTAAAAGTGAACCCGGACGCGCGGATCCGCTTCCTGCTGGAGGAGCCAAACCCTTACATGACCGGACAGATGCTGCAGGAGAAAGCAGCAAATCAGCTTTGCCTGAATAATAATGCGTTTATCCTGATCATACGGGATGAGAATGGGCTGCCGGTGCAGCTATACCCTGTTCCATGCGTGTACGCAGAGGCAGTATATGACGCCGGAGGGCATCTGTACTTAAAGTTCCAATACAGGAATGGAAAGTCAGGAACGTTTGCTTATGAGGATATCATCCACCTGCGGCAGGATTTTAACACAGACGATGTGTTTGGAGAAAGCCCGGCAAAGGCCATCTCACAGATGATGGATGTCATTGGGACGATTGACCAGGGGATCATAAAAGCAATCAAAAACAGTGGGATCATCCGGTGGCTGCTGAAATTTAACAGCTCCATGCGTCCGGAGGATATAAAAAAGAATGTAAAGTCTTTTGTGGACGATTACCTGGCGATTGAGAGTGAGACATTCGGTGCGGCAGGTGTGGATTCAAAAGCAGAAGCGGTCAGGATTGAGCCGAAGGATTATGTGCCAAATGCAGCACAGACGGATAGGACAATTGAACGGATCCAGTCCTTTTTTAACACAAACAAGAAGATTGTACAGTCAAATTATACAGAGGATGAATGGACAGCTTATTATGAGGCGGAGATAGAGCCGGTAGTGGTCCAGATGCATGGAACCTATACAGTAGGGTTGTTTACACGCAAAGAGAGAGGATTCGGAAATAAGATTGTGTTTGAAGCCAATAACCTGCAGTGTGCCAGCCTGACCACAAAGCTGGCTTTCCAGGCAATGGTAGACCGCGGCGCCATGACGCCGAATGAGTGGAGGGAGACTATGAACATGGCTCCGCTTGTAGGCGGTGACGAGCCTATCAGACGATTGGACACCCAGGTAGTAAATCTGGTTGAGACAGCTCTTAAAAACATGAACACAGAAAACTGCCATGCGACCGCAGATATCATAAAGGGTATCTTGGCAGTTGGGAAGGAGGGAGCAGATGGCGAGGATCGACATTAGGGGAGTGATCATCCCGAATGATTATAAGTGGTATTATGACTGGTTCGAGGAAGACAGCACATGCCCAAGGGATGTACAGAAGGTCATAGATGCATATCCAAATGAAATGCATGATATCTACATCAACTCTCCGGGAGGAGCGATTGACGTGGGATCAGAAATCTACACGATGCTGCGGGGCCATGCCGCCGGTATAAAAATCTATATCACCGGCCAGGCGTGTAGTGCGGCATCCGTGATCGCGGCAGCAGGTTACTGTGAGATGTCACCTACAGCATTGCTGATGGTGCATTGTGTGTCTTCCAGGGCGCGCGGGAACCACAGCGACATGGAGCATATGGCAGAAGTCCTGCGTACTGCAGACAGGGCACTGTGCACGGCCTACATGAATAAGACGGGCATGACCGAGCGGGAAGTCCTGGACATGATGGAGCATGAAACATGGCTGAATGCACAGCAGGCGCTGGAGAGGAAACTGATCGACAAGATCATGTTTGAGCAGCAGGAGCCTGAGTTGATGACCGCATCAATGTTCGCACTGCCATCAAAAGAACA
Source organism: Blautia sp. NSJ-175 (assembly GCF_022867815.1). Classification (NCBI taxonomy): domain Bacteria; kingdom Bacillati; phylum Bacillota; class Clostridia; order Lachnospirales; family Lachnospiraceae; genus Blautia; species Blautia sp. NSJ-175. The sequence continues at coordinate 18,807 of NZ_JALIFQ010000034.1, forward strand.
GATGGAACGCGCAAGGACACTTGCTATGGCACCAGAGATGGAACGTGCCATGATGAACTTAAAACTTTTAGAATTGGAAGGAGCCGGAAAATGGGAAGAAAAGAGTATTTAGAAAAAAGACAGACTATGCTGAATGAGGCGAAGCAGCTCATCAACAGCGGAAAGATTGATGAGGGGAACAAAAAAATGGATGAGATCAAAGCTCTGGATGAGAGGTTTGAGGCGGAGGCTAAGGCAAATGCAGCACTGGAGGCTATGGAGCACGTGCCGCAGGGAATGAACCTGCAGAACCTCACCGATGCAGGGGCAGAAGGAAGGACTGCATCTGCGGGAACAGCCAGGGTAACAGAAGGGATTGTCATGAATGGACAGCGGCACACGGAGGAGAAGCTTGATTATTCTTCCGAGGCTTACAAAACTGCCTGGGCCAAAAGCATGATGGGAAAGCCGCTTTCTGCCGAGGAGGACGCAGCTTATAAGATGGTGAACGAGGCCTTCACCCATACTACGGGGAATACGGGCACGGTCATCCCAAAAGTAGTGACTGCAGGTATCTGGCAGGAGATCGGAGAGATCTATCCATATTGGAATGACATCAGTAAAACGTATGTGAACGGTATCCTGACCATGATCAAGGCTGACACATCCACGGATGCGAAATGGTATGATGAAGCAACCAAAACAGAGGATGGAAAAGAGACCTTTGAGACCCTGACCCTGAACGGCTGCGAGCTTTCCAGAGCGATCACGGTATCCTGGAAACTGAAAGAGATGGCTATGGATGAATTCCTGCCATATATCCAGAAACGCATGGCTGAAAAGATGGGAGCAGCGCTGGGTTATGGTTCCACGCATGGAAAAGGACAGCCTGGAAGCGGGGAAAGCTTTAAAGCAGAACCGCTGGGCATTGTAACGGCATTAGAAAAACAGGAAGATACTCCACAGATTTCAGAATATACGAAGGGCGCACTGGGATATACCGACATCATCACAACAAGGGCAAAAGTAAAGAGTGGGTATGCCGGTGGCCTGGCCGTATATGCTAACTCCAATACCATTTGGACAGAGATTGCCAATGTGAAGGATCAGAACGGACGGCCTATCCTGATCGCTGACGTAGCAAACGGCGGGGCATTTAAAATCCTAGGAATGTCGGTCAAAGAGGATGATTCCATGCTGGATGGTGAGATTCTGATGTCAAACGCATCCAGGGGATACACGGCAAATGTGAATAAGGAGATCAGTGTGACGCTGGAGGAGCATATCAAAGACCGTATTACAGATTACTGTGCATATGCGATTGTGGATGGCGCTATGGTAACATCAAAAGCGCATGCCCTGTTAAAATACAAAGCGGGGGAATAAAGCGCCGCACGGTGCCGGCAGCAAATAATAGTACCGTATACGATGATTCCTATACCGTAGTGCAGTTAAAGGAAGCTGCGAAGGAACAGGGGATCACTGGTTATGGCAGCATGAGCAAACAACAGCTCCTGGAGGTGTTGAACAATGAGTGATATGCATTTGATCGAAGAGCTGAAACGCTTCGTCCGAGCGAGATCGGCAGATGCAGAACTTGAACTGCAGGGGCTGGTAGAGGCCTGTAAAAAAGAAATGGAGATTGCTGGGATATACGGAGATGAAACAGATCCGTTGTACCGGCAGGCGATCCGCCTGTATTGCAAGTCTCATTATGGGTACGATGAAGATGCAGAACGGTTCCAGGCGGCATTTTGCTCTCTGCGTGATGCAATGGCCTTATCGGGTGATTATACAAAGGAGGCTGACAATGGAAGCAACGCTAATATGGAGCAATAAAACGAAGGATAAGGACGGCTTCCCAGTGGAAGAAGAGCACAGCGTGGATATCTATGTTGAGGAAAAATCAGCAACCAGGATGGAGTTTTATGAAGCCATGCGTGCAGGCGTTGAGGTGAAGTTGGTCCTTGAGACCAGGCAGGAGGATTTTGAACTTTCCGCTCATGAAGAGGATGAATCTAAGGCATATGCCAGGAAAGTACAATATGAGGGGTATATGTATGATATCGTCCGTACTTACAAGACAGGGAAAGCAAAGATCCAGATCATATGTGGGTGATGATATGAGCTTTCAGACAATGGGATTTGATGAACTGGAAAAGGAACTGATGGCGCTGGGGGATATTGCTGACGTAGCCCCTGCAATGCTGGAAGCGGCAGCGCCTATCCTCAAAGAGGAACTGCAGAGCCAGGTACAGCAGGCGGCTAATAAAGGATATGCCACTGGAGACTTGGCCCGGTCCATAAAAGCAAATAAACCAGGGGAAAATCATTTGGGGCACTATGTCTCTGTTACCGCAAAAGGTAAAGACAGAAAAGGTATCCGTAACAATGAAAAACTGGCATATCTGAATTATGGGACATCAAAGCAGAACGCAAGGCCGGTGATCAGCAAGGCTATGAAGAATTCGGAAAAGAAATGCTTGGATACCATGCAGGAAAAATTCAATGAGGTGACGGGATGAGCGTAAATGAGAGGATAGAACTTGCGCTGGCGCAAATAGTAAAGAACATCTGGCCATTGTGCTGCCCGAATGAACGTCCGCCCAAGGAATATATCGTTTACAATCCGGAACTGGAGGAGGCGGCAGTATTTGCAGATGATACGGACCAGGAATGGTTGCAGCATATGCAGGTACATCTCTACACCAAGAGCAATTATACCGAGAGGCGTCGGGAGATAAGAAAAGCCCTTCGGGAAGCAGGGGCTGTTGTGACAGACATAATTACATTACATGAAAAGGATAGTGGATATCACCATTTATGTTTTTCATGCATTTTTGAAGAAGATATGGAGGAATAAAACTATGGCATATATTGGATTAGCAAGGCCGACGATCGCGAAATTAACAGAACCGGCAAACACATATGCAGATCCGTTTACTTGTGGGAGAGCGATACAGATCGACATCACACCGCAGTTTGCGGATGGGTCATTGTACGCGGATGATATCAAGGCGGAATACGATAAGGAATTTAAATACGCGGACATCACGTTGAACACATCCACACTTCCCATCAAGGCCCATGAGATCATGTTCGGGCACACAACGGCAGAAGATTCTGTAATCTATAAGGCCAGCGACGAATCAAAGTATGTGGGATTCGGATTCCGTGTGGCTGAGAAGGTGGATGGGGTGAGAAAGTATACAGCATCATGGCTGTATAAGGTGAAATTCACAGAAGGCCAGGAAAGTTACAAGGTAAAAGGTGACAACATTGAGTATCAGACGCCCAGCATTACCGGGCAGGCAATGGCTTTGCCGGATGGAAAGTGGAAAGAGGTAAAGATATTCGATACCGAGGCAGAGGCAATCGCATGGCTGGACGAGAAAGGCGGAAAAACAAAGGAATAACTGTGAGAATCATGGAGGCATATATATGTTTGAAGAAATGAACACCATTGAACTATCAGGGGAAAAGTATCCCATCAAATGCGACCTTTTAGTGCTGGAGAAGATCCAGGACAAATACGGGACGATCGGGGAATTCGAGCAGAAGCTCATGACATGGGAACCAGATCTGGATGAGGATGGGAACAAGATCATAGATGATGATGGTAAAACGAAGTACCACGGTAAATTCCCGGATGCCGGAGCTGTCAATGATGCATTGACATGGATGGTGAACGAAGGGGAAGCGATCACAGCAGAAAAAGACGGCAGAGCGCCTGTCAAATATGAAAAAGAAGGGATCGTACGAAAGGTGGACATCCCGTTGACGGCACTTGCGGATGCGCTGCACGATGAATTTTACAGGTGTTTTGAGACAAAAAACGCAATGACCACGCAGAGGAAGAAGCAGACGGAGAAAGCGAACCTGTAGACTTTGCGTGGCTTGTGTTCATGGGAATGCAGATGGGATACACGGAAAAAGAGATCTCCCGCATGTATATGGGAAAGTGGTGCGACTTATTCCGGCACTTTAAGTGGTTCTGCAATTTTAAAGCCAGAAGGTGTGTATTTCAGGATAAAAAGAGAGTTTCAATGCTGGACTTATAGCCCTGCCAGGAGTATAATGATATCAAAGGAGGGACGCACTATGAGTAAACGGCAGAAAGAATTTATAAAAGCTTTATTGAGCCTTGTTTTCTGGCTCGCAGTTGCATATCTCATCGTTGTAGAACCGGCGTTTGGTATAGTTGGGGCAATCATAGGGCTGGCATCCCTTGTGTGGGGGAAGATAAAAAATAAGCCTATCGTAACATTTAAGATTAGAAAATAATAGAGATATAAGCCACTTGCTTCGGCAGGTGGCTTTTTTGTGGGAAAAATCCGGGAGGTGAGCATTTGGCAATTAAAAAGATAGGTGCGCTGATCGCGTTGGATGGCGAGAAAGAATTTAAGCAGAACGTCACGAACTGCAATAAATCCTTGTCAGCCCTAAAGTCAGAGCTGGGTCTGGTCCAGGCTCAATATGAAGGCCAGGAGAACTCCCTGGAGGCCCTCCAGAAGAAGCATGAAGTGCTATCCAAGTCTCTTGATGAGCAGAAGAGTAAAGAAGAAGCTGTCAGAAAAGGCCTGGAACATGCCCGTGAGAGCTACGAAAAAGTCGGGATCGGCCTTGCGAACCTGAATAAGCAGCAGGAAACCCATAGCAAAAAACTGGAGGACCTGAAGCAAGATTACGAAAAGGCCACAGACCGTCTGGATAAGATGACAAAATCCGGAAACTCATCGGAACAGGCCATAAAGAAACAGAAGGCGGTGGTACAATCTCTTTCCGATGAGCTGAAGAAAGAAGAGACAGCCTTAGGGGAAGTCAGTACGGCAATCGCAAAAGGTGAAAAGAATTATCAAACCGCAGGGAACCGCGTAAAGGACTGGGAGACGAAGCTGAATACAGCAGAGGCCCAGGTCATAAAGGCATCGTCAGCAGTAAATAAAAATGCTGCATATCTGAAAGAAGCCGCGCAGTCTACAGATCAGTGTGCAAAATCCATTAATGAATTTGGCAAAGAAGTAAAAGAGGCCGAGAAAGTCACAATAGATTTCTCAACTGTCCTTAAATCTAATCTGGCAAACTCTCTGGTGAATTTGGGGAAGGATGCCGTTGTCAATGCGGTCAAATCAGTAACAAGCCTTGAAACTGCACAGAGGCAGCTACAGGCAAGCACCGGAGCCACTGCAGGGGAGATGCAGCAATACAAGTCTGTCATGGAGGATCTGCATAACAACAATTATGGTGATGATATCAATGATGTTGCACAGTCAATGGCCCTTGTCAAGCAGTATACAGGTGAGCTGGATCCCAGTAAACTGGAAAGTATGACTGAAAATGGCATTGCCATGCGTGATGTCTTTGACATGGATTTATCAGAAACTATCCGTGGTGTAGATGCTCTTGTAAAAAACATGGGATTGACATCCGATGAAGCCTTTGACCTGATGGCAAAAGGCGCCCAGAATGGCCTGGATAAATCAGGAGAGTTGTCGGACAATATCGCAGAGTACAGTCAGCTCTGGGGACAGGCAGGGTTTTCTGCACAGGAGATGTTTGCCATCCTGGACAATGGCCTGGATTCAGGGGCGTATAACTTGGATAAAGTAAATGACTTCGTGAAGGAGTTTACTATTTCCTTGGCAGATGGACGTATCGAAGAAAATCTGAATTCTTTTTCAAGTGGTACGCAATCTTTGTTCTATCAATGGAAGAGCGGCAAGGCGACTGCGAAAGATGTTTTTTATTCTGTGATTCAGGACCTAAACAGTGCTACGAACCAGCAAGAAGCCCTTACACTTGCAAGCAATACATGGTCTGCGCTGGGAGAAGATAATGCTATGAAGGTGATCGCTTCCTTGGCGGAGACGAACACTGCTTATGATAATGTAAAAGGGACAATGGAGAGCATCAAGGATATCAAATACGATTCTCTCGAATCTCGATTCACGCAGTTGGGAAAGAAATTCCAAACCCAGGTGGGAGTTCCAATCGCCGAGAAAGCCCTGCCTGAGATTGAGGAAGGCTTGGATGCGGTCATAGAGAGCATGGATAGTCTGGTACCAGCCATAGGCGGTGTGATAGCCAGTGTTGGCACATTTAAGGCAACAATGAAACTGGCTACAGTGGCCCAGTCTCTTTTTAATACTACTGTAAGTGCGACGCCAATTGCGCTAATGGTAACGGCGGTGGCCGGCGCAGCAACCGCAATAGGTGTTTACGCAGAGAGCGCAGGAGAGGCGTCAGAAGAGGTCCGATTACTGGCAGAACGCAATCAACAGCTTTATGATTCGGCAAATGAGGTATCTCAATCTGCACAGGATCTCGTAGAATCCTATTCTAACAATACAGCGGAGATGGAAGCTCAGAGTAAATATGCTCAGATACTGAAGGAAAAAATTGAGAACCTTGCTGAAACAAAAGGTAATGACAATGAAAAAACTGAGGTGATGAGGCAATATATTGCTGAATTAAATCAGTTGGTACCGGGGCTTAACCTTGCCTATGATGAGCAGACGGATTCTCTGACAAAAAACAGTGATGCTATACAGGAATACCTGGATAATAAGCAGAAGGAGATAGAACTACAAGCTGAAGAGGAACATGCGCTTGAACTCATAAAAAAACGCTCTGAGCTAAAGATGGAGGCAATAAAGCTCGAGGAAGAAGAACAAGGAATAAAGGCGGAACTTGGAACTCTTCTTGAGGGTGAAAATGAGTGGTATTTAAAGAATTGCCGCAGCGTGTTAACTTTGGTAGATGGTAAAAATGAAGAGCGGAGGAGTTATGATGCCCTTACTGAGGCACAGGAAAAGAATTCTGAAGCACTAGATAAAAACAAATCTTCACAGGAATTGATCGAGGCCGATATCAAGGAAACACAGGACCGTTTGAAAGAACTTGGCAGTAGTTGGGAAGAAGCAACGGCTACACAAGATGAAAATACAGAATCCACAAATGCCAACGCTGACGCTCAACAGGCGGCGGCAGATGCGAATAGAGCCGCTTCAGAGACTATTGTTGAATCGTATTTAAATGCGCAGGAAACAATTTTAGGCGTTATAGATAGTCAAATGGATATGTTTAATCAGTTCAGCGGTACCATCATTGAAACGCAAGAGGGCCTTGACGAAATGACGCAAAATGTTCTCGAGAACATGCAGTCACAAGTTGATGGAGTGGGCTTTTGGGCAGACAATATGACTTCACTTGCGGAAAGAGGAGTTGACCAGGGTATCCTGCAGAAATTGGCGGAGATGGGGCCTGAAGGTGTTCAATATGTGCAGGCATTTGCGAATATGTCGAATGATGAACTGGATCGCGCCACAGAACTTTGGCAAGAATCACTTAACATGAAAGAAGGCGTTCAGGCAAGCGTCGAGAATATGCTTGACGAATATACAATGGCGTTGAATGGTGGCAAAGATCAGGTTACAGAAACTATGAATGGCATTGGTGTCGATATTTCAACTGGACTTGGTAATGGTATTCGTTCAGCTATTGAGCAGGGTACGATTGCTGTTGATGAGATGGGGAAAGCTACGATTGTGCAGGCAAAAGATACATATGGTATTCAATCACCATCAAAAGTATTTGCTGAAATAGGGCAGTTTGTTACTGCAGGTTTAGCAGAAGGTATCACTGGGAATGAACTGCAGGCTGTCATGGCAATACAGATGCTGTCACAACAGATTGTAAATATTGCCCAGAGCACATTAAACTCTGCTGATTTTACCAATGTAGGCAATACAGTAGTTGATGGGATAAGAACAGGCGTGGAGCATGGTTCGCCCGCAGTATTGGCACGTGTCTCATCTCTTTGTGACGATATGGTATCGAAGACAGAGGAAACGCTCACATATGCTAATTTTTATGTACCGGGCAATGTAGCAGTGCGAGGCCTGGAGGCGGGTATTGCGGCAGGAGAAGATTCAGTGGGGCGTGCGGCAGAATCCGTTGTCTCAGCCATAACAGATGAAGCCAGCAATCTAAACACTTGGACGTTATACATGGACGGCTACAATACGTCCGTCGGTCTGGCAAACGGTATCTCCGCGGGAGAATCTGAGGTGATCAATGCGGTAGCTCAGATGTGTGCGGATGCAGTAGCAGAGGCAGAATACAGGCTAGATATTAATTCCCCTTCCAAAGTTTTTAAAAGATTGGGTGAATATACCGCCGAAGGGTTTGGAATCGGATACGAAGATAAAATGGATGATGTACGGGCCACAATCGCGGAGAGCATGGAAGTGCCAAACCTGACAGGAAGAAGCGCTGCTGGAACCAATGCTGTATACGGAAATTCCGGTGACGCAGAAGCATTTGAGCTGTTCAAAGAGTATCTGCCATATCTAAGGGAGATAGCAGCAAAGGACACGGCTTTGTACCCATCCAGACGGCAGTTTGAAAAAGATGTTACGCAAATTGTGAACAGCGGTACAACAAGAAAGACAACGATGAAATCAGCAGCAAGGGGGTATTGATACGTTTTATGTGGAATTGAATGAGGTAACCAGCGACTCAATCGGGCTGCTGGTAAAAGAAAGACCTGCGCCCCCTGCGCCGGAACCAGATCATGATGCAATAAAACTGCCAGGCAGGGATGGCACCCTTTACCGTAGAAAAGATACTGTGCCAGATATCCCGGTAACTTTCACATTCGGTTTTAAAGCAAAAAAAGATTTGTGGATGGAACAATATCGCATCGTAAAAGAATGGTTGTATGATGGTATAGGCGGCAGACTTGTATTAAGCGACGACCCAGAATATTTCTACCAGGTCAAACACCTTAAAATTAAATCTACAGATAGATTTATAAGGACAATGGGACAGATATCGGTTGAATTTATATGCTCGGGCTATCAATACCTATTAGAAGGGACAGCAGAAATGGATATTGACCAGGTATTATATAACCGCTACTTCCTGTCCCATCCAGTCTATAAAATTACCGGAGAAGGAGTGTGTACACTTACTGTCAACGGGAAGACAATGGTGGCGAATGTGGGGCAGAATTTGACCATAGATACGGAAAGGAAGCTATCATATAGGCTTGATGACACAGTCATGAATACCTCTGTGACAGGTAATTATGATGACCTGTATTTGCTTAAAGGGAAAAACAGCATAACCATAACAAACGGATTTGAATTGAAGATAATCCCCAATTGGAGGTGCCGATAATGATACAGATATATCTGCCAGACAATACAGACTATGAGCATAACGGGGATGCGGTTCTGGAACCGATCTTATGCGAATGCGAAATGGTACTCAATGAAGCATGGCATCTTGAATTGGAGCATCCGATAGACGAAGATGAAAAATTTAAAATGATCATAAAAGAAGCTGTTATCTCCGCGCCAACACCAATGGGGGAGAGGCAGCTTTTTCGTATTTACGAAACACAAAAGGATGATGAAACAGTAACGGCTTATGCACTTCCTGTTTTCTTTGATTCCAAGGATGATCATATTTTATTAGATGTCAGGCCGACTGGTAAGAGCGGACAGCAAGCACTTGATATCATGTGCGCTAAAAGTAAATATAGCGGAACATCAGATATAACGACTGGTTCCACAGCGTATTACGTGCGTAGGAATTTAATGGAGGCAATCAATGGAGACATTGACCAGTCTTTTATAAACCGTTGGGGTGGGGAAATCCTCTATGACAATTACCAGGTGATCATTAATCAGCATGTCGGCGGAGATTATGGTGTCCGGGCGGAATTCGGTTACAACCTGGAAGGGATAGAAGAACATGTAGACATGAGCGAGGTTGTTACCAGGATCATCCCGGTTGCATACAACGGATACACACTTGAGGGAGATTCGCCGTGGGTAGATTCTCCTCGTATTAATAAGTACGCAAAGATATATACTAAGGAACTCTCTTTTGATGACGTAAAGATGTTAGAAGACGCAAGCGAGGACGAGGAAGGGTGTCTGACACTGGAGGAATTGCGGCGTAAATTAATTACAAAGTGTAATGAACAGTTCAAACTTGGTATAGACCTGCCGAAAATCTCTTATGACGTAAATATGGTATCTCTGGAAGGAACAGAGGAATATAAGGGGTATGAAATCCTGGAAAAAGTAGGGCTGGGAGATACAGTACATTGTAGGCATAGGGAACTTGACATAGAGACAAATGCAAGGGCAATCTCAATCAAATACGATTGTATTGATAAAAGAAATTTAGAGATTGTTCTTGGGGACTATCAAAAAAGTGCTTTTGACTCTGATTTTGAGCTGCAGAAGGCAATTGAAGCTGTCCTCGATAGCAAGTCAAAAACGGTAATGGCAGAGAGGGTACGGGGCATCCTGGACGCAGTAAATACTCAACTTCGGCTGCAGAGCACTGTTGCAAAAAAAGTAAATGGAAGAGCCTTTGAAATATCCGACCTGGACCCAGAATCGGAATTATACGGCTGTATGATATTCGGCAGCCAGGGCTTACAGATCGCCACGGAGCGCACCGCGGACGGGAGGGACTGGAATTGGCGTACAGCGATAACGGCAAAAGGAGTCGTTGCAGATGCTATCATATCCGGTTTACTGTCGGATAAGACAGGCCGGAACTATTGGAACCTTGATACTGGAGAGTTTAGACTTTCTTCCGAAGCTTTTCTCGTAGATGATGATAATATAGAGGAATATGTCAATAAAAAGCTTGAGACTGTGCGAAACATAACGATGATACTCGGAAACGAATATCAGGGCATTCCAACGGACTATCAGGGAAACTATGCAGATTTCCCGATTGTCCAAACAACTGTCCAGGTATTATACGGGCAGATTGATGTAACTGCATCATGCCAATACACAATACAGCGATCAGAAGGAGTAACAGGCTCCTGGGATAACACCACAAAGGTGTATACGGTGACAGACCTAACGGCGGACACCGGATGGGTGGATATCACAGCGGCGTATCTGGGGTTGTTTACCGTCACGAAACGGTTCAATATAGCAAAACAGAAGAATGGAGAACCGGGAGCACAAGGGATCCCGGGGAAAGACGGTGGTAATGGCACGGATGGAAGAACAAGCTACTTCCATGTGATGTATGCTCCAAATGACAAACCTACATCGTCACAGATGTCGAAGGAACCAAATTCGTATATTGGAACATATGTTGATTTTATAGAAACAGATTCCAGGGACCCGTTAGCATATAGCTGGGTGAAGATAGAGGGTGCTGACGGAAAAGATGGCACAAACGGAATTCCGGGCACAAACGGCATTGACGGGAAGACTTCATACATCCATATGAAATATTCTGACGACGGAAGCACGTTTACTGCCGATAATGGAGAAACGCCAGGAAAATGGATAGGGCAGTATGTAGATTTCGTCCAGGCTGATAGTACGGTGTTTTCTGATTATGTATGGACTAAAATACAAGGTCCCCAGGGCATTCAGGGCCTGAAAGGAGCAGATGGAAAACAGTATTACACATGGCTGAAATACGCAGATACCCCAACAAGCGGCATGAGCGATGACCCGACAGATAAAGCATATATTGGTCTTGCTTATAATAAAGAGTCTGCGACAGAGAGCGGCAATTACTCTGACTACACATGGTCGAAAATAAAAGGTGAAAAAGGTGATACCGGAGTCGCAGGGCAAAATGGTGCGGATGGAAAGCAGTTATATACATGGGTAAAATATGCAACCTCTGCATCTGGCACAAATATGTCAGATGACCCATCAGGGAAAACCTATATAGGATTGGCTTATAACAAAACCACAGCAGCAGAAAGCACGGATGCGTCAGATTATACCTGGTCTCTTATCAAGGGGGATAAAGGAGATACAGGAGCTGCCGGCCGCACATATTTTATGGAGGCATCCACCTTGGTAGCAAAACGCAGCCAGGATAATTCGATTGCACCAAACTACATTACTCTGAGCGCCTATTACCGCGACGGGACCGGCACAGCCAGAACAGGATATGCGGGACGGTTTAAGATTGAAGAATCGTTGGATGGAGCAACATGGACAACTGTATATACATCCAGTGCGGATGAACCCAGTATCACTCACAGCCTGTATTCTGCCCTTGCAACTTCTGCAGGAGGGGTAATATCTACAGCAAGTGGAAAAGCCATTGGGATCCCAAGGGATGTTGTAGCTCTGCGTTGCACTTTATACGCCGCAGGCGGCACAACACAGATGCTGGATATGCAGAGCATTGCAGTTGTGGTCGATGTGGATGCACTGACGCACGAGGATATCTTTAGCCTGCTCACAAAAAATGGGGCATTGCAGGGGATTTATATGTCCGGCGGCCAGCTGTACATTAATGGAACGTACATGCGGATCGGTAAAATTGCATCGAAAAATGGTAGGGTTTATTTTGACTTGGACAATAACGTACTGGCCTGCAGTAAGATGGTAAGCGCAGACACAGGGCAGAGCATACAGACAGTTGCGGATGTAGGATATCCAGCAGGGACTTCTTCGTCGAGTGGTTCGAGGTTAAGAGTATATCCACAGGGATATGAAGGTTCTGCGATCCAGATACATGCAGATACATCAAATAAGGGATATATAGAGGGGCCTTCAGAAAGAATGGATATAAAATGCGCAGATACAAAAACTGTTATAAATATGTATCCTACATACATGAAGCTTTCGGCTTATCCGGAGCCAGGATCGAGTTCGGCAAAGTATGCCCAGATTGGATTATACTCAACCGGAAGCAGTTATGACACAGGACACGTTGAGATCAAACCGCGTCTGGATGTAAAAGGCCAACTAAAAGTCACAGGTACCTTTACCGCATCAGGAACAAAAAGCAGGATCGTGGAAACAGAAAATTATTCACGCAGGCTGCAATACTGCTATGAGATGGCGACCCCGATGTTTGGAGATTTGGGCGAGGGAGTAACAGATGAAAATGGGGAGTGCTGTGTTTCTTTGGACGATGTGTTTGCGGAGACCGTGTCAACAGGCATTGAGTACCAGGTGTTTTTGCAAAAAGAAGGACCAGGAGATATTTGGGTAGGAGAGAAGCATCCATCCTATTTTATTGCCCGTGGTACAGAAAACCTAAAATTTGCCTGGGAGATCAAGGTGAAACAAAAAGATTTTGAATGCATGCGTCTGGAGAATGCTGACTTTGAAGAAGAAAATGTAGAAGCAATTTTCGATGTTTATGAGGAAGAATACGCTGCGGAAGTTACACAAATAATCGAAGAACAGGAGGGCTTGCTTTATGAAACGACTTAGTAGTTTTATGGTCATGAACATTGAGGGGAGTGATAGGATATCCTACACTTACAACGAGGTAGATAAAGACACTGGAGAACCCATCAGTGATAACAATAAGAAAAGCTTTTACGCCGTAGACCAAACTTTATCGGAGCATATCAATGCGATCCGGGAATATATCCAGAAAAACAAACTGGGAGCTGATTGATATGGAAGTAAATACACCAATGACACCTGAAATGGAACTCGAAGAAGCAACTGCGTTAGCGGATGACGATTATATAAGGACTCTGAGTAAGGATTCAGAAAAAATAAAGTGGTCTGTGATAAAGGAACTGATAAAAGATGAGCTGGGAGGTTTTACGATCCAAGGGGGCAGGGTGAGTATTGTTCCGGTAGCCAACAAACCCACAATGGCGCATGTGGATTTTCCGAAACCATTTAAAAGCCAGCCATATGTCACAGTCACTCCGATTACGTCCGCCCCTGGCACAAGCGTTCTGGGCGTTGGCACCTCTAATAATACAAAAAATGGGTTTGACGCTTACGTGACAAGGACGAATACAACAGAAACAACATTGGTATGGATTGCTATAGGCACTTAACGTGGACGCAAATATTTTGGGAGGTAATACATGAAAGCGGTAAAAAAGATTGAAATTAGTGTCCTGCATAAAAGGATCACTCCTATCGTTTATGCAATGCAGGGAGACACTGGAAGGGAAATAGAGTGTACAGTAATTGATTGGGAAATACCAGAAGGTGTATCAGCACGCGTATGGGTGGTTAAGCCGTCAAAAAAGGTTGTGTATAATGACTGTCGGATTGTGGATAAAGCTGTATTCGTACCTTTAACTAATCAGACACTTGCGGAGTTTGGAAGTGCTATATGTATGATAGAGTTTGTGAGTGGTGAGGATGTAGTATCCTCATTTTCTTTTAATCTCTATGTATATAAAAGTGTAAGCGGTGATGGAATACCCAGTGAAAATGAATCAACGGTACTGGAAGGAATGTTTGAGGAACTGGCTCAGGATGCAATCAAAACGCTTGAAGCAGCAAAAGCAGAAGCAGCGGCGGCTAAGAAATCAGCCCAGAACGCTGAGAAGATAAAGAACGATTTTACGTTGACCGCACAGCAAGCCGTAGCCGACGTAAACAACGCAGGTCAATCACAGACACAGCGCGTAAATGAGGCCGGAGACACCCAGGTATCCCGCATCCAGGCGGAGGGCACCACCCAGGTAAAGAACGTTCAAGCAGCCGCAGCAGAGGCAGCCGAAAATATAGAGACGATTGGAAAAGCCCAGGTTGATGCCATCAAAGAGGCGGGTGGCGGCATTGAGCAGGCTCTCTCCAATTATTTTGCCCTACGCAGAAATGGGCTGGTGTTTACCACAAAGATTTACAAATACGCAACCTCAACCAGTCCGGTGGGCGTGAAGATGAA
>NZ_JALIFQ010000035.1:0-31439 GCF_022867815.1 Blautia sp. NSJ-175
TGCGTATCAAGGCTCATTCTTTAGTAGTAAATAAGTAGTAAATTGATGTGTTTGTTTTCTTGAAAATGCTGATAGATACTGTGTTTTAGCGGATAATCAGATTTTTATTGTGTTTTTTAATGAAAAAATTTAATATCACTGAAAAAGGATTTGTCGTAAACCATCTTTCGACAGATTTTTCTGATTCGCATAAAAAAGGGAGAAGAGTATTTTGTGTGGAATTTGTATCGGGAGATAAAATTTTATATAAACCACGAAGTTTGCAAAATGAGATTAAGCTACAAGAGATTACAAATTATTTCTATAGAATATGTAATTTGGGAAGTTATGAGTATTCTATACTTGATAAAGAAATGTATGGTTGGTGCGAAATTGTAATACAAAGAGATTGTAAGTCTATAGAAGAACTTTCAAGATATTATCAAAGAATAGGGATTATTTTGTTTATAAATTATCTTTTGGAAGGAGGAGATATTCATTTTGAAAATCTCATTGCATGCAATGAATATCCAGTTATTATTGATGCGGAAACATTTATAGGAAATATAGAAGAGAATAATGGGAAAAGTGCAGCAGAAAAAGTGGCTAGTCTTTTAAGAAAATCGGTGTTGTATTCAGGAATACTCCCCTTTTATTCATGGAATAACGCAGGAGATACAGGAATCAATATGAGTGCCATTAGTGGAGAAGAAGGACAAAAATTCCCGATAAAAATCCCCTTTATTATCAATCCGAAGTCGGTTAACATGAGGGTTGTCTATGATTATCCAGTATCGAAAGGAAATCACAATTTGGCAATGCTAAAAGGAAGGTTTATTCAACCCTCCGAATTTGCAGATAAAATTATCCAGGGATTTGAAAGTGCATACTTAGGTGCAATGGAAAATACAGAAACACTATTAAGAATCATACAACAATATGGTGAATTAGAGGTGAGATATCTGATTAGAAATACACAACAGTATGCAATTGTGTTGAGTAGTTCATATCATCCTGAATTATTAGTGGATGGAGGAGCACGAAATTTATTTTTTTATTCATTGGCAAATGGAAATCTTCAAAATCAAAGGAGTAGATCTCTTATTGAGTATGAAATTGAAGATTTATTAAGTGGTGATATACCGTATTTTTATTTTCGTGGAAGTAAAAAAAACATTTATACTTGGGATGGCAGAGAAGTAAAGGATTTCTTTAGTAAGCCAGCTTTGCAGCAAATTGAGGAAAATATACAGAATTTGTCCTATAAGAATTTAGAACAACAGACGCAATATATTAAAATTACTTTTAATATGGAGAATGCAGGAACAAGGAAAATAAAGAATAAAAGGTTAAAACTAGATCTTTATAGTAATATGGCCAAAACGGCAGAAGAATTGGCAAAAGAGCTGCTAGATAAAATAGGAACAAATGCGATTTATAGCGAAGATGGAGCAGACGTTAATTGGATTGGCGTAAAATTATTTGGTATAAAAGAAAATCAGTGGATGATCCAGGCATTACCGAATACATTATATGATGGTACGGTTGGGATTAATTTGGTATTCCATTTATATGAATGGATATACCATGACAGAAAATATCATAAGATTTGTGAGGTTTTAGATAATCGTTTGTTGAGGTATATTGATACTATAAGTGAAGGGGAACAGAATATCGAAGACTTTAATACAGGAATCTTTAGCGGCGAAGGTTCGATTTTATATACGTTGGGTATTTTATATGAAATATATGATGATATCAAGTATAAGGAATATTTCGATAAGTGGCTAAATTGTATGGAAACACTTATCTTAGAAGATCGTTTGTTCGATATGATTTCGGGAAATTCGGGAATAGTTTTGGTTCTGATTAATATGTATAGAAAAACAAAAAAGCCTATTTATCTACAAAAAGCTATACAAATAGCAGAACAATTGATAGAGAATATGATTACTGAAAATGGAAAAGTTGGTTGGAAATCAGAGGTGGTTCCTGAAGTATTGGCGGGATTTGCACATGGAAACAGTGGTTTTATAGAACTATTTTCAAGATTATATGAGGTATATCCACAAACAAAATATTTAGATATCCTTTCAAGTTTAGTAGAATATGAAAATTCTTTATACTCAGAAAAGGATAATAATTGGATTGATTTAAGAAAGTTTTCAGAGGTTGATCAGCATAAGAGTCAACCAATAGCGTGGTGCCATGGAGCTGCGGGTATTCTGTTATCCAGATTAACCTTATATAATGCCATCAAGAATTTAGGAGAAACTGCATTGCTTCAGCAAGCTATTAAAGATATAAGCCTTGCTAAAAATAAATTAATTGAAGACGGGTTACATGCAGGTTTCTGCCTATGCCATGGAAACATGGGAAATTTATTGATTTTAAAAAGATATGCAGAAATTTTTGATGATAAGCAGGTAAGAAGCATTTGTGATTCTCGATTTGAACAGATTTTGGAATTCCTTAATGAGGAAAATATATTACCAACAGAATTATACAATCCAGGTTTTATGACTGGTTTATCAGGAATCGCTTATGCTTTGTTAAAATATAAGATGCCCAAATTACCATTGCTTATAGGAGTTGAGGGAATATATGATAGAAATGAAGTTTAGTAAAAATGATGAAGAAGATGGGTTGTTCCGCATAAGTTCGAGAGACATAGTTGGATTTTATAATTGTAGTAGTAAACAAGAGCGTAAGATAACAGACATTATAAAATGCTATGGAACAACAAAAAGCATAAAAGAAGTTGAACTGAAAAACATGAAGCCAGAGGATAATGTTACAGTATCTCGGTATATAGAGAGAAATGTAGGTTCAATTATAAACAAAGATTATGTGATTGAAGGCTTTCTGGGAATGGGGAAGTTGTCCGATTGTAAAGACGAAATGGTTAGCAGATTGGATATATCTAAGAGATACTGCTTAGAAATATTAGTGGCATTTCTTCAAGAAGCAGACATTATTATTTTGCATGAAATGTTTGAAAATGTTTGGAATCATACTATAGAGGAAATTTTAGTTGAATTTTCACTAAGAGGAGCAGTGGTTGTGTTCTCAGAACATGGTGAAGAATCATTGATGAAATTACCAATGCACAGTTACGACCTAAGTGGTAGGTGTGTTGGATGGTAGAATAATTGGGGAATATGATTTTTCATATTCCTTGAGATATATAGGGTAGAAAATATATTTAGCTGCAATGTTTTGTCCCTCCATAGTTAACGAATCTATCTAAATAAGAAATAGGTTATATCAAACAGATTTTACAAAGGAGAAATACATGGAGAGAGTTTTAATAATATCTTATATTATCAGTATGATACTTACGGCAGGCTTTATTTATTGTATTTATAGAGAGAAATATTGGGTTTTTGAATTTGTAAACAGAATAAAGAAGCCGATACAGCAACTTGTTTATGTTTTTCTTATGCTCCTATCATCGTATGCCTATATATGCTTTTCGTTACTCATAAAGGCTGATTTTAATGCTGTGATATGTGCGGTGCTATTACTTCTTTTGATTTGGGCTATGGACTATCTGTTTTCTTTATGTTTTAAAAAAAATGATTTGGGGATAAGTGAAAAAAAACGCTATATTTTTATGGCGTATGTGGGAGCCTGCATATCGGGATTTATTATTGCAAGTCGTGATGCTTCGAAAATGGCTTTAGAAATTCCAAATATAACAATTAGCGTTTTGATCGGAGCTTATGTACCTTTTACATTATTATTAGAGGATGGGAAAAAAGGGAAAGTAGAATTGCAAAGTATGAAAGAAGAATGGGAGGAAAAGTATAAGAAGACATTTCGTGAACGTAAGGTCAAAGACATTCTTTCTGCTCTACTATTTGCGATGGTATATGGCGTTTTACTGGTAGGGGCGTTATCTCCTGCTCAAAATATCATCAATGATATTGCTTCAGGGATAGGAATGGGGATGGCTACAGTGGTTGTTGCCTTTGTAGGGTTGGTTGAAGTGAAAAACAGGTTAACGAAAAGGAGGAATAAAAGAGAAGACGCAGATCAAGAGAAATCCGATACAGAGTAGAAGGGGCAAGACAGCAAGGAGTATTTAGCCGGAATTATTTCAAATGTACCTCACAAGATTGGATGTTGATGCGATATAAATGATATGATATACTGAAGTCCATATTATTAGATTTGTGGAGAAATAGGGATAGCCAAGAGAAAAAATATAAAATTAAATTTTGCAGAAAGAAGGCATTTTTATGAAACTTGTAGGAAGCAGAAAATTAACATGGGGAATTTGCAGTATTGGTGTTTTATTAGCAATAGTAAGCGTGTTTTTCTTACCTCAGATTATTCCTGTTCATTTTGCAAATGGGATAGCAGATGATTTTGGAAATAAGGTAGAGATTTTTTTATTTCCTATTTTGTTAATCATAATTACACTTTTGACTGGAAAAGAAAACATTAAATATTTCCTGACACATTCAAAAACATTTTTGACAGATATACAGTATAATTTGATGATAGATGGCGTTCTCGGAATTGTTTTGATTGCAGAAATTTATGTTATTTATGCTTCATTTGTTTAAGTGTTTCAACAAAAAATTCCAGTTTCTATAAAGAGCAAAGGAGAATGGTCATGATTGATATGCAGAATCAAGAGGAAATTCCGATCTTAGAGGATTTTGCGGCATATATTAGAAATCCAGTATTTATGAAATTTTGTTCCGAGATTAAAAAGAAGTACAGGTGCCATGAAAAAATAGAATTTAGCCGTTGTAGTTTAGAACGTGGTTGGAATGTAAAATTTAAAAAGTCTGGGAAAAGCCTGTGTACGATATATCCAAGAGAAGGGTATTTCACAGTGCTGGTTGTGATTGGTTCAAAAGTAAAAGAAGCAGTTGAGAATATTTTATGCGACTGTGCCCCAGAATTAAGAGAACTTTATGAAAAAACAAGATGGGGAAATGGACAAAAATGGCTTATGATTGATTTAGAAGATCAAGGAGAAATGTTTGCGGATGTACTTCAGCTTATTGAAATTCGCAGGGGATAATCAATTTTGGAGTGTGGAACAAGGAGTAAAGACGGAAGACTGCGAGGTAAACGATGAAGACGTATGAAAATAAAGAGGAACTAAAGGCAGAAATCAAGAGGGCTTACGACAAATATATTGCAGAGTTTAAGGATATCCCGGAATCCTTGAAGGACAAACAATGTATGGAGGTAGATCGAACACCTGCAGAAAATCTTGCATATCAGGTTGGGTGGACCGCATTAGTATTGAAATGGGAAAATGATGAACAGGCTGGACTTCCAGTGAAAACACCATCGGATGGTTTTAAGTGGAATCAATTGGGGGAATTGTATCAGTGGTTTACCGATACCTATGCCCATTTATCTCTAAAAGAACTAATGGGCATGCTGGATGATAATATACAGAAAATTTTTACAATGATTGATTCTATGACGGAAGAGGAGCTATTTTTACCACATAAAAGAAAGTGGGCAGATGAAGCTACCAAAACAGCAGTATGGGAAGTTTATAAGTTTATTCATGTAAATACAGTAGCCCCTTTTGGAACATTTCGGACAAAGATTAGGAAGTGGAAGAAGCTTTTACTTTGACACACAGATAGAGTTTTAGAAAATATCGTGCTTTTTTGTGCAAAAGAAAATAAATATATAATGCTATTTGGAGTGCATATTCAGTTTCAGGATATGCACTTTTTTAATAAAATAAAAGAGACAAACATTATTCAGATTCAAAGGGTAAGAAATTGTGATAAATCTATACGGTATGCTTTAATGGTTTTGGAATTTAACTTTTTTATGGTTTCACATGTTTTGAGATATTCGGATATAAAATTTGATAATTGATCCATAATAGGCACCCTCCTTTGTTTTTTTCAATTATGAGTGCCTATATGGAAAATGTCGATTTTATTTTGGGAAAAACTTATTTAAAGTTTCCAGTGTCCCCTTTGCAGAAAATCCCCATAGTATGCTGCTAAGAGCGTTAATAGCAGCCTGCCTCCTTCGGTAGTACGTCCGGTAGGAGATACTGGGAACGTGCTTTTCCAACTCTTCCAGGATTTCCTCTGTATTTTTCAGTTCATGGGGAGACAGAAAGGCGTAATATAATATCCAGTAATATTCTTCCCCATGCTTATGATTTTTCCGGAGCAGATCCACAGAAGAGAGAAGCAGCTTTATCATTTTGTTACTGCGGGCAATGCTTTTTGCCCATTCTTCAATCTGGCTGTCTCCCAGATCTGCTCCTGCAGCATAGATGGAATCTAGAAATTCGTCTACACTGGTGTTGTATTCCAGTTGGAATTGAATTTCCACCTGCCGGACAGCAACCATCAGGCTATAAGTAGAATCCCGGTAACAACGGAGCAGCTTATAGGTATCATGGTACAACGGATTATTTTCTACTTCAGCAGAAACAGGGTGGTGATTTTTCTTTGCCATTATACAACCCCTCCTTTCAACAGAACTTCTGGGATTTCAGCGAAGGCAGGTAAGGTATGCTGCAGAGGCGGAGTATGCCCTGGGACGTTGGTGACGGCGTGATTTTCCGGTTTTAGTTTTAATTCAAACTGATAGGCTGCTTTCCCCCAGGGGCAGATAATACGTAGTGAATATAGATATATACTATCCTTGCAGGCTGATAAAGGAGATAATATATACTTTGTTTTGGGGCATCTACAACAAGAAATGCCTTGTATTTCCAGTATTTCAGCGACTTTGCGAACAATGACTTTGATGTGTGATTCTGGAACGCAGGAGCCTTCCTGTGAAACGATGATTTGTTCGTCAGTAATAGATTCTGAAACGCATTCAGAATTGTTTTTGTCAGGCAAGGTATCTTCGGTTATATGTATTGGCAGTTGCATTTTCATGGCAATTTCCTCCTTATCAATCATGACATCACTGATATTAAACATAACGGACAGATAATTACGCAGATATACCATGCTACCATGTTTCCCGGAATAGGAAATCAGTGTGATCATGTCGGTATCTTCAAGTTTTTTAAGCAGACGGGATACAGAAGATTTCGACTGTTTCCAACGTCTGGCAAGTTCCTGATAACTGAACAAGGGATTTCCAGTCTGATTGCGAAAATATACTACTGGACCGGCATCAGAGCCTTGCACAGATGGATCATTATAGACTGCATGAATCCAAAGATCCAAAAGAGCATCCATTTCTGAACATTTTCCCAGTCCGATTAGTTTATGAACATCTGCGATTGGAAAAAAGAAAAACCCGATGTCTTTTTTGCATGGGTAATTATAGGAAAGGGCAGTATTATCTTTTGGCCAGTCTTTGATCTTGTATTGGATAATCTTATTTTTTTCGTGCAGTGAGTAGGTTAAAAGGTTTTGCTCAACCAGGGTATCCAATATGGATATGACCTGGTGCTGGAATTTTTGGCGGAAGTGAATCTGGAGTTCTTTAAGAGAACAGATCCATTCGCCAGGAACAACTTTGTAAGTAAGGTGTTCGATGTTCCGATAAGAGGAGCTGTAATTTGCATAAGAACATAAAATGAGAAAATAAAAAAGACAGGAACCTCCGTTGGTACGGATGCTTCTGTCTTTCATAAGGGTTTGTATAAATTCCCGGTAAATCCGGCAGCGTGGAAAATCCACAATTTGTTTTAATTCTAATTGATAATTCACGATAAACCTCCATATAATATTGTAGTTGTAGTAAAATAATTGTAGACGAAAGATACTAAAATGTATATAATATGCCCATAGGGGTGCTAAGTGGCATAGATTTGGCACAGTAAAATACCTGATATGGCATGAAAGCAACATGAAAATTAGGGTGGATATAAGGTGGACAGTTTGGAAAACCTTAGAGTTTTAGAGGGTTCCGAGGTTTTTTTCCGGGGTCTGCAACACCTCTATCACCAGTTCAAATCTGGTTGGCGCCTCTGAAAAGTCCTGGAAATTCATTTTTCCAGGACTTTTTTCTTGTCATATACCTGAGGATCAATGGATTGGCAGCTTTACTTTCCAGTTATATCTGTCATATGTCAGATTACGGGCAGCCTCCCTGAAATACCGCTCCTGCTCCTCAAAAAAAACACCCCATCCATCTGTGATCTTATCAATCTCTCTTCCTTCTATATTATGAATGGTCTGCCGGATCATCTCACCATAGATTCTGTCAAATTCTGCCTGTTCCATTTGAAACAATGTAAACGGATACGCCATGACCAGGCATTTCAATATCTTGAGATAACAATGTCCGACAGCGGGGGATGGACAGCGCTCCGCAATGAATGTTAAAAAGATATCCAAAAGCAGATACTCCTTTTTCCTTTCACAGATCGTCAAAAGAAACTGTCCCAGCTTATCTAACTCCTCAGCGGAAATACGCTTTAATGTATACCGGCAGACCGGACGAAGCGTCAGCGCCACAAACTGCATACCGTCCAGAAAATATTTCAGTGCAAGCCGGACCACCTCCTGTGATGCCGTTACATCCTCTTTTCCCAGACAAACCTGTGTGCCCTTTCCCTGGAAACTTTTCACTATATTGTAACCTGCCACAAAGTCAATTGTACGACGGATAGTGGCAACCGATACTCCATAATGTTCTGCCAGTTTCGGCAGAGACGGCAGATAACTTCCGATGGGATAATATCCATACAATATTTCCTGTATCATTTTAGCCCCAAGTGTATAGCGAATCTGGGAACGCTTATAATAAAAATTCCATTCAAAGGGAATCCCCGGATACTGGCCGTCCAGGAGTTTGGGATATTCGCTCTGAATCTTCTTATTCAATATCTTATCTACATTCACATAAACAGACTCTAATTCCTCTGTGAGAAATGCTCCCATCTCCTCCTTTGGCAGTGTATCTAACTTTTCAATAATCTCTTCCAATGCCTCAAGTTTACCTAACATATATGGAATACGAGTATAGCGGTTCATTTCCCAGTAAAAATTCATGACCATATTATTATCCAGATTGGCAAGTGCAGACGTATATAACCCTATGGAGACGGACATTCCGTCAAATTCATTATCTTTCATTTTCTTCCAGCGGTCCTTTAGGGAAGACTCGTCTCCTGCCGATATTCCCGCATTTAACAATGGAGCAAGCAGCAGCCGGTTCACCTGCCGCATATCCAAGAGTCCTTCCTTGCGGGCAGACCGATAGCGTGCGATATTCCTGAGATAGTCCTTTCCGGAAGCCTTATAAATCACTCTGGCCGCTTTCGGAGCGGAAATCTCAATATATCCTTCTTTCTCCAGAAGCTTCAGCGCAGTCCTGACAGTTGGCACAGCCAGCCGAAAATACTCACTGATCTTCTGCATAGGCGGAAGGCTATCTCCGTAAGAATAATAACCAAAGAGAATTCTGGTTACATAGAAATCATAAACAAGACAGTTCAGTTCACTTTTGGTTTTCATTCATTCACCTCTTAATTTTATCAATTTATTCTACCACATTTTATGTATACCTGCTACTGATTTTGGCTTTCCCGCATAAGACTGAATAAATCAATTGCTTATAAATTAAGGGTATGGTAAAATACAATAAGTATGTGAGCAGAGTTAAATTCACACATTACAGGGGAAAAAAACAAAAACATAAAACAATGGAGGTTGGGGGATGAAAAATATCAAAATAAGGAAAAAATTATTAATTTCCTATGCGGTAATTTTAATTTTTATGGTCATAGGATTTTCTGTCAGCATTGTAAATCTGGTTAATCTGAACTCTAAGGTCAAAGTTTTTTACAATGGACCGTTTATTGTTAACGACAGTGCCAGTCTGATCAACGCTAATTTCGAGAGAATGCAGAAAGCTACCTATCGTTCTATAGCAAATTCAGACACCAAGATCACCCGCGAAGCTACTGCCAATTCTCTGGATTCCGCAAACCTCATCCAGAACGAGCTTCCTGTTATCAAAGAACACTTTCAGGGGGACAGCCAGATCATAGAACGATTGGAAGACTGCCTCACAAGACTTACGCCCATGCGGGAACACGTTCTGTCCCTGGCTGCAGAAAACAAAACGGAAGAAGCCGCCACTTACATGGAAAATAATAATATTCTTGTGATCAAAGAAGCCCAGAAAGAGCTGGACAAACTGATAGAAAGCGGTAATTCCACAGGAAAGCAACTGATAAACGATTTACAGGAAAAACAGAGATTTGCCATTGAGATGCTGGTATTTTTGGGGGCTGCAAGCTTAGTGATCAGCATTCTTTTTGGTATTTACATTTCAAAAGGGATATCCTCCGGCATCCGCGAGCTGGAACAGGCAGCCAGAAACATTGCACAAGGAAAGCTTTCATCCACCAAGATCAATTACTATTCCAAAGATGAGATGGGATGCCTTGCAGAAGATATGCGCAGCATGGTGATGACGCTGACAGCGGTGATCCGGGACGAAACCTATCTGCTGAATGAAATGGCAGAGGGGAATTTTGACGTCAGCAGCCGGGCAGGGGACAGCTATGTGGGGGAATTAGATTCGGTACTCTCCTCTTTGCTTAAGATCAACACCAGTCTGAGTGAGACCTTACTGCAGATCAATCAGTCTGCAGAGCAGGTTGCCGCCGGTTCTGAGCAGGTATCATCCGGGGCACAGATACAGGCACAGGGAGCCGCCGAACAAACAGCCTCTATAGATACTCTTGTATCTGCGATCCATGACATATATGATCAGGTTGAAAATAATGTTAAAAGTGCAAAAGCTGTCCATGAAAATATAAAAACAGTGAGGAAAAGCGCTGAGGCAAGCCAACAGCAAATGCAGGATATGCTTTCTGTCATGGCGGATATTGGTGAAAGTTCAAAAGCCATTGAGATGATCATCAAGACCATTGAAGACATTGCCTTTCAAACAAACATCCTTGCATTGAACGCCGGAGTCGAAGCCGCACGGGCAGGCGAACATGGAAAAGGGTTTGCTGTTGTCGCCAAAGAGATTCGTAATCTGGCAAACAATTCCGCTGATGCTTCCAAAAATACAGCAGTGCTGATCAAAAAATCTCTGGAAAACATCGAGCGGGGAATAAAGAGCGCTGACCTTACCGCGGATTCTCTGCAGGAAGTCGTAAGGGGTGTTGGGAGTATAACAGAATCTATCAATTACATAACAGAAGCTTCTGTCAAACAGGAAGAATCCGTCCATCAGATCACCCAGGAAATGAATCAGATTTCAGATGTGGTGCAGTCAAATTCCGCTACTGCTGAAGAAAGCGCTGCTGCCAGTGAGGAACTTTCCTCTCAGGCACAACTCCTGAGCCAGCTTGTTGCTCATTTCAGATTAAGAAGCCCTGCAGAATAGAAGACCTTTCCGTTTCCGTATCATTCATGTCAAAAGGAGAAAGAACCAATGAAAACAGGAAAAAAACGCCCTGCACTTTCCGAGATAGGGATACTTGTAGTTTGTATACTGGCTGTCATTGTATCTGGTTCCAGCATATTTACGACCCTTCATATGCAGAAAATGGCGTCTGAGATATACGAACATCCCTACTCAGTCTCCAACGAAGCAAGAGCCACACGTTCACGTCTTTTGGATATGCGTTTCTTTATCATGAGCATGTTTTCGCAGGATGACCTGGATATGGATGATCTGCAGCAGACGCTGCAGGAACGTTATACTATGCAGTATGATGCCATTCAGGTGATCACCAGACAATACCTTGGACCGAAAGAAGACAGTGAAAATCTCCTGAAAGCTATGCAGGATCTGGAAACGACACAGAACGAAGCACTGCCCATTGTTATCACATTAGACAATGCCGCCATTTCAGAATATGTGGAAAAAATTCTGTATCCCAAATACGATGCCGTGAATGACGCCCTTACCGCAGTCATTGCCTTTGCGGACCAAAAGGTACAGAGTCTGGAAAAAAACTCAAGGATTATGGCTGTCAAAGCAACGGTTTCATCAGTTATCCTCACTGTATTTCTTCCTTCCTATTTTTTAATTGCATTCTGGCGTGAGAAGAAAAATGTAAGGGAGATTCATTACCGGGAACATCTGTTTAATATACTTTCAGCAAACGTAGATGAAGTCTTTCTGATTCACAATCTGAACAATGATTCACTGGAGTATATCAGTACAAATTGTGAGCGTGTACTGGGAATAAAAGAAGATGCATTTACAAAAGAACTGGATGCGCTTCGTGAACGGGTCCTGGAGGAAGATAAGGTCTCATTCGATGAATTTGTACATCTGAAGGAACATGCAGACGGAAGGAGTATAGACTTTAGGATGCAGTTTCCTAACGGAGAAATACACTGGATGCGCCTTCAGATATTCCCGGAGACAGTTCATGGCAAGACCATCCGCTGCATTGTAACTGTTTTCGACCGTTCTGAAGATATGCGTATCAGGCAGACCTTAAACGATGCCCTGGTAAATGCCCAGAATGCCAATGCTGCCAAACAGAATTTTCTTTCCAGAATGAGCCATGAGATCCGTACTCCAATGAACGCTATTATCGGCATGACCACCATTGCCGCCACCTATATAACAGACCGCAGCCGTGTGGAGAGCTGCCTTGAAAAAATAGGCTACGCTTCCAAACATCTGATGACCCTCATCAATGATATTCTGGACATGTCCAAGATCGACGAGGGTAAAATGACCCTGACAAAGGAACCCTTTAATCTGGAAAGCGTGGTGGAATCCATTACTTCCATCATATATCCCCAGGCTGTGGAAAAACACCTGAATTTCAGTATCCCTCTGGCAGATCTCTCTGACACGGATCTGATTGGTGATTCTCTGCGGTTAAATCAAATACTGATCAACCTCCTTTCCAATTCACTTAAGTTCACACCGGAAGGCGGGACCATTACCCTGGAGATCCGGCAGCTTCAGAAAAAGAAAGGCCGGGTCCGTCTCCGTTTCACTGTGCGTGATACAGGTATTGGCATGAACAGAGAATTCCTGGACCGTCTGTTTCTGCCATTTGAACAGGAAAATGTATCTGCAGGACAGACATACAAAGGTACAGGCCTGGGCATGTCTATCACCAAAAATCTGATCACATTAATGGGAGGCACGATTGCCGTAGAAAGTGAACCGGGTAAAGGAAGCACCTTTCGGGTGGAACTGGATTTTGATACTCCCGCGGAAACGAACCGGGTCAGCCACTCTCCCCAGGCCATTCAATCTCTGCATGTCCTCATTGCAGACGATGACCAGGACAGCTGTCTTCATACCTCACTGACGCTGAAAAATCTGGGTATATCATCCTGCTGGGTGCTGAGCGGCACAGAGTGTGTGGACAAGGTGATCGCTGCCCATAAAATTGGTGATGATTATGATGTATGTCTCATTGACTGGAGAATGCCTGATATGGACGGCATAGAAGTAACACGCCGGGTAAGGGAATATGTAGGCCCGGAAACCACGATCATCATAATCACAGCCTATGACTGGAGCTCCATTGAGAAAAGTGCACGTGAGGCCGGTGCCAATGCCTTCCTTTCCAAACCAATTTTCTCCTCCACACTCTACAATACACTGCTGTCTGTCACAGGCGCCGGCAAAGCTCCCTGCCATAAGAAACATGATTTCAAAAATCCTGAAACAGAAGGCCGCCGCGTGCTGCTGGCAGAAGATAATGAGCTCAACAGGGAGATCGCAGTGGAACTGTTAAACATAATGAAGCTGGATGTCACCTGTGCCTGCAACGGACAGGAGGCTGTAGACAATTTCCTGTCTGCTCCCGATGCCTTCGATATTATTCTAATGGATGTACAGATGCCTGTATTGAATGGTTATCAGGCCACTGAAATTATAAGAAAATCAGGTCACCCCATGGCAAAAACCATACCCATCATAGCAATGACAGCCAATGCCTTCCACGAAGATGTGGTGAAATCTTATGAAGCCGGAATGAACGGTCATCTGGCAAAACCAGTTGACTTTGATCAGTTATATCAGACGATAAAGGAGAAACTTCTTATAAAGTAAAACCACCATTATGTCTAATATTTGCCTCATAATTTCCCATATTTGATTAATTGTGCACATAAGCCCCATCCCCTATAATATTAGTATAAACCAACGGACATACAAAATAGAGAAAGGAGTTTATACTATGTTATCAAAAAGACAGAATTTATTAGAAACCATCCGCGGAGGCCATCCTGACAGATATGTGAATCAGTACGAAGCCATCGCCCTTCTTTTCGGTACCCCTTACTCCGTAAGGAATGCCATGCCCACAAAGGGCGGCCCCAATGTTAAAAACGCATGGGGTGTCACCATTTCCTTCCCGGAAGGAATGCCGGGGCCTTTCCCGGTTCACGATGAGGAGCATATTGTCTGCAAGGACATCACACACTGGAGAGATTATGTGAAAGCACCTAACGTAAAATTCTCCGCAGAAGAATGGGCTCCTTTTGTCGCAGAGGCTGAGAAAATTGACCGTGACGAATATTTTGTAGCTCCCTTTGTAGCACCGGGTATCTTTGAGCAGTGCCATTATCTTCTGGAGATCCAGAACTGTCTGATCCAGTTCTATGAAGAACCGGAATATATGCATGAGCTGATCGACTACATCACAGACTGGGAGCTGGCATACGCGGAAGAGATCTGCAAATACTTAAAACCGAATGCCCTCTTCCATCACGATGACTGGGGTTCCAGGAGCAGCTCCTTCATCTCCCCGCAGATGTTCAAGGAATTCTATGAGCCGGCTTATAAGAAGGTTTACGGATATTACAAGGAGCACGGTGTTGAGGTTGTGATCCATCACTCCGATTCCTATGCAGCCAATCTGGTTCCTTCTATGATCGAGATGGGCATAGATATCTGGCAGGGCGTTATGAGTACAAACAATATCCCTGAGCTGATTGAAAAATACGGCGGACAGATCACATTCATGGGCGGCATTGACAGCGGCGAAGTGGACAGGGAAGACTGGAGCAGAGAACACATTGCTCAGGAAGTAGAACGTGTCTGCAGAGAAAACGGCACAAAATTCTTTATCCCCTGCAATACCATGGGCGGCCCGGAATCTATCTTCCCGGGCGTATATGACACGATCACGGAAGAGATCGCCAAAGTCAGCGCTAAACTCTTCTGACATAAATACACCCCCGAAAAGGAGACAGATTTATGCCGGATAAAAAAGAGCGAAACGGTCTGAGTACCCCCTTAAAACGGTTCTTCGGCGTGGGCGATTTCGGCTTTACGCTGATGTCCAATATTGATACGTTTTACGCAACCTACTTCTTTACGAATATTGCAAAGTTTTCCCTGGGTGTCATCACTGTGATGACGACCATCTCCGCAGTGGTGGATGCTATCCTCTCCTGCTTGTATGGTCCATTTCTGAACAAGATAAAACCCAAGAGATGGGGGCGCTACCGCTCCTGGCTGATCCTGACGCCCTGGATGGTCCCCTTCCTGTATGCCATGCAGTTTATAAAAATAGGCAACGGGCTGGCTGCCGCCATCTTCGTCACGGTGGCTATGATCACCAGCCGAATTGCCTGGAACATTCCATTCATTGCCAATGTTTCCATGATCAACATTGCAGGTAAGACTCCAAAAGAGAGAATGACACTGTCCTCTACCAGGATGGTGTGGACATCCCTGGCCTCTGTGGTATATTCCTACGCCGGGCCTGCCGCTGTCTCTGTCTTTGCCGCGTGGCTTGGGGAGAAGAATGCCTATGCTGCCACTGCATTTGCTTTTTCCGCATTGATGGCAGCGGGATTTTACGCCCATTTCAACATGTTCAAGGGCTATGAGATGACCAAAGAGGAAGAACTGCAGAGGATGGCCGGACAGGCCCGTTCTGCCCAAACGGCACCAAATGCCCAGAAAGTCCGGGCGCTGGATGCCATCCGGTGTAATCCGCACCTGCTGTGGCTGTTCCTGTCCTGCATCACAAAATACATTGTGCTCTTCCTGGTGAACGGGCTGGCTATCTACTATTTTACATATGTGGGCCAGAATGCCGCGCTGCTGACCACCTTTGTATTTGCCGCCAACCTGCTTGGCGTTGTGGCTTCCTACATATCAAAATTCATCGTTGCCAGATTCACCGCGAAGAAGACCGTGGTCTGTTCCTACTTTCTGATGGCAGTTATCGCCACAGGCGCGTTCTTTGCTTACAGTCAGACCTGGGTGGTTATGGCCGCCATGTGTGCAGTCATGTTCATACTTGTACTGACCAATGCCTGTGACCCGGAGCTCTTCTCCAACTGCGCGGCCTACAGCGGAAAAAAACTGGGCTACGATGTGACCGGAACGGTCATGGGACTTTTAACGGTACCGATCAAAATCGGTATTGTGTCAAGAGGCATTTTGATTTCTGCCTGTCTGGCGCTCGCGCAGTTCAGTTCAGAGACAGACCCCTCCATGGCTTCTTTGCAGCTTCAGAGAGGTATCAGCATGGGATTTATGATCATTCCGGCTGTTGTGATCCTGCTGGGCGCCGTAATTCTGGCATTTGGCTACAAATTAGACCAGTATACGTGAAATCAGCACTGGTAAAATGCCCTCCCATACGATAAAATAAGAATCAAGTAAAGATTTTCAAAATCCGTCCATTTTCCGGCGGGCTGCGCAGCCTTTGCCGGAATCCGGATGGATTTTGCCATGTTATCTGAGATTTGGAGGGAATACCATGAGTGAAAACTACAACGCGTCCGCAGGCCTTCTGCTGAGCATGCAGATCTTATATGAAAAACTGAAGGAACGTGAAATACCGGTTTCCCTGCTGCCGCCAAACGAGGAACCATGTCTGACCGGCATACAGTTCTATACCGGACAGCAGGATCTGTCCCGGGCCTTTCTTTATCTTGCTGACTGTAAAACCCTGTCCTCCCATCCTTTTTTGCTGCCTGACGGTTTTCTGGCCGTGGCCGGGGAACCCGAAAAAGGAACCTTCCACGCATCCTGCAGCCTCCTTATATTTCCCGATGCCATGTCCCTGCCGGAAATCTTCAATACTCTGCAGCAGATATTTGCGTGCTTTGCCCTTCTTGAGCGAAAATTAAACGACATTTTGAACCGGGACGGAAGCCTGTATGATATAACCGTTGCCGCGCTGGAGCATTTTCACAATCCGGTGTTTATCCACGACGAGTATTTCCATATTCTCGCCTGTCCCCGCCATTTTGAGGGAGCACTTAATTTTACCTATAATGAACAGACCAAACGGTATATGCAGGATCTGAACACCATCAATTTCTTCCGGACAAGTCCGGCGTACAAAAAGACACTGAGTACCATTGGGGGACAGTTCTGGGACAGCGACTTCAACAATGACCGCTGTATCTATGTGAATCTGTGGATGAACGGGAGTTACAGGGGAAGATTTATCATCTCAGAGATGGAGACACCGCTGACACGCGGCCAGCTCTATATAGCTTCCTATTTTGCGGAGATCATTAAGCTGGCGCTTCTGCGGCGCAACGATACCGGGGACGACGAGCGTCATCCGCTGGAAAAGCTGATCATAGACACTATAAGCGGCACAGAGACCGACCGGCTTGATATCAGCCGCAAACTGGAGATTCTGGGTTGGGAGGAGGAAGACCGGTACCTGTGCGGTATCATCTCCTTTGAGAGCACAGACGTGACGAAGCTGTCCGTATACAGCATCTGCAATGAGATCGAGGAGCGCATCCAGGCATGCCATGCATGCTACTATAAAGGCCATATTTATCTGCTGGTCAACCTCAGCAAAAGCCGGATCACCCCTCAGGACCTGCGCATGAAGATGTCCTATATCATAAGGGAGGGGCTTCTGCGCATGGGCGTATCCTTTCCCTTCCACGGCTTCTCAACACTGCCCATCCACTTAAAACAGGCCCAGATCGCCCTGAGCTACAGCCAGATGGAGCGTGTCCCCCACTGGTATAATGAATTCCAGGACTATGTGCTGAAATACTGGCTGCTGGAGGGCACAGGCGAGTTCACAAAGGAGAGCATTGCCCCGGATACCCTGCACCAGCTTCTCCACTACGACAAAGAGCACGGCACGGAGCTGTACGAGACCCTGAAGACTTATCTCATGAATGAGCGGAACAGCACACTCACCGCTCAGCTCCTCAAAATAAACAGAAGCACCCTACCCCACCGGCTGAACCGCATCACCCAGCTTACAGGGGCAAACCTGGATGATTTTATGACCCGGC
Organism: Blautia sp. NSJ-175; assembly: GCF_022867815.1. Lineage (NCBI taxonomy): Bacteria > Bacillati > Bacillota > Clostridia > Lachnospirales > Lachnospiraceae > Blautia > Blautia sp. NSJ-175. The sequence continues at coordinate 18,135 of NZ_JALIFQ010000035.1, forward strand.
TTTACCTGATGATGGGCTTCTATATCCTGGACTACATCTGACCACACTATCTGCAGATGTCAAAGATAAATTCTGCCATCTGGTCCATGGCATCATAAGCAGCCTTAAAAGGTGACATCTGAAACACATGCCACATGCCGCTGTAATAATCAAGCTGTACCTGCACATGAAACTTTCTCAGCCGTTTCTGCAGATTCAGGGAATCGGAGAGCAGGATCTCATTCTCACCCACCTGGATATAGGTGGGCGGAAATCCCGTGAAATCCGCAAAAAGCGGGGAGATAAAGGGATTTCTCAGATCCTCTCCGTCCGCATAGTCACGGATTGCCTTATCGATATATTCCTCGGAAAGGATCGGGTCGATCTCCGCTTTCAATTCATGGGATCTTCCGCTCTTTGTAAGGTCCGTCCAGGGAGAGAAGAGGATGATGCCCCTTGGAAGAATACGGCCCTGTTCCTTTAATTTCTGCACAAGAGTAAGCGCCAGATTCCCCCCGGCGGAGTCACCTGCCACGATCACGTCCCTGGCCCCATAACCTACATGCATGAGGTGATCCCAGACCTTGACCGCGTCCTCCAAAGCCGCCGGATAAGGACACTCCGGCGCAAGGCGGTAATCAAAGCTGAGTACATCCATGGATGTGGTGCTGGCCAGCTTGTTGGTAACACTTCTGGCATAGCGGAAGCTCCCCGTGTTGTAGCCGCCGCCGTGGCAGTAGAGGATCACATATTTTTTCATATGCCTTCGGTCCACACTGACCCATTCGGCGGGAATTCCCTCTATCTCAAAATTTTCATATTTCATGTCTTTGCTCTTTGAGAAAATGCCGCTTATATTTTCCTGTGATGCCCTCTGCTTCTCCACATCGGGGCTTTCTACCAGTGTATGCATCTTTTTGATGGCTTTCATGAGGCTCTGGCTGCTCTTTAGATTTATTTCCATAGGATTCTCCTTCTGCTTTTAGTGGCCTGGCAATATAGTTTCATTCTAACACAGTCCCTCCCATCCGTCTATTCCGGTGTTACTGTTCACTGCGTGAACAGTAACATTCCGGTTTCTTTTCTGTTTTTATTGATAATTTTCCCGCATCCCCTTATAATAAACCTATGGAGAAAAAAACAAACAAAAACCGTGCTACATGGTACAAATTAGATCTATCCGCAAATGTATATCCCACGCTGCAGCGAAAAAACTTTTCCAGCGTGTATCGGATCACCATTATCATGAAAGAGGAGGTGGACCCTCCCCTTCTGCAGAAAGCCGTGGACCTGGCACTGCCCCGTTTCCCTGCCTTCAAGGTGGCACTGAGAAAAGGGCTGTTTTGGAGATATCTGGAGCCCAATGACAGACCCGGGCCCTTCGTCCAGCCTGACATTGTGAATCCCTGTATGCCTATGTCCTTTAAGGCCAATAACCGGTATCTGATCCGGATATACTATTACCATAACAAGATATCCCTGGAAATGTTCCATTCCCTTTCCGACGGTAACGGCGCCCTGTACCTGCTGCGGACCATCACAGCCGTATATCTGCGCCTGCAGGGCCATGAGATACCAAACCGGGACGGCGTTCTGGATATCCATGAGGAGCCGGACCCCGAGGAACTGGAAGACGCCTATATCCGCTATGCCTCCTCAAGGGTAAAGCCGGCCCGCACACAGGGCAGTGCCTACCGGGTCAGGGGAACCAAGGAACCCTTCTATACCCTGAATATTATCAGCGGCATCATGCCCGTGGATAAAATCCTTAAGGTTGCCAGAAGCTATAAGGCATCCATAACCGAATATTTAAATGCCGTGCTTCTCTACTCCCTTCTGGAAAAACAAAAGGCTGACCACGTATTCCGCGAAAAACCCGTGAAGCTTGCGCTGCCTGTGAACCTGCGCAAATTCTTTCCATCCATCACGCTGCGGAATTTTATCACCATGGTCTATCCTTCCATTGATCCCAGAATGGGGGAATACACCTTTGAGGAAATCCTGGTGCAGGTACACCACTATATGCGGTATTATATCAACAACAAATTCTTAAATGCTGACATCACCACCAATGCCGCCACCCAGCAAAGCCCTTTCATCCGCATTGTCCCTCTTTTTTTAAAGGATTTTGTGGTCAGACAGTTCTACATCCGGGTACAGGACCGGCAGTCCACGGCAGGGCTTACCAACCTTGGCATTGTACAGGTCCCGGAGGAGATGAAACCCTATGTGGAGCGCTTTGATGTTCTCATGGGCCAGCCTTTTTCAGCCAGGACCAACTGTGCGGTAGTCAGCTACGAGAATACCCTGACCATAAGTTTTGCCAGCAGTATTGTGGAAGCCGATGTGGAACGCATATTCTTCCGCAAACTGGTATCAGACGGAATTTCGGTCAAAATAGAGAGCAACCGAGAAACCGAGGATTAAATAAATTCGGAGGAATCCTTTATGTCATACTGTGTGAACTGCGGGGTGGAACTTGACAAGACCTGTAAAGTCTGTCCCCTGTGCAATACAAAAGTCATCAATCCAAAACAGCCGCCGGATACTGCCGCGCCCAAACCCTTCCCCTCCTTAGAAGGCCATGCCGAGCAGGTGCCGCGGCGTGATATCACCATTCTCATGACCGTTATACTGGCCACCACTGCGGTGGTCTGCGGTCTGTTAAATTTGTTTTTCTTTCAGTTCGGAAGCTGGTCCCTGTATGTGATCGGGATCTGTGTAGTTCTGTGGATTTTTTTCCTGCCCCTGTTTTTTTCGGCGAAATTAAATCCTTATGTGAGCCTTTTTCTGGACGGTCTGAGCATTGCCATGTATTTCGGCATCATTGCCTGGCTGCATCCGGGCAGAGGATGGTACGTGCAGCTTGCCGTTCCCATAATCGGTATTATCACAGTGCTCTTCCTCATCTTTGCTTTCTGCCTCAGGTACAGGCACCGCTCCATATTGTCCCTGGCTGCAGTGGTTCTGGCGGAGATCGCGGTTCTGACAATCTGTATTGAGCTGCTGATCCAGCACTACTATCAGGAACCCCTGGCCCTGTCCTGGTCTGCTGTAGTGCTAACCTGTTCTGTTATAATTGACGGGGCACTGATCACCATCCTGAGAAGAAGCGGCCTGAGAAATGAGGTCAGAAAAAGGATGCATATCTAAGAGCAATAGAAAAAGCCGCACAGACGATCTTATGATCGAACGTGCGGCTTTTTATGTCCCCGGACTTTTGACTTTTACTTTCTCATTGCCGTATTTTTCCTGTATTCTGAAGGTGAGACCCCACAGGCTGCCTTGAAACACTTCAGGAAATTCTTATCATTCTCAAATCCGGCCATCCGGCCGATATCCTGGACCTTTTCCTCTGTAGTCTCCAGAAGACGTTTCGCCTCCTCAATCCTCAGTTTTTTCAGATAGCTGACAAAATTCACGCCTGTATATTCTTTGAAAGCAATGGAGAACAGGGAATAGTTCATGGAGACGTGATTGGAAACCATAGCCATATTCACATCCTTCCTGAAATTCTCCTCCACAAAGCGCACTGCTGCCCTGATTCTGCTGTGGTTCAGGTTGCTGTCACAGACCCGGTCAAGGCAGCTCCCTGCCTGTCTGACCCAGGATACAAAATCCTCCAGGTATTCCTCTGCGCATCTCCATGCCAGGGGGTGTTCCCTTTGAAAAATATCCTGTTCTTCTTCCGGGAGCAGCTTTTTATAGGTCTCCTCCAGCGCTCTCTGCAGATTCCGGGCAGTGTCTGTCATATCTCTCCCGTCTATCTTCCCATGCTCTGCCTCAAAAAAATAATTCTGAAAGGAAATCAATGCCTGGTCTAAATGTTCTGTCGGAAATTGCTGAACAAAACGTTCCACAAAATCACCGGGGATTTTCCCGCTCTCCTCCCCGCACCGGCAGCGCCGGGAGCTGCCGTACAAAAAGGCCTGTATTCTGGCCTCCATGGCTTCCCTGTAAGCATCTGCAGCCTCCTCAAAGGAGATATGCGGGCCGCTTATCCCCGCGCACATATCCGGCTCCTCCTCATAGACAGCACTGCCGGGGCAGAAGAATATACACTGCCCCTCGTTTTCCATACACAGAGCACCGGTGGGTCTTCCCCCTCCGGTTCTGCCCGCTGCCACCGCGTAATAGGACTCCTGCCCCATATACTGCTCAAATTTCCACTTAAGCGCTGCCAGGTCCTCCTCTGAAACCTGGGGATTTTCCAGATAGTACATCATCTGCCTGGAAAACGCCTGTCTGTCAAATCCCGCGCATTTCTTTTCCTCCATGATCTGCGCGTCCAGCTTCTGCAGCAGCTCCTCTATTTTATCTCTTTTCACAGGTTTCAGGATATAGTCCTGGACACCGTGCTTCAGCATTTCCACCGCGTAATTAAAATCATCATATCCGCTGATGACCACTATTTTGGGCCTGCGGCTTAATTTTTCCGTCTCCTTTACCAGGTCGATCCCATCCATCTTCGGCATGCGGATATCTGTGAACATTACATCTATGTCCCGCTCCTCCAGAAGCTTCATTGCCTCCAGGCCGTTTCTGCACTCAAGGATCTCCTGAATCTCCACCTTGCTGCGCTTTGACATAACAGCGATTCCCTGGCGGATCATTTTTTCATCTTCCACAATCAACAGCGTCTTCATCTCTTTTTTCCTCAATCCCCTTTTCTTTCTCTGTACCGCCAAACGTACCGCTGTCCTCCGGAATGTGAGCCGCCGAATACGGCAGGCGCACGCTCACCTTTGTATAGCACCCCTCCCTGGACGCAAAATGCAGGCCATAGCTTTCCCCGAAACGGATATGGATTCTGTCCTGTACATTTTTAAGCCCGATTCCGTTTCCTGAGCCGCCGCTCACTTCAATCTCCCCACTCACCTTACGTTTCAGCAGCGCGATCTGCTGCTCATCCATTCCCTTTCCGGAATCTGTGATCTCTATATCATAGTCCTTCTCATGACAGACTGCTTTGATATAGATAACAGAGTCCTCTTCCGTCTCCTCAATTCCATGGCAGATGGCATTTTCCACAATGGGCTGCAGGGACATCTTCGGTATCTGCTGCTCATAGATATGATCCGGTATATTGATGGAAAGTCCGATGGTGTAGTCATAACGGAGGTTCATAAGCTGTATATAGTTCTTTATATACTCCACCTCCTGGCGGATCGTCACATCACTGGATGTCCATTTCATACCATACCGGAGCAGTTCGCCCAGTGCTGTCACAGAGTCCGAGATCTCATATTCCTCGTTGATCTCAGCCATCATTTTGACAGCCTCCAGAACATTGTAGATAAAATGCGCATTGATCTGGTTTTGAAGTGCCTTGATCTCTGTGTTCTTGATCAGGACCTCCCTGTTTATGTTCTCCTTCATCAGAATCTGGATGTGGTCCAGCATCTTATTGAACTGGGTGCTCATCTCCCCCATCTCATCACTGCCGGGGTTGGATACACGCTGTGCCAGGTCCCCCTCCTGTACCTTCCGGACCACCAGGAGCATGTGATAGAATTTCCGCAGAAGTACCTTCACAACGCTGTTCACGACCAGCGCCAGACATAGAAAAATAACCAGCAGGATAAGCAGAAGCTGGTTTTTATAAGCTGCAAGCCGATTCATCTGGTCTTTAATGCTGGCAACCCGGATATAGGTCCCTGACAGCTCCTTTACAGGCTGGCTCACCCATATGACGGGTTCCCCCTCAAGGGTAATGTTCTTCATCTCCATCTCCTTTGGGGGCTGCTCTGTCCGGGCGGCCATTCTAGCTGCCGCCTCTTTCCAGGGGCTCTCTGAAGCTGCCCTGTCATCCGCAGCTACCTGTCCGTCCGCAGACACAAAACAAGACCAGACGCGCTCACCGCCCCGGTACATGTCAGGAAAAAATTCATCCATGGAAACCGCTGTCTCAATGGTCCCTATTTTGTTCCCGTAATCATCCTCCGCGTCATTGATCAGCGCCATCAGATGTGTGACGGAATCGTCTGCATAGTCGATCTGCCATTTGCCGGGTTCGTAATCCTCTCCCCAGGGAAAATCATAGACTCTGTCCCCGTGATAGAGGATGGGTATCATCTCCGGAAATGTATTGCTGTCCGCATAGACACGCACCTGATACAGATAGGGGTTGCTGTTCACCAGGCGTTCCAGCAGGGCGATATCATCCCTGTTGAATGCTATGTAATCTTCTGTTCTGATCTCCTCATGGTCTTTTAAGCGCAGCAGCATATCCTTTAATGCCTGGTTTCCCAAAAAGGACTGAGCAGACATATTGGAGAACTCCACAATACTCTGCATGGTTCCATAATCCTCTTTCACCTGATTGCCCAGCTCCGAGGCAGACTGCTGCAAGGTATTCTTGGATATGTTCTGATACAGAAAAATGGAAAAGCCCACCATGGGCATGACAACGATCAGCATGATGGCAAGTGTAAACTTTTGATTCAGTTTCAGATTCGCAAATACATTCCCCACTCTATCCATAGCCTAATCCTCTGAAAATCCCAGTTTTTCCTTGTTCTGTCTGTAAGCCTCCGTCATGTTCTCCGCATAGGTGTCATATCCGTTTTCCGCTCTCAGCTCCAGATAGTCCTGCAGTATCCTGTCAAATTCCTGATCACTGTCCGCAAGAAGCAGTTTTGGCAGGGTATCTCCCCATATTTTCTGCTGCTTTTCCTCCAGCGCAGCCAACACGGCGTCCCCGTTAAAATTTGTACTGTACTGGGATGTATATATCGTATAAGGATAGGTCCACTCCTGAAGCTGGCGGATCACAGGATCTGTCTCATTTTTCCACTTCATCTGCATCACATTATTCTGCATCATCCAGTAGGTATTGTCTGCCCCGTAGCGCTCGTCATAGGCCTGCCTGTCAGAGGACAGCAGTTCTTTTACTTCCGGCCTCACCACAGGCACGCCATCCTTCATATCGTACATACTCCCCTCAACACCCAGGAAAGTCATTTTCTGGCCTTCCTCGCTGATCAGATATTTTAATAACTCCAGTGCTTTCTTTGGATCACTGCAGTTTTTTGGTATATAGGTGGCTGTCCATCCGTAGATCCCGCCCACCGGAAGCTGCGGATCATCCCCTGCCAGATTGCGCGGTCCCTCCACCGCAATATACACACAGTCCGGGTTCGTCTCTCCCAGCTTCCTCTGCTGGTCAATAATATCTGTAGACTGGTAAAGCAGACAGAAATACTGCCCCTTTTCAAATTTTTCTTTTAGCTGCAGCCTTTTGTCCACAAATATCTCGTCCTTTAGATACCCTTCACCGGCAAGCTCCCGGAACGTCTTCAGCCATGCCAGATAATCCGGGTCAGTGTTCCTGTCATAATATATTCCGTCTTTTTCATAAGGTACCGCCAGAAATGACTGCAGATACAGACCAAAAGAAACGTTTCCCCTGTCTGTAAATTCATCCGCACCGATGGGAATCAGAGGTTCCCCGTTTACTTCCGGAAATAATTCCGCCGCTCTTTTTACAGCTTCCGAAAAGCCCTCCGGCGTTGTCATATCCGGTTCTCCCAATGCCTCGTAGATATCCTTTCTCACAAGAAATACCTGATTGGACGGAATCTCTTCGTTCTCCTCATAATCCTGCGGGGTATAGAAAGAGTTGTAATAGGCATACAGATTTCCGTCCGACTGTTTGTACCAATCCAGTACATCCTGATCCAGAACGTCATAAAAGCCCGGGTCATATTGATCCGCAAGCTCATTCAGGGCATATACCTGTCCGTTTTTTATCATTTCACTGTTCTGCGCTGCTGACCATTCAAGAGTGACCAGATCCGGCAGGGTATCAGCGGCGATCATGGCATTTAATTTTTCAGACTCGTCCCCTTTTGGGGAGAGAAAATGGACATTGACCCCTGTAAGATCCGTGACAGCTTTGGAAACCTCACTCTTCCCCCAAGTGGTGGTAAACCAGGAAAAATTAATATACCAGTCCAGATCCGCCGTTTTGCTCTCTGTCTTCTCCTCTTCCCGTCCGGCCGGCATAAGGCCGGTATCCCCGCAGCCGCCCATAAGACCTGCAAGGGCCAGGGAAGCCGCAAGCATGGGCAGATACCTTTTCTTTCTCATTTTATCCGCTCCTTCTCTTTTGACCGGGGCTGCGGCAGAAACCGCAGCCTCCAAATATGAGCAAGCTTTTGTTTATTATATCACAGTTCCTACTCTTTGACACCTCCGGCTGATATACTGCCGATAATGTATTTGGAACAGAATGCGAACACAATGAGAATCGGGATCACGGAAATAGCAACCGCCAGATAAATGGCTCCCTGGTTTGCCGTGATATCCGTGGATGCATTCAGGGATGCGATCATGACAGGAAGCGTAAATTTTTCCGGTGTGTTCAGTAAGATAAGGGGTATCAGGTAACTGTTCCAGCTTCCGATGAAAGCACCGATCGCCATAGTAGCTATGCCGGGTGACATGAGGGGAAGGATAATTTTATGGAAAATATAGATTTCCTTCGCCCCATCCATTCTGGCCGCCTCAATAAGGGCAGGCTGCAGAGCGCCCTCACAATACTGCCTCAGGAAAAACACGGTGCCGGGAGCGGCAATGGCAGGGAGGATGAGCGGCCAGTAGGTATCGATCATATGCATTTTTGTGATCAGGTCGTAAAATCCTATCATACTGAGCTGGCCCGGTATCATCATGAAAATAATGATGACGCCGCTGATGAATTTGTTTCCCTTAAATTTATACATCACAAGCCCGTAAGCTGCCATGGCAGAGAAATAAGAAGATAACAGTGTGGCCGGAACAGATACTATAAGACTGTTTAAGATTCCCTTGAACAGGTCAAAGTATCCGGACACGGTCTCCCAGTTCTGCGCCAGAGCATTGCTTGGGATCAGTGTAAAGGAATGTACGATCTCGGAACCGCTTCTGGTGGCATTTACCATCATGAGCGCAAAAGGCATCAGGCATATAACAGCCAGAAGGATCAGAATGATGTACAATATACTCTTTTTCGCTTTTGCTGCCATATCAGTTCCCTCCCTTTTTCCTGCCGTACATCACTTTAAACTGCAGTGCGGAAAACAGGAATATGATGATAAACAATACATAGGCAATAGCAGATGCATATCCCACCTGATTTGTCTCAAATCCGAATTTGTAGAGATACATAACAACTGTCTGGGTACTGCCGCTTGGATTTCCCGCCGTACCGCCGCTGATAAGGAACGGAAGGTCAAACATCTGCAGTCCGCCGATCAGTGATGTGATTCCCACATACAACATAATAGGCTTTAGTAGCGGCAGTGTAATTCTCGTAAAAGTTTTCATCCTCCCTGCCCCGTCGATGGCCGCTGCTTCAAAATAATCTTTGGAAATACCCTGTACCCCTGCCATCAGCATGATAAAGGAGTTGCCAAACCACATCCACGCGCTGATGACGGAGATCACATAGGGGGCTGTGGCCGTGGAGCCAAGCCAGTTGACCGGGCTGCCCACAGCGCCGGAACCCACAAGGATCTGGTTCAGGGTTCCGTATCTCCAGTCCAGCAGTGTTTTGAAGAGAAATGCAACAGATGTTGCCGCGATCAGATTCGGCAGGTAATATAAGGCTCTGAAAACTGCCAGTCCTCTTATCTTATATTTGATATCACTGAACACAATCGTCAGTGCCAAAGCCAGTCCCAATTGCAGGACAATATTTACGCTCCAGATCTTCGCGGTGTTCCACAGGGATCTCCAGAAAAATTTATCCTGAAGAACACGCAGATAATTCACACCTCCCGTCAGCGCCGCATCCCCGAATCCCTTATAATCGGTAAAGCTCAGATAAAATGTCCGAAGCACCGGATAGACGCTGAAAATGATAAATGCAATCACAAACGGAGCAACAAAGAAATAACCGGTTGACTCAATGTTTCTTTTCTTTTTTCCGGGCACAGCCTTTTCTCCCATTTTTTCCCTCTTTTCTATACACAGAACTGTCTGCACAGTTACACTCAGCGCTGGATTTCAATCTCCGGATATGTGGATGCTACTACATCGTAAAATTCATCCACTGCATCCTCTTTTGACTTTTCTCCTGTCTTGATGGAGTCGATGGCCGCTGCCCATGCATCATTTATCTTCTTGTCGTACTTGGTGACTTTAGAATAGTCAATCCCCTCTGCCTGTTCCAGGAAGAACTGGTATAATTTTTCACCGCCGTATACCGTATTTTCATCCTCTTTATGCTTTTCCAGACATGGAAGATAAGATACCACGTCTCCCTGTGAAGCCTCGATCCACCAGTCCAGTGTCTCTTCCGTCAAGGTACAGAATTTCAGGAAATCCCAGGCCAGCTCTTTCTTTTCACTGAGAGCGCTGATGCCTATGTAGGTACCGCCGCTGAATCCGTAAGCAGGACCTGCGCATACTCCCCATTTTCCGGATAAGTCGCCCACATGGTCTCGCATGGTCACCACACCCCAGGCGGGAAGGCCGTAGGCAAAGATTTCTGTTGTCTTTCCGTTCTCAGCAGCTTCCTCCATCTCGGTCTCATCCCATACGTTTGTTTCTTTGTCGATCACCGGCACAGAACCGCCCATAGCCTGATACCAGGTTGTGGACCACTGGGCAACGTATGCTGTCATATCGTTCTGGTAGAGCTTCACGCAGGAGTCAAGATAGTCCATTCTGGCCTGATCTATCTTCAGCTTTCCGTCCTCCACCCAGGCGCTGTCACCGGAAAAATATGTCATCTCCATGTCAGAGGCAAATATTTTGTAGCCGGCATCCCTGAGTGTCTCCCCTGTTGAGAGAATCGTGTCATAATCCTGGAACAGGTTACCGATTTCCTCCGGGTCATCCGTCCCAAACACTTTCTCTGCAATATCCCTTCTGTAAAAAACACCGCAGGGAGTGATCTGATAGGAGATTGCTCTCTGCACGCCGTCTGCGTCTTTTCCCACATCCCACACATAGTCTACGATCTTATCTGCATAGTCCTGGGCATTGTAAGGCTCCTGATCCAAATCCTCAAAATATCCCGCCTCGTACATATCCTCCAGCATCTGCGGTTCCCCTACAATGATATCCGGAGTGGTCTGTTTTCCGCGCATGGCTGTCTGTATCTTTGTGGGATAATCTGCAGGTGCGATGGTCACTGTTTCTATCTGTACATCCGGGTTCTTTTCACAGTAGCGCTCAGCAAACTGTTTCAGGTCATCCGCCAGTGTCCACACGACCAGCTTTTCAGAAGCATCCTTTTTCCCCGCTGTAGCCGCCGCCTCATTTTTCGTCTCCTCTGTGCTGTCAGATGTACTGCCCTTTGCACTTCCCCCGTTTCCTGAACCACATGCCGTCATGGAAACCGCCATCAGACCGGCCAGTGTAAATGCCGCTGCTCTTTTCATTCTCATACTTTTCATTCCTCCTGTTTTTTATTCTGCACGCTTTATGGTGCTGCTTCCTTTTGAGATGGCTTTATTATATCTCCGGCCTTTTCCTCACATAATGGCCCAAATTTTAATCTGGTGTCATTTTTTTAGAAACGCCTGATTTTCTGAGCATAACGACTGTTTCCATGGTGAAATTTTGTTGAATTTTAAGAGATTATCTGCTTTACTTAAAGGCTGCCTTTCCTTATAATGAAAAAAGATTCTCTACAATATTACGATGAAAAGGAACGCTTACTCATTATGAAATCTTACCCCTTAAGAAACAGAATCCGAAACCATGTTCTGGTACAGACCTTCCTCCAGCTGAAAGGGAACCCTAAATGGTCTATCTGCACAGAGCCTCTTTGGTTCATCCCTTATTCCCTCTTTTCCCCGTATCAGGCACTTTATATGCGGAAGATCGGGCTTTCCAGCCTGGAGATCGGGACTACCCTCTCACTTGGTTTTCTGCTGCAGGTTTTTTTTGCATTTATCGGAGGCGCCCTGACTGACAAAATGGGGCGGCGCAGGGCAACTGTGATCTTTGACACCATCTCCTGGAGTATCCCCTGTTTTATATGGGCCTTCTCCCAGAATTTCTGGCATTTTCTGATTGCGGCTGCCATCAATGCCTCCTTTCAGATCACCAATACTTCCTGGAACTGCCTGTTTATTGAGGACTGTCCCCCGGAGCATATTACCAATGCATTTACCCTGATACAGATATGCGGTATGCTCTCTGTATTCTTCGCACCACTTTCCATCTGGCTGCTGAAAATATATGATCTGGTACCTGTATTTCGCGTGATCTTCTTCCTGTCAGGAATATCCATGACAGCCAAATTTGTTCTTCTTTACAAATTCGGAGGTGAAACCAAGATTGGCCGGCAGCGAATGGAAGAGACTAAGAATATGTCCTATTTTTCCATGCTGACCGGATATAAGGAAATCTTCATGCAGATCCTGCGCTCATCCAGGATGCGCCTTGTGGTCTACATTATGACTTTAACCAATATACTTCTGATTGCGACTACTAACTTTTTTTCACTCTACATAACAGAGAGCCTGCATATTTCAGAAGAACTGGTGGCTGTATTTCCGCTCATAAGGACTGTGATCATGATCCTCTTCGTGGTGTTCCTGCAGAATCTGTTTCACCGGCTCAGGATCAGAAACTCCATGATCATCGGATTTTTTATCTACATAGCCAGCCATATACTCCTGATTCTCTGTCCGCAGAAAAATCTCCTGCTGGTTATGCTGTACACAATCCTGGAATCCTCCGCTTACGCTATTGTCATTCCCAGGAAAGACGCGCTTATGGCACTGTTCGTAGATGAAAAGGAACGTTCCAGAATATATGCACTTTATAACATGCTGATGATTGCCCTTTCCGTTCCCTTCGGCAGCCTGATCGGATGGTTCTATGACCTGAATCCGGCCTATCCCTTCTATTTCAATATCTGTATTTTCCTTTTAGGGCTGGCGCTTCTGTCCTTCTCCAAAGATCTGAAGCGGGAAAAACATTGATCTGATTTATGAGCAGACAAAAAAATCCACAGTACACTTGTAATACTGGTGTACTGTGGATTTTTTCGTATTCTGCCCTTTGCTGCCGGATATATTTCTGTTCATTATTTCTGTAAAATAAAAAATCCTATAAACATCAAATCATGTTTATAGGATATCATGTACATATCTTTTATATACCTTCAAAACCGCATATACAAAACTCAAAAACCTTTTTCTTACCCGCCGTTTGCACTTCCGTGCTCAGGTCAAGCCCTCGACCGATTAGTAGCAGTCAGCTACATACATTGCTGCACTTCCACCTCTGCCCTATCTACCTCGTCGTCTTCAAGGGGTCTTACTTCTTTAAAGAATGGGATATCTCATCTTGAGGGGGGCTTCACGCTTAGATGCCTTCAGC